>NZ_JBEOVF010000024.1:0-152535 GCF_040295365.1 Streptomyces sp. NPDC002838 | reverse complement strand
CGGCACCAGCCGACGAGGCCCCCGGTGTAGCCGCCGTCGGCCCAGACCAGGGTGATGTCACGGTGCAGGCGGCGCAGCCGCCTCAGCAGGCCCGTTGCGGCGTCCCGGTCGCCGATGTTCGCGGCGGTGACGCAGACGACCAGGAGCAGGCCGAGGCAGTCGGTCACGATGTGCCGCTTGCGCCCGGGCACCTTCTTCCCGCCGTCGTAGCCGCGTGAGGAGGCCGGCACCGTCGCGGCGGCCCGCACCGACTGCGCGTCGATGATCCCCGCCGTGGGCTCGGCCTCACGGCCCTCGCGCTCACGCACCCGTCCGCGCAGCCGGTCGTGGAACTCGGCGATCAGCCCGTGCTCGCGCCGGCGGCGGAAGAAGGCGTAAACCCGGCCCCAGGCGGGGAAGTCCGCGGGCATCGCCCGCCAGGAGATCCCGCCCGCGACCAGATAGCGGATCGCGTCCAGCAGCTGGCGGTGGCAATAGCCCTCGGGCTGCCCGCCTCTGCCCTGGAGCCAGGCCGGCACCGGCAGCAACGGCCGGACCTCCGCCCACTCCGCGTCCGTCATGTCCGACGGATACCGGCGCACCCGATCGGGATGATCGGCCGCGTTGCCGTACACGTGCGCGAGACAATCGCACGACACAGCGGACGAGTTGAAGCGGGCGGGCTCGGGCGCGTACAACAACGACAACAGGGCCTCCGGGAACCGCTCGGAATGGGATCGCACCCCCGAGCTACCAGGAGGCCCTGCCTTCATGCGCGTACCCCTGGAAGATCACCCGACCAGGAACTCCGTTCGATCCACACGTTCCAAGATCGGTTGAGATACGGCTTCTACGCCCTGGAAGCCGACTCCGCGGGCGCGCGGAAGGCGTCGTGGCTGTACTGCTGGGACAAGGCCGGCAACCTCACCTCCCAGGACGGCACCAAGAACGCCTGCCCTGGCGGCACCACCTACACCTACAACGACGCGAGCGAAGTGACCGGCAAGAACGGCACCACTACCGGCTGGTCCTACGACAAGCTCGGCAACGAAACCGCCGGCGCGAGCGCCACCGCCCGAACCAACGAGACGTGGACGGACTACAGCCAGCTCTCCGGGATCACCACCGGCGGCAAGCGCTACGACCTGGTCCACGCGGGCACGGACAACTCCGAGCGCACAAAGCTGGGTTCGACGTGGTTCCACCACACCGCGCTCGGCCTGGCGTCCACGACGACCGACGGCGTCGACACCGGATTCATCCGCGAACCGGCGGGCACGTTGAACTCCATGACGACTGGGGGGAAGTCCTACTACTACCTCACCGACGCCACCGGCAACGTCCTCGGCCTGGCGACGACGCGGGCAAGCGCACCCACACCTACGCCTACGGCCCCACCGGCCTGCCGCGCGGCACCACCACCGAGGCCGTCCCCCAGCCGCACCGCTACACCGGCGCCTATCTGGACCCGTCGGGCCTGTACAAGATGGGGCACCGTTACTACGACCCCACCCTCGGCCGCTTCACCCAGCCCGACCCCTCCGGCCAGGGGAAGAACCCGTACCTTTATGCGGGCGGCGATCCCATCAACAATATCGATCCGTCCGGACTCGGACTCATAGACGCTCTGGGTCTGGTCGGAGATGGCATTACAGGTATCGCTCACCTGGTACAAGGAGATACTCGAGCGCTGTGGGGCGACGTTGCTGGAGTAGTAGTGGGTGGACTTGCTGGGGCTGCGTGCGGAACGGCAGTCGCTGCGTCAGCCCCAGCGACGGTGGGAGGCTCGTTGGGAGCCACCGCTGGATGCTACGCGATTTCATGGAGTGCCGGACAGATTGCCTCCAACGCTGTTAGCGGAGGCTAGAGAGATCGGGATCCTGCGGCGGGGCGTGCCAGCGCCCCGCCGCAGGGCCGAGGAAGAAGGGGATCGTAAATGCCAAAGGTTGGATGGTCGCTGGAACAGCGCGCAGCAGTGAAGAGGTGGATGCTATTTTCCGCCCTTTTCGCGGCAGCTGGAGTAGTTCTGTCAGTATTCCTCATCGTGACAGGAAATTCCGGCGGCTGGGTCGTTCTCGTTATGACGCTATGCATATTCGGGGCCGTCTACTTGTTCGTCAGAAATGCCAAAAATAGGCAGCCCCGGTGACCGCTCGTTTTGGTTGGACGTCGGTATTGTCAGTGCCCAGCTTGTGGTGGAGGCGCTGACGGCGGAAATCGTTAGATCAACAACACCCTGGGCATGCCCAAAGCGGACCAACGTGGTGGGAACGGGCGGCTAGTGCTCTGACCGCATAGGTTCGCCGGGGTGGCGGTTGGATGTGCGGTGACGTCCGATCCAACCGCTGGAGGCGCGGTGGCCGAGCCTGTCCGTGTGCGCAGACTGACTGACCAGGAAGGGCAGCGGCTGCAGCAGATCGTGCGCCGGGGCAGCACCAACTCGGTGCGCTACCGGCGCGCGATGATGTTGTTGGCCTCGGCCGGCGGGAACCGGGTGCCGGTGATCGCCCAGCTGGTGCAGGCCGACGAGGACACCGTGCGCGATGTGATCCACCGGTTCAATGAGATCGGCCTGGCCTGCCTGGACCCTCGGTGGGCGGGAGGCCGTCCCCGCCTGCTCAGTCGTGAAGACGAGGATTTCGTCGCCCAGACGGCCACCACCCGCCCCACCAAGCTCGGCCAGCCTTTCACCCGCTGGTCGCTGCGCAAACTCGTCGCCTACCTGCGGAAAGTCCACGGCCGGGCGATCCGTATCGGCCGCGAGGCGTTACGCGGCCTGCTCGCCCGCCGCGGTGTCACCTTCCAGCTCACCAAGACATGGAAGGAATCCCCCGACCCTGACCGCGAGGCGAAGCTGGACCGGATCGAGGAGGTCCTTGACCGCTTCCCGGACCGGGTGTTCGCCTTCGACGAGTTCGGACCGCTCGGAATCCGGCCCACCGCAGGCTCGGGCTGGGCCGAACGCAAGCACCCCGACCGGGTGCCGGCCGCCTACCACCGCACCCACGGAGTCCGGTATTTCCACGGCTGCTACTCGGTCGGCGACGACCGCCTGTGGGGCGTCAACCGCCGCAAGAAGGGCACCGGAAACACGTTGGCCGCGCTGAAGTCGATCCGCGCCGCACTCCGACGGCGCACCGATCTACGTGATCATGGACAACCTGTCCGCCCACAAGGGCGCCGACATCCGGCGCTGGGCGAGGAAGAACAAGGTCGAGTTGTGCTTCACCCCGACCTACGCCTCGTGGGCGAACCCCATCGAGGCGCACTTCGGACCGCTGAGGCAGTTCACCATCGCCCACTCCCACCACCCCAACCACACCGTGCAGACCCGGGCCCTGCACGCCTACCTGCGCTGGCGCAACGCCAACGCCCGTCACCGCGACGTCCTGGCCGCCGAACGCAAGGAACGTGCCCGCATCCGAAGCGAGAAAGGCATCCGCTACCCGAGAGCACAGATCGGCAGGCGGGCTCCATGCGAGACCGAGCCCTTGTGCCAGGTCGTGCGTGTGCACCAGGGTCTCCACGATCCCCATCGCGGCAAAGCCCTCGGGGTCCGAGACGCCGAAGACGTGATGAGCGCGGGTCTGCGGAGGCGTCGTGCGCACCATGGCGACCAGCAGCGCGCCGCTCGCTTCCAGGACCTGCAGCAGGCCGACGGGCCCCGCCTTGCGGTTCGCGTGAATGGCGTTCGCTGGGCCGCCGGGACGTCGGCTCTCCCATACGAAGGGAACCTCGCCATCCAAGGGCGGTGTTTTGGGGCCCAGTTGCGCAGCGTAGGCGAAGAGGTCGTCGCTGAGGTGCTCAACGGTTTCCCAGCAGTCCCGTTCCAGCGAACCGGCCTTGCCTTCCCACGCGACTGGGGGCGCCTCGCGAAGGACTGCCACGGCGAGTTGCACGGCAAGGTCGAGGTCGTCCGCGGTGACGGGGGGCCCAACGGGACGGGCGGCATCGTGATCACGATGCCGCCCGTCCCGTGTTGTTAATCGTTGCGGCGCCCGGGCAGCCCCGAGCGGTGGTCCGCAGGCGGAAGACAGCCCAGGCACAAGCGGCCCGCGCCTCTACACCCGCTTCGATCCCGAGCCCCGCAGCAGCGAGCCCTCCGCCCTGTCATGGGGAGAGCCGGTACTGTCCATCTGCCTCCAGGCCGGAAAGATCACCGGGCACAGCGTGGCGAGCAGATACACACCGCCAACCGTCAGCAGCGTGGAGGGCAGGCCGGCCGAATCCACGAGGAAGCCCGTGGCCAGTCCGAAGCGAAGTGGTCAGCGTCTGGCGCGCATGGCGAGGCGCACCGCGATGCGGTGTTCACAAGCAGCGCCTCCAACACTTCGCCGGGATGACCACCCGGCACCTCCACGCATTGTCACCTCGGACACCGGTCCTCCGCAACGACGATCCGTTCGCAACGGGCGGCTCGAACAGGCAAACTGGTGATCGCGCCCCGTCGCGGGTCACTATCAACAGCTCATGCTCAAAACGGTGCTGCGCGGCTTGGCCGCCGCCTCCCTCATTGTCCTGCCCCTCACCGTCCCAGCGCCCGCCTACGCGGCCGAGACGCTTCCCCTGAGCGAAGCCGTCGCTGGCCTGCCTCTTGGGACGGAGTCCCGGGACGGCTACGACCGGGACGCCTTCCGCCACTGGAACGCCGGCGCCAACCCGTCCGACGGCTGTAACACGCGCGCGGAAGTCCTGATCTCCGAGGCCGTTTAACCTCCAACTGTCGGCCCCAACTGCCGTCTGACGGGTGGGAGCTGGTGGTCGTACTACGACCAGGTGTGGGTGACGTCAGCCTCCGGTCTGGACATCGACCACATGGTGCCCCTGGCCGAGAGCTGGGACAGCGGTGCGTCGGCGTGGACGGCGCAGCGCCGCGAGGCGTACGCCAACGACCAGGGCGCGGCCGTCAGCCTGGTCGCGGTCACCGCCCGCTCGAATCGGTCCAAGGCAGACCAGGATCCTGCCCAGTGGCTGCCGCCTGCCGGCGACGTGCACTGCCGGTACGCCGCCGAGTGGGTCGCAACGAAGCTCCGCTGGAGCCTTACGACCGATGAAGCCGAGGCGGCAGCCCTGCGCGACGTGGCGGCCGGCTGTCCGGACCAGACCGTGACGTACGAGCCGGTCGCGTAACCGACCTGCTCAACCGGCCGTTTCCGGGCGGCGGAGCCGCTGGTCGGCGCCGGTCGCTGGTGCGGTGACACCAGACAGGGGGCAGTGGCCCGTGTGCGGCATGGCCTTCGAAGGAGCCGATGCCGGCGCATCTTCAGGAACACCTGACCACAGCGGTGGCGCAGTGGCGTGCCCGCCGGCTGATTGAGCGTAGGACGGAAGTTCGCGGGTAGCTGACGTGGGCTGGTCGGGAGCGGCGCAATGCCTGGGGAGGTCGAGCGCCGCTCCCCAAGCGCCCGTCATGACGCTTGCATAGCCAAGAGGCAGTATTCCGGGGGTGCGCTATTCGGTGACCCACCGCCCGGAGATGGGTGTCGGTGCACCGGCCTGCTGAGTGCAGGAGTGGCCAGAAAGTGGCGCGCGGTGACGGCACCACAGCCGCCGTGGATGCGGTGATCTGGTCAACCGGCTTCCGCCCTGCCCTGTCCCACCTTGCCCCGCTGGGCCTGCGCGAAGGACGCGGCCACATCGCCACCCACGGCACCCGCGCTGTGGCTCTGTGCACGAGATCGGGTTCTGGCTCAGGTTCTGTGATCTGGCCACAGTGAGTAACGGTGGGGGCGGTGACAGGTGTTGGCGAAGTCGCCCGAAAAGAATTCTCGGTCCGCGTGCGTGGGCTGACAGTTCGGAGCCGTGGATGACCTTGCAATTCGGTTGAAGGATCTGCTGTTCCCGTCGGTGGCGGACGTGGTGGTGCTGTCGATAGCGGTGAACATCGCGATAGTGCGCGTTGACGTCCAGGGCTCGGCGGTAGGCGCGTCGTGTCCGTTGTGCGGGACATGGTCGGACCACGTTCATGGGTCCTACTGCGGTTTCCTACGGACGTGCCGAGCGGTGGCAGGAGTGTGGTTCTCCGGTTGAGAGTGCGGCGGTTCACCTGCCCGAATGCCTCCTGTGGTCGGCGGACGTTCGTCGAGCAGATACCGGGGCTGACACGTCGCCACGGCCAGCGGACGGAGCGGCTTCGCTCGACGCTGTCCGACATCGGTCTGGCCTTGGCCGGCCGGGCCGGTGCCCGCATGGCCAGGGCGGTCGGAGTCGACGTCAGCCGGAGTACGGTCCTGCGCCTGGTCGACGCACTGCCGGAACCGGAGTCGCCCGCCCCGCGGGTGGTCGGTGTCGACGAGTACGCGACTCGCAAAGGACGGCACTACGGGACCGTCCTGGTGGACGTCGAGACTCGCCAACCGGTCGACCTGCTGCCCGACCGGGAATCGACCAGCCTCGCAGCCTGGCTCGCGAAGCGGCCAGGGATCGAGGTGATCTGCCGGGACCGGGCGCCCTTCTTCGCCGAGGGTGCCACCGTCGGCGCACCCCAGGCAGTCCAGGTCGCCGACCGATGGCACCTGTGGCACAACCTCAGCGAGGCCGCAGAGCGAAGCGTCTCCCAGCACCGCCGCTGCCTGCAGGTACTCGTTCCCACTGCCCCGCAGCCCGACACGGAACCGGCTCCGGCAGCCGAGCCCGCGACCTCGCCGTGGGCGACCAGCAGCCGCTACGCGGATCGCACCAGAGCCCGGCACGCCACGATCCATGCCCTGATCGAGGCCGGGCACAGCCGGCGCTCGATCCAACGCCAGCTCGGCATGACCTACCGCACCGTCCAGCGTTTTGCCGACGCCGCACGGCCGGAAGACCTCTTCACCGGTCAGTGGCAGAACCGGTCCTCGGTCCTGGACGAGTACAAGCCCTACCTCGATGACCGCTGGAGTGAGGGCTGCACCAACGCTTGGAAGCTATGGGAGGAGATCGTCCCCCTTGGCTACCAGGGAAGCTACGGACGCGTCCGGGCCTACCTGCACCTCAAACGGACATCGCCCCGTCCGGTGGCGGCCCGGCCCCCCTCACCCCGCTCAGTCGCCGGATGGATCCTCCGCCGCCCCGAGACCCTCACCGAACCCGAGCAACTCCAGCTCAAGAACATCTCAGCCAACTGCCCCGAGATCGGCGCCCTCACCCGCCACGTCCGGTCGTTCGCGACCATGCTGACCGGGCGCCAAGGCGAACAGCTGCCGGACTGGCTCGACGCCGTCCGACAGGACGACCTCCCCAGCCTCCACACCCTCGCCACAGGACTCGAACGCGACCGGGACGCCGTCATCGCCGGCCTGACCCTGCCCTGGAACTCAGGCGTCGTCGAAGGACACGTCAACAGGATCAAAATGCTCAAGCGCCAGATGTTCGGTCGCGCGGGCTTCGCCCTTCTGCGGAAACGGGTTCTCATGTCCTGATCACCGAACACGCAGGAGGAACTCGATGGCAGCACCGTCTGGAAATGTGCGAGTCTCCTTCTCCCAGATGGCCGATCGAGAAGACTGTGATGACCCGCGACGACGCTCTCAAGCAGCTCAGCCACATCGCGCGCGAGAGGGCATTCGGTAGGCACGTCGGGTCGGACCGGCTCATCCAGGCTGGGTTGAACGCGCTCATCGCCGGAGTCGAGAGTCCCGCGCCATCCCCGCAACTACCTGGCCTTTCTCGGACTGGCCGCCGCCCTCTGCTGCTACAAACGGCTCCTCAGACTGACCATGTAGGACACGGTCTCAGTACCCCTCGACTTCCGCGCCGGTACGGCCGGCCTGTGACCATGATCGACCTCTCGAGGGCGGGACGAAAATAATCGGACAATCACCGTCCGCCAATGGGTAGCTATCCCGTCAGGCGCATGTCAATCGCTCGTCAAGTGCGTGTCGGTAGGGCGTCACCTTAGAGGAGTGAGCGTCCTCTTTCCGGCCGCCATCGGCGCTCCACTGCCGTCCAGGTGCGACGCACCCTTGGGTAAACGGGGAAGCGGCGCCTGTCGCGGGCTTGATCGCTTCCGGCTGTCGGAGACTGAGGGCTGCCACTGTTGCTCATGGCGGACACGGCCGACTCCTGAGGAAGCGGTCCTGGACGACTATGCCGACGGACGATGCCTGATCCTTCAGGACGAAGCTTCTACCGGTGGGCGCACCATGTCACCGGGGTAACTGCAATTCCCTGACATTTCGTCGGGTTCAGGGACGTAAGTAAATCCGAGCTTAAGCCACACTCCGTACAGGTCCCGGTCCCACGCAGACAAGATGATCTCTTGATCGGGCACCCGAGCGAACAACTCATCCACCAAGGCTCGTGCCACTCCCGTTTGACGATGCTCGGGAGAAACGTGGAGCTCATAAAGCCTGACGTAGCCGGGCTCGCCGCCTGCCGCGCGCTGCAGACTGGAGTGAAGCCATCCCATACGCACGCCTTGGTCGGGATCCTCTGCGATCAGGGCGTGCAGCGCCTCCGCCAGGGAGGCGGCCCCCTCCTGCTTCTCGACGGTGACCGTCCAGCCCTCGGTGTTGTTGCTCATCCATTCGACGTCGGCTGGATGAGCGTCACGGACCCTGATCTTCATGCTTCATAGCCTACGACTGCGCCTCTAGTGGGCATCATGGCCGTGTGAGCCTGACCAAGTGGCCGACCTCTCGGGCAATAGCGATCGAGACGCATGTGACTGTCTCGCGCGGGTTCCCGATGCGGCGTTCGTAGTAGTTACGGGACTACGGATCGGCGCCCGCATGGACGTCACCCGCGACAGTGATGCAGCCGTGGCCCGACCACAGGCCGGGATGGCCAGTTCAGCTGCCGGTGGCCAGCCAGTCGATCCGGCCGTAACCGCTCCCGCACTCACGCGACCCGGTCGCGCTGGGAGGGAAAGGCACCCCGGTACTGACGGATGAGCGGGTGCGATCGCAAATCAGGCACACGGACTCCTTCGAGGCACCGACCGCATCGTGCGCGCCAGCGCGTTCGACCTCACGTCGAAGCCGCACCGGAGCGCTCCGGTGCGGCTTCGACGTCTCACGGATCCGGGCAGAGACCCCGCCAGGACGGACCTCGGTGGGGCCTCGCCATATCACCCGCGTATCACACAGCCATCACCAACTGGGCAGACGCTCTCGAACCAAGAGGCTCCGACCTGCAATTTCATGCCCGCAGTGGACTGGCATAGACGCCCCTGGACGGCCCCTACAACCTGTGCCACGTGGTACCGAGCGAGGGGCCGAGGATGAGGACCGGGGCGTCTTCCGGGCCGTCGAAGCGGTACTGGAGGGCAGGGGTCTTCGTCTCACTCACCGCTCCACGCTAACCGCCGTTTCTTACCTTGCCACCTCTGGGCCCCCAGTCCTCACACCTGGCTCCCGCACATCAGCGGGAAACTCTCACACCGCCTTCACTCGGGGCGGGCATCAGGGCCGGAGATCTGAGGTGGAGTTGCGGGGCGGAGATCCGGAGTGGAGATGCGGGGCGGAAATCGGCGCGGTCGGGGATCACAGGTCGTCCGGGGTGCCGAGGCCGGTCAGGGCGCCGACCGGGTCCAGGTCGGGGGTGCCGCGGGGCCACCAGTCGTCGTGGCCCGGCTCGGACTCGTAGGCGTACCACAGGCCGTCGCGGCCCAGGCGGAGCTGGACGTGGCCCTGCGGGTGGGTGAGGCGGTTGCGCCAGGGGCGGAAGGCGGGCAGGTCGGCGGCGAGGAGGAGGGGGCGGGCGCGGTCGAAGCGGCCGGCCGGCGGGTCCCAGGGCTCTTCGAGGACGGCGAGGCCCTCCGGACCGCCCTGGCGCCAGGCGGCGACCGCGCGCGCCAGCTCGGCCGGGGTGCGGCCGGCGGCGGAGGCGAGGGAGGAGTAGAGGGCGCGGCTGCCCGCAGTTAGTCCGGAACCGGGTCGGGCCGCTGCGAGCCGCACCGCGTCCTGCCACAGGGTCAGCTCGCCGACCGGGTCGCGGCCGGTGCCGAGCAGGGCGTGGGCGCGGGCGGCCGCGTCGGTCGCCAGCTGGTCCAGCGCGAAGGGGTCCGGGCCGCCCGGGGCCGCCGGGTACACCGGGGGCTGCTCGGGGTGCGGGGGCATGGGCAGGGGTGCCGGGAGGGGCGGGAGTTGGCGGGTTGCGAGGGCGTCTGTGGCCCGGACGCCGGGCAACTGCGTCGGCCCCTTTTCCTGGGCGGCGCGGGCCGCGCGGGTGGCACTCAGGCGGGACAGGGCGTCGAGCAGGTCGCGTTCGCCGCGGCCGCGCAGCAGGAGCAGGACGAAGGGGTCGGCGTCGAGCAGGCGTGCGGTCTGGTAGCAGAGGGCGGCGGCGTGCTTGCAGGGGTGGCCGCGGTCGGGGCAGCTGCAGTGCGGTTCTAGCTCGCCGGGGCCGGGGAGCAGACGGACTCCGCACTCGGCGAGGGAGTGGGGCATCTCCTTGTCGAGGAGCGCGGCGATGTGCCCGGGACGATCGGCGGCGCTGTCCAGGAACCGCGCCCAGTCGGCGTCGTCGAGTGTGCGCAGCCGGACCTGCACGCGGTAGGGCCTGGGGCGGCTCCCCTGGACGTAGGCGAGGACGAGTCCCGGCGTCACCGTGATGGCGTCCACGTTCCCCTGCTCGGCGTAACTCCGCCCGCGCGCCAGCCGCTTGGCGTCCAACGCGCCCTCCTCCAACGCCGCCACCCACGCGTTCCCCCACCATGTCGCCGCGAACCCCGCGGCTCCCGTCCGGGGAGGGAAGGCGGGGAACGTGCGGCGCAGCTCGCTGTCCCGGCCGGGGGCTGCCATGGAGTGGGGGACGCGGGGGGTTGCGGGTGGGCCGGGGGTGGGGGTGCCGGTGGGAGGAGGTGGCGAGTGCGGGGGCGAGTGGTGGGGCTGGGCCGGGGTGGGACTCGCCGGGCCGGGTTGGCGCGTCCGGGCGGAGACGGGCTCCGGCTCCGCCGCATCGCCCCGGCCCGGCCGGGCCGGTGTGGACTGAGTCGTGCCCTGGTGGGCCGATCGAGCCGATGCCGGCCCCGCCGTGGCGGTCGGCTCGGTGTCGGGTGGGCTGTCTGCCGCGGCTTCGCCGGATGCGGGAATGTCGTCAGTCGAAGTCGGCGTGCCCGGACCGTCGTTGTCGTTCCGGCCCTGTGCCGGGTGCTCCCCGGCAGGATCGATCTCTGACCCGGCCCACCCCTCCCCCGGCAAACCCGCCACGACAGGCATACGGAAGGCACCGCCGATTGAAGGCGGGACGTCAGCCGAACTCGGGCCGTCCGGACCGTCGTTGCCGTCCCCGCCCCCTGCCGGGTACTCCACAGCAGGATCGATCTCTGACCCGGCCCACCCCTCCCCCGGCAAACCCGCCACGACAGGCATACGGAAGGCGTCGGCGAGGAACTGCCGTACGTCACGCGCCCTGGCGTCGGCGGCGTGGCCTCGCGCACGGCCGCTGTCCCCGGAAAGGGGCCGAGCTTGGCGGCGCGGCCGACGCGGGCGCTCTGCTTCCTCTCCCTCGGCGTCCGCCCGATCCCGGTGGCCTTCGCCGCGAGCGGCGCGCAGCGCTTCGCGCGCGACATCCGCGGGCCGCCCGCCCCGCCGGTCGGCTTCGCCGCCCCGTGCCGTCGCACCAGAGCCCGCTGCCTGGCCCACTTGGCCTGCGTTGTCCCTGGGCGTGTCGGCCGATACCTCCCGTACGCCGCCGGAGGCGGCCGCCGACGCGTCCGGACCCGCGTCGCCCGAACCGCCCGGCTCGACGTCGGAATGGCCCGCCTCGCGCGACCGGCCCGACCTGACGTCAGAACAACCCGCCTCACCGAAGCCCGGCGATCCGCCGCCGGGACGACCCACCTCATCCAACCCGTCCGGCCCGCCGCCGGGACGACCCACCTCACCCGACCCGTCCGGCTCGCCGCCGGGAGGACCCGCCTCACCCGACCCAACACCCGGACGACCCGCCTCGCCCCACCCAACGCCATGAGCCGGGCGCTCCCCAACAACCTCGCCGGCGTCCGTGTCAGGCCCCGTGCCGTCGTCGATGCCCGCGTCCGTCCCCCTTCCACGCTCCCGCGCCTCCCGCAGTGCCGCGCGTGCCACGTCGGCCGGTCGTGCCTCGTGTCCCGTGGGCTCCTGGGGTACTGCCCGGTCCGTGCCAGGGGCGTCGGGCGCCCCCGGCCCCCGGCCTCCGCGCTCTCGCGCCTCCCGCAGCGCCCGGCGGGCCTCGTCGGCGGGGCGGGGGGTCACGATGTCCTCCGGAGGGAGACCAGGTCGGCGAGTTCGCGGTCCGTCAGTTCTGTGAGGGCCGACTCGCCGGAGCCGAGGATCGCGTCGGCGAGGGCCCGCTTGGACTCCAGCATCTCGGCGATGCGGTCCTCGACCGTGCCCTCGGTGATCAGGCGGTGGACCTGGACCGGCTGGGTCTGGCCGATGCGGTAGGCGCGGTCGGTGGCCTGTTCCTCGACGGCCGGGTTCCACCAGCGGTCGAAGTGGACGACGTGGCCCGCGCGGGTGAGGTTCAGGCCCGTGCCGGCCGCCTTCAGCGACAGGACGAGGACCGGTGTGGCTCCGCTCTGGAAGCGGTCCACCATGCGTTCACGCTCCGGCACCGGCGTACCGCCGTGCAGGAGGTCCACCGGGACCGCGCGGGCGGCCAGGTGGGAGGTGATCAGGCGGGCCATCCCCACGTACTGCGTGAAGACGAGTGCCGAGCCGTCCTCGGCCAGCAGGGTGTCCAACAGTTCGTCGAGCAGGGCCAGTTTGCCGGAGCGGGCGGCGAGTCGGTCGCCGGCCGTCGGCGGGACGTCCTCCTTCAGGTACAGCGCGGGGTGGTCGCAGATCTGCTTCAGCGCGCCCAGCAGCTTCAGCACCAAGCCCCTGCGGGCCATGCCCTCCGCCGTCTCGATCGTCAGCATCGACTCGCGCACCACCGCCTCGTAGAGCGCGGCCTGTTCGCGGGTGAGCGGGACCGGGTGGTCCGTCTCGGTCTTGGGCGGCAGTTCGGGGACGATGCCGGGATCGGACTTCTTGCGGCGCAGGAGGAAGGGGCGGACCAGGCGGGCGAGCCGGGTCACCGCCTCCTCGTCCTCGCCGTTCTCCACCGCGCGCGCGTGGCGGGCGCGGAAGGACTTCAGGGGGCCCAGGAGTCCGGGTGTCGTCCAGTCGAGGAGCGCCCAGAGTTCGGAGAGGTTGTTCTCGACCGGTGTGCCGGTGAGGGCCACGCGCGCGGGGGACGGGATGGTGCGCAGGGCCTTCGCCGTCGCCGAGTACGGGTTCTTGACGTGCTGTGCCTCGTCGGCGACGACCATGCCCCACGGCTGCTGGGCGAGCGTGGGCGCCGCCGACCGCATGGTGCCGTACGTCGTGAGGACGAAGCCGCCGTCGAGGTCGTCCAGTGTGCGGTCCGGGCCGTGGAAGCGGCGGACGCAGACGCCGGGCGCGAACCGGGTGATCTCGCGCTGCCAGTTGCCGAGCAGGGAGGCCGGGCAGACGACGAGGGTCGGCTCGCTGCGAGCCCGGCGCAGGTGCAGCGCGATGACGGTGATCGTCTTGCCGAGCCCCATGTCGTCGGCCAGGCAGCCGCCGAGACCGAGGGTGGTCATGAGGTCCAGCCAGGCCAGGCCCCGGAGTTGGTAGTCACGCAGGGTGGCGCGCAGGCCGGCTGGTGGCTCGGCGGGCCGCACTCCGGCCGTCAGACGGTCGCGCAAGGTGGCCAGGGCGCCGACGGGGACCGCCTCGACCGTCTCGCCGTCGACCTCCGCGCTGCCGGTGAGAGCGACGGACAGCGCGTCGACCGGGTCGAGCAGGCCCAGTTCGCGCTTGCGGGCCTTGCGGACGAGGGCCGGGTCGACCAGCACCCACTGGTCCCGCAGGCGCACGACCGGGCGGTGGGCCTCGGCGAGCGCGTCCATCTCGGCCTCGCTGAGCGGATCGCCGCCGAGCGCCAGCTGCCAGCGGAACTGGAGCAGTTCCTCGCTCTCGAAGAAACCCGTGCCGTCGGTCGCCGAGCCCGGTGCGGGCCGGACCACCGCGGCCGCGGTCAGGTCCTGTGCCAGGTCACGGGGCCAGTGCACGGCGACTCCGGCAGCGGCGAGCCGCGTCGCCGCGACGCCGAGCAGGTCGCCCAACTCCTCGTCGGACAGGGCCAGTACGTCGGGCACGTCCTGCTCGGAGAGCCGGTCGAGGGGCGGCCAGACGCGGGCCGCACGGCGCACGGCGAGGGCCGCGTCCACACGCGCGCGGGGACCGAACGCCGCGTCCGCGTCACCCGCCCACAGGGCCGCCGCGTCGGCCACGAGGGTGGGGTCGGCGAGGCTGTGCACCTGGACGACGGCCGCGCCCGCGCGGTGCACGCCGTCTTCACCGTCGGCGTCGAAGAGGTCGTGCGCCGCCAGGTCCAGGCGGAGCGAGATCCGCACGCCCGCGTCCATGCCGGCGGCGACCTCCGCGGCCCAGTCGTGTGCGGCGGGCAGCCGCTGGGGCTCACGCGCGGCGAAGGGCTTGCCGGAGGCGTACGGAGCGGCCGGGGTGCGGGGCAGGGTGTCCGCGACCGCGTCCAGGAAGGAGCGCATCAGCGCTTCCGGTTCGGGCAGTCGGAGCGGGCCCGGGCCGGGCAGCGGGACCGCGTGTCCCTCGTACGGCAGGGCGGCCGCGACCGCGCGCAGGTGGGCGATGTCGTCCGGGTCCAGGGGCCCGGCCCGCCAGGCGTCGTGACCGGTGGCCGTCAGACCCGGCAGCAGCCGGCCGCGGGCGGTGAGCCGCAGGGCGTGCAGCGCGGCCGCTCCCCAGCAGGCGGTGGCCGGGTGGGCGGCCGGGTCGCGCCGGGCGCGGACGAGCAGCGGCAGGGCCTGGTCCACGGGGAGCGACAGTGCGGGGGTGGTCCTGCGGCGTACTCCGGCACCATGGTGTCGTACGACAGTGAGCTCGGTGGGAGCGGCGGGCAGCGGTCCGCCTTCCGGGTCCCAGAAGGCCATCCGCCCCTCGCGCGGGACGGGCCCGGGCACGAACACGGCCGCGAGTCGGACGGGGACGGACTCCGCCGCTCCCCCGGTGGGCACCGCTTCCCCGGTGGCGGGCGCTCGTCCGGTCTCGCCCTCCCGCTCGGCCACCGCGGTCCTGTCGCTCATACGTCCTGTCACCTCCCGCCCGTGTGTCGTGTCAGTCGTCTTCGACTCTACGGGCGGGGTCTGACAATCGGCCCCGGCGACCGGCTGGGGCCCGGCGTCTAGGGAACCGTGCGCGAGACGACGTACACCATGGGGTTGGCCGGGTCGGCCAGGTTCACGACGATGTCCTGGGTGGGGGCCGGGTTCTTCTGCCTGTGGGCCAGGCCCGCCCACGGGCCGGGGCCGGTGAACTTCCAGCCGGTGACGCTCCGGTCGCGGGCTCCGATCGTGAGGTCGCCCTGCTCGAGGTCGTCGCGGTTGACGCCCACGCCCGTGAGGAAGGCGTCAAGGCCGGCGTCGGTCGTCCGGAACTGGACGTACAGGCGGCTGGTCTTCCAGTTGTTGGTCTCGTAGTACGCGACCTGGTCGGCCGGGTGCGGGACCGGCACCTGGTAGAGGCGGCGCTGGACCTTGGACGGCCAGGCGGCGGTCAGGCCGGTCGCCGAGTACTTCTTCTGCTTGTCCTTGCCGCTGTCGCGGCTCTGGTTGGCGGAGATCACCAGGTAGCCGGCCGGCACGCCGATGAGCAGCACGATGATGAGCAGGGTGAGCGCCCTGCGGCGGATCATGTGACGCCGGTCCTCGGGTGGCGGCTCGTCCGGGAGCGCGACCTCGCCCGGCAACGAGGCCGTCATGCGGAGTCCTGAGTCGTGCGACGGGCCTCCGCATACCGCGCATAGCGCTCGTAGCGCTCCACCCGGCGTCGGTTGGCGCGGCGGAAGCGGCGGGCGACGAGACGGGCGAGGTCCGCGGCACCGACCATGCCGGCCTCGGGGCCGAGCTGGGCGCGGGCGATACGGGCCTCGGGGCGGTAACCGCGGCCGGTCAGGTTGCGCCGGAAGGCGTCCCGCGCGGGGCCGATGAGCAGGTCGTCGGCGGCCGAGACGCCGCCGCCGATCACGAAGCAGGAGGGGTCGAGGGCGGCGGCCAGGTTGGCGATGCCGACGCCGAGCCACTGGCCGATGTCCTGGAGCAGCTCGATGCACATCGCGTCGCCCTCGCGGGCCAGCTCGGTGATCATCGGGCCGGTGATGTCGCCGATGTTGCCCTTGACGTGCTCGATGATTCCGTAGGCCACCGGGGAGTCGGCCGCGGCGAGCTCGCGCGCCTCCCGGACCAGTGCGTTGCCCGAGCTGTACTGCTCCCAGCAGCCGCGGTTGCCGCACGGGCAGCGGTGGCCGCCGGGGACGACCTGCATGTGGCCGAACTCGCCCGCTACGCCGTACTTGCCGCGCTTGACCTGGCCGTCCTCCAGGATCGCGCCGCCGATGCCGGTGCCCAGCGTGATCATGACGAGGTGGTCCTCGCCGCGTCCGGCGCCGAAGCGCCACTCGGCCCAGGCGGCGGAGTTGGCGTCGTTGTCGACCAGGACGGGGACGGCGAGCCGCCCGGAGATGCGGTCCCGGAGGGGCTCGTTGCGCCAGGACAGGTGGGGCGCGAACAGCACGCGGTTGCGGTCGGCGTCGACCCAGCCGGCCGCGCCGATGCCGACGGCGTGCACGTCGTGCCGGTCGGACAGGTCCAGGACCAGTTCGACGATGGTGTCCTCGACGACCTTGGGGCTCTTGGACTTGTCCGGGGTCTCCGTACGGAGCTTCTCCAGGATGTTGCCGTCGGCGTCGACGACGCCCGCCATCACCTTCGTGCCGCCGATGTCGATGCCGACCGTCGGCACGCGGGGTGCGGTCAGATGCGAGCGGCGCTCCCTTGTGCCCACCGTGCGGAGCGCTGGCGCGCGGCGGGAGCCGATGGGGGCGCTGAAGTTGCCGTAGGTGCTCATCAAGGCCCGATTCTGCCTCACGCTCACGCTGGGTGCCGAACAGGGGAGCAAAGAGGCGGTTACTGCAATTTGCCGGATGCGCGTGTGTTTGGGGCTGGTCGCGCCCACGCGGCGGAGCCGCCCATCGATACAGCCCCGCGCCCCTTGGGTCCACTGCGGCGCGGGTGGGTCGCAATGTCCTGACAATGGGATGAATGCGACCTCGCCACAGAAGGCCTCAAGGCCGTACGAGCAGCTGGAACTCGAAGGAGTAGCGGGACGGGCGGTAGGTATGGGTGCCGTACTCGACCGCGCGGCCGGTGTCGTCGAAGGTCGTGCGCTGCATGGTGAGCAGCGGGGCACCCTCCTCCTCGGCGAGCCGCTCGGCCTCTACGGCGGTGGCCGCACGGGCGCCGATGGACTGGCGGGCGCTGTGCAGCGTGATCCCCGCGGCGCGCATCATGCGGTACAGGCCGGTGGACTCCAGCTGCTCGGTGTCCAGGTCGAGCAGTCCGGGCGGCAGATAGTTGCACAGGTACGCCATCGGCTCGCCGTGGGCGAGACGCAGCCGCTCCACGCGGTGTACGTCGCTGTCCTCGGAGACGCCGAGCGCGGCCGCGATCTCGGCGGGCGCCGGGACGAGCGTGTTGACGA
This sequence comes from Streptomyces sp. NPDC002838, assembly GCF_040295365.1. Taxonomy (NCBI): domain Bacteria; kingdom Bacillati; phylum Actinomycetota; class Actinomycetes; order Kitasatosporales; family Streptomycetaceae; genus Streptomyces; species Streptomyces sp. NPDC002838. Next base: position 135,067 of record NZ_JBEOVF010000024.1, on the reverse strand, counting down.
GGACCTTGGTGGCGGGGCGCTGGCCGGCCGCCTCCAGGTCGTCGTAGAGGCTGCTGAGTTCCAGCGGGCGCTTGACCTGGCTGTGCACGACCTGCGTGCCGACGCCGCGGCGGCGCACGAGCAGGCCCTTGTCGACGAGCGACTGGATGGCCTGGCGGACGGTGGGCCGGGACAGGCCGAGCCGGGCGGCGAGTTCGATCTCGTTGCCCAGCAGGCTGCCGGGGGTGAGCGCGCCGTGCTCGATCGCCGCTTCGAGCTGCTGGGACAGCTGGAAGTACAACGGCACCGGGCTACCCCGGTCCACACTGAGCTCGAGCGTCACGGTCGGGTCCACTTCTGGTTTCGGCACGGGCTGAGCGTAGCTCCGTGACGGGTTGACGGGAAGTTGTGTAGTTCGGTTGTCCGGACATATACATTGACAGCGTGCCTGGTCCGGCCGCAGTTTGGTCCCATGCGCATCGGAGTCATCGGTACGGGCCGCATCGGCACCATCCATGCGAACACCCTCAGTCGGCACCGTGAGGTCGGCTCCCTGATCCTCACGGACGCGGACCCCGCGCGGGCCCAGGAACTCGCACACCGGCTGGGGGAGACGGCGGCGCCGGGGGTGGACGAGATCTACACGTGGGGCGTCGACGCCGTGGTGATCACGACGGCGACGTCGGCGCACGCCGAACTGATCGGTCGGGCAGCACGCTCGGGGCTTCCGGTGTTCTGCGAGAAGCCGATCGCCCTCGACCTGCCGGGCACGCTGCACGCGCTCGCCGAGGTCGACGCGGCCGGCACCGTCCTGCAAATGGGGTTCCAGCGCCGCTTCGACGCGGGCTACACGGGCGCGCGCGAGGCGGTGCGGTCGGGGCGGCTCGGGCGGCTGCACACCGTGCGGGCGCTGACCTCGGACCAGGCTCCGCCGTCGGCCGCCCGCCTGGCGCTGTCCGGGGGCCTGTACCGGGACACCCTGATCCACGACTTCGACATCCTGCGCTGGGTGACCGGGCACGAGATCGTCGACGTGTACGCGGCCGGGTCCGACGCCGGGCCGGCGACGTTCCGCGAGGCGGGCGACGTCGACACGGGCGCGGCGCTGCTCACCCTCGACGACGGCACGCTCGCCACGGTCACGGCGACGCGGCTGAACGGGGCGGGCTACGACGTCCGTATGGAGCTGGCCGGGGAGCTGGACCAGATCGTCGTCGGCCTGGACGACCGTACGCCGATCGCGTCCACCGAGCCGACGGGGCCGCCGGCGGCGGACAAGCCGTGGACGGGCTTCCTGGAGCGGTTCGGGCCTGCCTACGAGACTGAGCTGGCCGCCTTTGTGGAGGTCGTGCGGGGTGAGCGGGCCAACCCGTGCGACGGGCGGGAGGCGCTGCAGGCGCTGCGGATCGCCGAGGCCTGTGAGGTGTCGCGGCGCGAGCGAAGACCAGTGCACCTCGCGGAGATTCCCGGTGGCAGCGGCGCTGCCGCCCTGTGAAGGGGCTCCGCCCCCTGGACCCCCGCCCCATGCGCACCCACCACCCGACTCGGTGGGGCAAAAGGTGCCCACTTCGCACCGCCTCGGTCGGCCGAGAGGTGGACGCCGAAAACCCACCGCCGGCCTACCAGCGCACCGGCAAGCTCCGCAGCCCCCGTATCAGCATGCCCGGGAGCCAGTCGCCGGGTGGGCCGTCGAGGGTGAGGGCGGGGGCGCGCTCCAGCAGGGAGCGGATCGCGGTGCGTGCTTCGAGGCGGGCCAGCGGGGCGCCGAGGCAGTAGTGGATGCCGTGGCCGAAGGCGACGTGGCCGCGGGTGTCGCGGCGGATGTCGAAGCGGTCCGGGGCGGGATAGCGGGCCGCGTCGCGGTCGGCCGCGGTGAGGCCGATCATCACCGGGTCACCCTTCTCGACGGGGGTGCCGGCGATCTCCAGGGGCTCGGCGGCGTACCGGAAGGTCGCGTTCTCCACCGGGCCCTCGTAGCGCAGCATCTCCTCCACCGCGCCGTCGACGAGGGCCATGTCCGCGCGCAGGGCGGCGAGTTGGTCGGGGTGGGTGAGCAGGGTGTGGACGCCGTTGGTGATGAGGTTGACGGTCGTCTCGTGACCGGCGATCAGCAGGACGAAGGCCATGCCGCGCAGTTCCCGCGCGGAGAGCCGGTCGCCGTCCTCGGCGGTCGTGCGGACCAGGTCGCCGAGCAGGTCGTCGCTCGGTCCGGCGCACCGCTTGTCCTCGATCAGCTCGGTGAGGTATTCGGCGAGCCGCACGACGGCGTCGTAATTGCTCTGGGAGCTGGTGGGTGCGACCACTTCCGTCGACAGCTTCCGGAACTCCGTGCGGTCCATCTCCGGTACGCCGAGCAGCTCACAGATCACGGTGATCGGCAGCTGGTAGGCGAACGACTCGACCAGGTCGGCGCGGCCGAGCGGCAGCATCGCGTCGAGCAGGTCGTCGGTGATCTCCTGGATCCTCGGTCGCAGCGCCTCCACCCTGCGCATGGTGAAGGCGCGGGAGACGAGCCCGCGCAGACGGGTGTGCTCGGGCGGGTCGGTGAGCAGCAGATAGCGGCCGATCAGCTCCTCGTCGAGGAACGTCACTCCGATCCTGCTGCCGTCCTTGGACAGCCGGGGATCGGCGAGCGCCGCACGCGCCTCCGCGTACCCGACGACGAGCCAGGTCCAGTAGCCGTCGTCGGAGCCGGGCGGCCGCACGCGGTGCACCGGGCCGAGGGCGCGCAGCTTCGCGTACACGGGATGCGGGTCCGTGCGGAACGCGTCGCCGAACTCCTCGAGATCGATCACCTCTGCCATGCCATTCCCCCTCGCCCGGCCCCTTCGCACCGACAACGGCTGGGAGCGCCGATCAGTGCCCGCCCAGGGCCTGTCCGGCGGATCAGGTCGCAGGAAGGCAACGGCGACTGATCAGGGCAGGTGAGCCCCGCGTCTGCGGCATGATCCGCCGGACAGACCCCAGCGGCCGCGTCACCAGCCTGTCCGGACAACACACCTAGCGCCCGTCCTCCTCCGCTTCCTCCAGAAGTCCCGCGTCGTACACCAACAGGGCGATCTGCACCCGGTTGTTGAGGTCGAGCTTGGCCAGGATGCGGGAGACGTGGGTCTTGACCGTGGCCACGCTCATGAACAGGGTGGCGGCGATCTCGGCGTTGGACGGGCCCCGGCCGACCGCGACGGCGACCTCGCGTTCGCGGTCGTTGAGCGTGGCGATGCGGGCACGCGCGCGCGTGCGGCGCGTGTCGGCGGCGGTGCCGGCCGCGTGTTCCATCAACTGGCGCGTGACCGCGGGCGACAGGACGGGGTCACCGGCCGCGACCCGGCGCACCGCGTCGAGGATTTCGGCGGGCGGGGTGTCCTTCAGGACGAATCCGGCGGCGCCCGCGCGCAGGGCGCGCAGCACCTGTTCGTCCGCGTGGAAGGTGGTCAGCACCACGACCTGTGGCGCATCGGCCCGGCCGCGCAGCCGCTCGGTGGCGGTCAGGCCGTCCACCGACGGCATCCGGATGTCCATCAGGACGACGTCGGGGCGGGTGCGGTCGACGAGCGCCTCGACCTGGTCGCCGTCGCCGGCCTCGCCGACGATCCGGATGTCGTCGGCGCCGCCCAGCATCAGGGCCAGGCCGGCCCGAACCAGCGGGTCGTCGTCGACGAGGAGCACTCTGATCGCGGTCATGGGCCCTACGTAATCACGGTAGTGCGGCCCGAGTTGGCGGACCGCGGCTGGTCACGGAGTGGCGGACGGTGTCGGGGCAGTTGCTCGCGGGGCAGTGGATGACGCCGAGGGCCGGCTGATGCCGACGGCAGTCGGCGCGAGTTCAGTCGGCACGGGTTCGGTCTGCAGGCGTCCCCCAGGGCAGCCAGGCCCGTACCCGGAACCCGCCGTCCTGGTCCGGCCCGTGCTCCAGTCGGCCCCCGGCCAGCGTGGCCCGTTCGGCCAGTCCGATCAGGCCCTGCCCGGAGCCGGGGACGTGGGGCACCTCGCCGTCGGGCGGAGGGTTGCGCACGGACACGGTCAGGCCCTCGCCCGGGGCGCCGGTGACGGACACCGTGACCTCCGCGCCGGGGGCGTGCTTGCGGGCGTTGGTGAGGCCTTCCTGGGCGATGCGGTAGGCGGTGCGGCCGACCGAGGCGGGGACGGCGGCGGGGTCGGTGACGCGGCTGTCCAGGGTGACCTTCATGCCGGCCGCGCGGGACTCGGCGGCCAGCCCGTCCAGCGCGGCGAGCGTCGGCTGAGGGCGGCCCGCGTCTTCGGGCTCGGCCGCGCGCAGGACGCCGATGATCTCCCGCAGGTCCTGCAGGGCCTCGTGCGCGCTCTCCCGGATGACGCCGGCCGCCCGGGCGACCTCCTCACGGGGCGCGTCCGGCCGGAACTCCAGGGCGCCCGCGTGCACGCTCAGCAGGGTCAGCCGGTGCGCGAGCACGTCGTGCATCTCACGGGCGATGGCCTCGCGGGCGAGCCGCTGCGCCTGCTCCGCGCGCAGCCGCGCCTCCGTCTCGGCGCGCCGGGTCCGGTCGCGCAGACTCAGCACGAGCTGCCGCTTGGACCGTACGAACATGCCCCATCCGACCAGCGCCGCGATCAGCGGCACGAACAAGATGACCGAGGCGGCGTACGGCAGGTCGGGGTCGGGGCGCATCCAGAAGTAGACCGGGACCGTCGCCATGTTGATGCCGCCCACCCAGGCCACGTATCGGAAGGGGCGGTGCACGGCCAGCGTGAACAGGGCGATCACGCACGCGCCGCCCGCGGTGTCCGAGATCATCCCGACGGGGATCGTCGCCACGGCCAGCCCGACCGGCCAGCGGCGGCGCAGCCACACCGCTGCACAGGCGAGCGCACCGAGCCACTGGTCCACGACGGCGAGGGCGTGCGGCACGTGCGGGTTGTCGGTCACGGCGTCCGCGCCGACCAGGCCGACGAGAACGGCCAGCAGGAAACAGGAGAAGTCGACGATCCAGTCGCGCGCGGTGCGCCGGGGCCGCCGTCCGGGCCGCCCGGCGTCGGGGTCGAGCTCGTGGAGCACGGCGGACGGAAACAGCCACCGGGGCCCCGCGAACGTCGGCGGAACCTGCGCCGGCTTGTCTCCACTCACGGTCGACAAATCTACGCAGTGTCGGCCCGCGGCACCTCCATGCGGGCGACATCACCGACCAAAGTCGCACAGCCGCAGACTTTCGGCGCTGCCGGCCGGGAGGGATCAAGGACTTCCGTCGGACGTGCCTCGCCCCGCGGCCGATGTCTGCGGGGGGTCCGCGGGGCGAGGGTGTTTCCCATGAAGCAGTTTCTGGAGCTCCTCGGCTTCCTCGCCCTGGTGCAGGGCGCGATGGGCCTGATCCACGAGTTCACCGACTGGCACATCGGCCTCGTCCAGCGGATCGGCTTCCTCGACGGCTACGAGATCTACGCCAGCGTCACCCTGATCGTGCTGGCGATCGCGCTGTTCGCCGTGGCCGAGAGCCAACAGTCCGGCTGAGTTCAGAAGTCCGGCTGAGTTCGACCGGGCCTCCGGCCGCGCCCGCCCGTCGTGGGGATACCGAGCCCAAGGTTAACTTCCCGAAAACTCCTCGGACTTGACGGGAAACTATCCGGACTTGACATTGACATGCCACTATCTACGCGCGTCATCATGGCGTCATGAGATTCCCCCCACGAATCACTCGCATCGGCGCCGCGGCCGCCGTCCTGTCCGCCCTCCTTGTGGGCGGCACCGTCACCGCCAACGCCGCGGACACCTCCGTCACGGCGGTCGGCAGCATCTGTCACAGCGACCTGCCCTCCCAGGCGTACGACACCCTCGACCTGATCGCGTCGGGCGGACCCTTCCCCTACCCGCAGGACGGCACCGTCTTCCAGAACCGGGAAGGCATCCTGCCCAGCCAATCCTCGGGCTACTACCACGAGTACACGGTCAAGACCCCCGGCTCCTCCACGCGCGGTGCCCGCCGCATCGTCACCGGTGAGGAATACCAGGAGGACTACTACACCGCGGACCACTACGCGTCGTTCGACCTCATCGACTACGACTGCTGAGGTTCTGAGCGCACTGCCCGACCGGTTGGAGGTCCACTCCGCGTTCAACCGGGCCTCCAGCTCCCCGCGGCGGCGAGCGGCGCGAACGCCGGCCTCGACAGGGCGGCCTTCGCACGGATCTCGCGGTCGCCCAGGAACCCGGCTTCCCTTGCGCAAGGGGACGAAGCGCTCAGCACTTGCGCGACCCGTCTCCTGCCATGACCCTCGCCCCGCGGACCCCCCACGCATCGGCCGCGGGGCGAGACATGTTCAACCGCCGCCGCAATCCCGGTGGTTACACCTCAGGTCACCCCGGACGGTGGCCCGTTGCCGAGCGGCAACAGGCCACGGGGGAAGCTCCGAGATCGGGGACGGGTCAGAACATGGTGTTGTCGTTGGCGGACTCGGCCGGCACGTCCTGCATGACGTCCCAGTGCTCGATGATCTTCCCCTGCTTGTTGACGCGGAAGATGTCCACGACGGACTGGCCCCTGTCCTCGGGGTTGAGGCGGTAGTGGGCGTGGATGGCGACGTAGTCCTTCTCGGCGATGACACGCTTGCGCTCCACGATCAGGTTCGGGAACTGCCGGAAGAAGTTGGTGAACTGCTCGCGCAGGCCGGCCGAGCCGTTGGGGATGGTGGGGTTGTGCTGGTAGTACTCGGGCGCGAGGTACTTGACCGCGTCGGGGTTCTTGTCGACGAGGAGTGTGTCGAAGTAGCGGGTGGCGATCTTCTCGCTGAAGGGGGTCTTCCAGCGGGGGCCGCTGGGCTGGTTGGTGCGCGGGTTGCTGACCGTGCCGAACATGTCGTTGCCGTTGACGCTGGTTTCCGGCACGTCCTGGCCCGTGTCCCAGTGCTCGGCGATCATGCCCCTCTTGTCGAAGCGGAAGATGTCGACCAGGGCCACGCCGCGGGTGCCGGGCTCGTAGACCGGGTTGGAGTGCACCAGGACCAGGTCGCCCTGGGCAAGGACACGCTGGACGTTGTACTTGTGGTCCGGGTAGCGGGCGTGCCAGTCGCGGATGAAGTTCTTGATGGCCTCCCGGCCGTCCGGGGCCGCCGCGTTGTGCTGGATGTAGTCGCTGCGGATGTACTGGTCCGCGACCTTGAGGTTGCCCTCCTCGAAGAGCTGGGTGAGGACGTGGACGGCGACGCGCTTGTTGCGCTCCTGGATGGCGGGGCTCGTGTGCCGGACGTCGACGGCGGTCAGGCCGCCGTGGGACGGCGCGGAGGCGGTGGCGGCGGGGGCGAAGCCGGCCACGGCCGCGACGCTCGCCGTGGCCAGCACAGCGGCGACGGTCTTCCGGGCGATCGGAGTGGTGCTGAGCATGACGGTGTTCTCCAGTGCTGTGGATTGAAGAGGAGGGTGGACGTACTCGGTGGATCAGGCGCGGCTGAAGGCGAGGAGGAACTCGATGGTTCCCTCGTCCTCCACCGCGATCCCGCCGAAGTTCGGTGCGTCGATGCCGTAGTCGGCGAAGGTGACCGGGATGGAGCCGTTCGCGCGGAAGCCGTCGGCGGTGCGCTGTGCGTCGAGCTCGAAGGAGACGGAGTTGGTCTCGCCGTGGACGGTCAGCTCGCCCGTGGCCTCCGCGCTGACCTGCCGGCCCACCTCCGGCACCGAGCCGAAGTCGACGGGCTCGGTCAGCTCGAACGTGGCCTCCGGGTACTCGTCGGTGTTCATGACCCGGCCGCGGAACTGGCCGTCACGCTGGTCGGAGTCGCTCTTCACCGAGGCCAGGTCGACGGTGAAGGTTCCGCTGACGGCCCGGTTGCCCTCGATCTCCAGCTCTCCGGTGACCTGCTCGGTGCGGCCCACGGCCGTGACGTTCTGGCCGAAGAGGACCTCGTCGACGCGGTAACCGGCCTGCGAGCCGCTGCCCACGCGCCACGCCCCGTCGACGCCCTCCCCCGCCTGCTCACCGGAACCGGAGGAGCCGCCGGACGCGTCCGACGATCCCGGAGGGCTGTCGAGCGAGAGAGCGGCCGGTGGCTCGTCCTGGATGTAGTTGATGTAGACGTACGGGCCTGCCGTGCCCAGTACGGCGGCGGTGGCCACACCGGCGATGAGCCAGCGCTTCCAGTGCCTGCGGATGCTGCCTGCCATGGCCTCTCCCAATGTGTTTGAGCATTTCAACTGAAGTTTCAAGTATTTGCTGATACGTCACCCCGGAACCGGGGTGCGGTGTGCCCTTCGGGCGGAACCAGTCAGGCGAGAAGCTGCTCGGAGACCTTCCAGAGCCGCTCGGCCGCTTCCGGGTCCAGGGCGTGCGGCGCGACCCCGGTGTTGGTCCCCGGCTGGTGCAGGGGAGCCTCGTCGCAGTCCTCGAAGTAGCGGCCGCTGACGCCGTCGAGCACGGGTGACGAGGCCAGCAGCACCGAGGTCGCGGCGCCCTGTTCCACCGTCTTGAAGGACATCTCGGGCAGGGGCGTTCCTTCGCCGATGAGGGCCTGGAGGTGGGTCATGAACAGCGCCATCTCCGCCTCGCCCATGTAGCGCCCGAGGTTGGTCTGGATCCCGCCGGGCATCAGCGCGTTGGCCGTGATGCCGTCGTCGGACCAGCGCCGGGCGGCCTCGACCGCGAACAGCACGTTGGCCGTCTTGGACTGCCCGTACGCCAGCCACGGGTCGTAGGGCCGCTCGGTGAAGTGAAGGTCGTCGAAGACGACCGGCGAGAACAGGTGCCCGCTGGAGCTCACCGACACCACGCGGGCGCCGCCGGCTGCCGCGAGGGCGCCGTGCAGCCCGGTGGCGAGGGCGAAGTGCCCGAGGTGGTTGGTGGCGAACTGCAGCTCCCAGCCCCGGGACGTCCGGGTCTCGGGGCTCGCCATGATCCCGGCGTTGTTGACGAGGATGTGCAGCGGACCCTGCCATGCGGCCGTGAAGTCGCGGACGGACGCCGGATCGGACAGGTCCAGCGCGGCGACCCGCACGCCCTCGTTGCCCGTGATGGCCCGGATGTCCTCGGCGGTGCGGCGACCGGCGTCGATGTTGCGCACGGCCAGGGTGACCTCCGCGCCGGCCCCGGCCAGCGCACGGGCGGTCTCCACACCGATGCCGGACGCGGCGCCCGTGACGACCGCGCGGCGGCCCGTGAGATCGACGTCCGCGATGACCTCGGCGGCCGTGGACCGGGCGGTGAACGACGTGGTGAGGCGCGTCCTCGTGGCCATGTTCGCAGTACTCCCTGTTTGCTACGCTCGGAACCGGAGGTGCCTCCGAATTGACTAAGACTTTAAACGGAGGCACCTCCGGTTGTCCAGGAGGAAGGAATGCTGTGACCGGCAACACACGCGGACTGCGTGCCGACGCGCGACGCAACCGGCAACGCCTGCTCGATGTCGCCGTACGCGCCTTCTCCGAGCGGGGAACGGACGCGTCGCTCGAAGCCATCGCCAAAGAGGCCGGTGTGGGCATCGGTACGCTCTACCGGCACTTCCCCACCCGTGAGGTGCTGCTGGAGGCCGCTTACCGCAACGAAGTCGCCCGGGTCTGCGACAGCGCCACGGAACTGCTCGCCGAGTTCCCGCCCGACAAGGCGATGCGGCTGTGGATGGACCAGTTCTTCGACTACCTGGCCACCAAGCAGGGCATGGCGGACGCGCTGCGAGCTGTCATCTCTTCCGGCGCGGATCCGTTCGCCGAGAGCCTGGACCGGATCAGTACGGCCATCAGCACGCTGCTGGACGCCGGGGCCGAAGCGGGTGTCCTGCGCTCGGACGTGGACCCCCTGGACGTCGGATTCGCCCTCGGCGGCGTCCTGCTGATCACCAGCGACAAAGGGCTGCGCGACCGGGCGGGCCGCATGCTCGACCTGCTCTTCGACGGGCTCCGCTACCACCCCGGCTGACATGTGCAGAGGCGGGGATCCGGCATCGGCCCTGACTCCGGCCGGCGGACCGGAGCTGTGGGCCCCGCATCAGATGTGGCCATCAGCGCGCTGCAACAGAGCAGATCCCGGGCGGACGGAGGACTGGCCGCGGCATCCGCCTGCCGGGTCGGCGCCGCCGCATTCGGACACCGTCGGTGGTGTCGGGCCGGTCGCCTCGCGAGGTGCGGCCGGCCCGACGGTTGTCAGTCAGCGGTCTGGACCGGGTCGGCCGTCACCTTGCGCAGCAACGGCCTGCTGGCGCCGATCGCCGCGAGCATCGCCAGCGTGCCGGCGACCACGCAGACGGCCAGTTGCAGAGCGCCGGAGGCGTTCATCGTGCTGTCGGCCGCCTCGTTGACCTGGAAGGCGCCGTAGACGCCCATCGCGGTGGTGCCGCCCGCCAGGACGGCCAGGGGGAGGGCCGTCTCACGGGTCCGGGCCCGGTCCAACATCTTCAGCGGAGTGCCGGCCAGCCGCAGCAGACCGTGGACGCGGCGCCGGTCGAGGACGTTCGCGGCGGTGGTCAGGCCGGCGGAGGCGGCCGCGACCAGGAAGCTCATGGCCAGGGTGGCGGTGCTGACCACGCCGAGCCGGTCCACGGCCACGTTGTCGTAGGCGTTCGTGTAGTCCTGGGTGAACGGCAGCCTGCCCGCTCCGAGAGGTGCCAGCGCGGTGACGGCGGCGTCGAGCTGGTCCTCGCCACCGGAGACGCGGGCGATCAGGCCCAGGTTGCCGCGTGGCGGGGTGTCGAATTCGTCCTCGGAGGGCATGGTGACGGTGGCGGTGACGCCCGCTTACGCAGGAGTGTGCGGGCTTCGGTGGCGGCGCGCTGGGTGGCCGCGGAGTCCGCGGTCAGCACCGCGACCTGGCCGTGCTGGTCGGGGCCGCTGAGGGCCAGCCGGCTGACGGAGAAGAACCCGGCGACGAAGCCGGCCAGGACCAGACCGCTGACGGTGCGCCAGGCGCCGTTCGGGTCGTCGCTGAGCCGGCGTGCCGCCAGCAGGGTCGCCGGCCGGCGGGCGAAGCGGCCCACGGTCCGGCCCAGCCGGTCCACGACCCACGGGCCGAAGAGCCAGAACGCGCCGTGGAACAGCGCCAGCAGGGCGATCAGCTGCCGGGTGCCGAGCTGGCTGCCCTGCGTGACTTCTTCACGAGGCCGAAACCGGCCAGGACCGTGCTCATGATCGTGTTCCCGCTCCTTCTCAGCGCTCGAACGTCCAGGTGACGGACTTCGCGCCGGCCTTGACCACGCGGACCGGGATCGAGACGGCCTTGCCGTCGCTGTCCTTGCCGGTGCACTTGAGGGTGGCTCCGGCCACCGCCTTCAGCCCCGTCGGGCAGGTCACGCCGGTGACCTTCTCCCCGACCCAGGGCAGCGGGTGGTACTTGCTCTGGGTGCGGGTCGCGACGATGTTCGCCGAGAGGGCCTTGTGGCCGTCCACCGTCACCGTGCTGTACTCGTCCAGGGAGGTGTTCGACTCGGTCCCGGCGAGCAGATAGGTGCCGAGACCGCCCAGAGCGACCACGGCGGTGGCGCCGCCGACGACGCCGACGAGGAACCTGCGCTGCATCACGTACTCCTGATGTCCGAGGGGAGGAAGTGGCTCCACTCTGGCCCGCGAGCCCGGGCGCACGCCTCGGCCGAACGGCCACAGCGGGCCACGCCCCGTGGCCGGGTTCCTCGGCCGTTCGGCCGATCCTCGGCGCCGACGGCTCCCCTACGGTGATCGCATGAGATCCGTTTCTCCCCGGGGCTGCGCCCGGGGCTTCGGCGTCGGTGCCCTGCTCGCGGTGAGTCTCCTCAACTTCGCCTCAGTGGATTCCGAGGGGTACGACATCCGGCCGAGCACCGCCGTGCTCGCCGTCGGCCTCGCCGCCCTCCTGTGGCCGGCCGGCCGGCGGCCCGCGTGGCTCACCCCGCAGGTTCGCACCACGGTGCCCGCCGTCGTGTCCCTGGCCTGCACGGTCGGGATCACTCTGACCGGCGAGCTGCGTGCTTTCGGCCCCGGCGAGATCACGGTCCTGCTGTGCCTGCTGTTCATCGCCGTGCGGCACTGCCCTCCGTCCTCGGCCGTGGTGTGCGGCGCGCTCGACGCGATCGCCGGGCTCGCCCTGCCCGTGGGCTACTTCCGGTCGCTGAAGGACGAAACACTGGGGTACCTGGTGATCGGCCTGCTCCTGATCGGCCTGGTCGGCGGGCTCGCGGGCTACCTGCGCTCGCTGGACTTCCGGCGGACGGTCGCGGTGGCCGAGACCCGCCGTGGCGAGCGCGTGGCGATCGCCGCCGACCTGCATGACTTCGTCGCCCACCACGTCACCGGGATCCTCGTGCAGACGCAGGTGGCGCGCATGATGGCCGCCTCCCGCACCGACGAACTCGACCCGGTCCTGGCCGGTATCGAACGCGCCGCCACCGAGGCGCTGGCGTCCATGCGCCGCACGGTGGGCGTGCTGCGCGACACCGGACCGGAGGCGGCCGACCGCCGGCCGGTGGGCGATCTCGCGGGCATCTCCGGCCTGATCGAAGGTTTCGCGAGCCCGGTCCAGAAGGTCACGCTCCACCGCGACCCGTCCGTCACCGACGACCTCCCGCACGAGGTGCAGGCGGCCGCCTTCCGGGTCGTCCAGGAGGCCCTGACCAACATCCGGCGGCACGCGGGCGACGCCACGGAGATCAGCGTCGGCCTGCGGTGCGAGGACCACCGTCTGGCGGTCACCGTGGCGGACGACGGCCGCGGCGGCAGCCAGCTCCCGGCCGCCGCGCGCGGCGGCGGCTTCGGCCTCGTCGGCCTGAAGGAACGCGTCACCGCTCTGGGCGGAACCCTGCACGCCGGGCCCCGGGCCGGCCACGGCTGGGAGGTCGGTGCGGCCTTCCCGCTGCGCAAGCCGATCTGACACGACCGGCCGGTCACGGCCGCACGGGCGTCGGGGGACGTCCTCCACCGGCACAGTCCGCCGCGCGCGGGCTCCCGGCGGCCCCATGAGGAACGTCAGCTGAGGAACGTCAGCTTGCGGGGAGCTCGTAGGAGCCGTACTCCGGGCGGCCCGCCAGGTCGTACGACTGGATGGAGACGCCGGCCGGGGTGATACGTCCGCCGGTGTGCCGGAAGGCGGTCGGCGGCGCACCCTCGGCGAACAGGCGGCGGCCGGCTCCCAGCACGACCGGGAAGGTCAGCAGATGGACGGTGTCGATCAGGTCGAGCGCCAGCAGGGACTGGGCCAGGGCGCCGCTGCCGTGCACCTGGAGTTCGCCGTCGGTGCGCTCCTTGAGGGCGGTGACCTCCTTGGCCAGGTCGCCGCCGATCACCGTGGTGTTGGACCAGTCCGGATCGGTGAGGGTGGTGGAGGCGACGTACTTCGGCAGGGCGTTGAGGTTCGAGGCGACCGGGTCGGCCGGGTCGGTGATCTTGGGCCAGTACGACGCGAAGATCTGGTACGTACGGCGGCCGAGGAGGAAGGCTCCGACGCGGCCGAACACCTCGTTGATGAACCGGCCGAAGTCGTCGTCGCCGTACGGAACGCTCCAGCCGCCCTGCTCGAAGCCGTCACGGGTGTCCTCCCTGGGGCCGCCGGGGGCCTGGTAGACGCCGTCGAGGGTGACGAAGGAGGTGAGGACGAGCTTGCCCATGAGGATGCCTTCTCTCTGGTGGTGGGGTCTGCTGTCATCAGGGCAGACCCCATCGGCACCCGCAACTCATCGGTGGGCCGTTCGGATAGACCTGCGTGTGTCGAGAACAGGCCGCCGGAGGGCGGAGTTCCGGTCGCCGGAGCTCGGTGTCCGTTCGCCGCCAGCGTGTCGGAGCGCCGACCGCTGGGATGGATCCATGACGACTTCGCATGTATCCCATGGATCCCGGGGATCCGATGGATTCCTGAACGGCAAGGTGGCCCTCGTGACCGGCGGCAGCCGCGGTATCGGCGCGGCGACGGCGGTGCGGCTGGCGCGGGAGGGGGCCGATGTGGCCCTTACGTACGTGAACGGCAAGGAGGCGGCCGAGGACGTCGTACGGGCCGTGGAGGCGCTGGGGCGTCGGGCGGTGGCCCTGCGCGCGGACTCCGCGGACGCGGTGGAGGCTGCGGGGGCGGTGGCGCGTACGGCGGAGGCGCTCGGAGGGCGTCTCGACGTGCTGGTGAACAACGTGGGCGTGGGCCTTCTCGGGCCCCTGGAGAGCCTTTCGCTCAGCGATGTGGACCGGGTGCTCGCCGTGAACGTGCGCGGAGTGTTTCTGGCCTCTCAGGCGGCTGCCGCGCGGATGGGGGCGGGTGGGCGGATCATCACCGTCGGTACGTGTATGACCCAGCGTGTGCCGGGGCCCGGTGGGGTGCTCTACGCGATGAGCAAGTCGGCGCTGGTCGGGTTGACGAAGGCGTTGGCCAGGGAGCTGGGGGTGCGGGGGATCACGGCGAACATCGTGCATCCGGGGCCGACCGACACGGATATGAATCCGGCGGACGGGCCGTATGCGGCGGGGCAGGTGGCGATGACGGCGTTGGGGCGGTTCGGGACGGCGGAGGAGGTGGCGGGGATGGTGGTGCATCTGGCGGGGGCGGAGTATGTGACGGGGGCGGAGTTCTCGGTGGACGGGGGGCATGCGGCCTGATGCCGGGAGGTGTTCTTCGCCCCCGCCGCCCCTACCCTTCCCATCTCCAGGGGCACCGCCCCTTCGACCCCGCCAGGGGCACCGCACCTTCGACCCCGGCGGGGGCACCGCCCCTGATCCCCGGCGGGGGCACCGCCCCTGAACCCCGGCGGGGGCACCGCCCCTGAACCCCCGCAGGGCCCCTCCCGCGCACCCCGCTGGGGGCTGCCGCCCTCAGACCCCCGCTTCGGCCCGAAGGGGCCTCGTCCTCAAGCGCCGGACGGGCTGGGGTTGCCGTGACCGGCGTCGAAAGCAGGACTCGGGACAGGGGGCTGCGCAGTCAGGCCCGGTCAGCGCCGTCTTCGCCTCTCAGCCGCCCAGTTCCTGATGCCGTGCCGTCAGGCTCGACGTGCCCTCCTGCGTCAGCGAGCCGAACAGGCGCAGGCGGGAGATGCCGCCGTCGGGATAGATGTCCACGCGCGCGTGCGTGCCGACGGCGGGGGTCGGCAGGACGAAACGGTGGTTGGTGTCGGGCTGGAGGCGGGTGCGCGGGAGGATCTCCGTCCACGCGCCGTCTTCGCCGTCCTTCACCGAGACCGACGCCCAGCCCGCACTGTTGCCCTTCAGGTACGCCGTGTCGATCTCGATCGCGCGGATCTTGGACTGGGCCACGAGCCGGTAGCGGATCCAGTCGTTGCCCTGGTCGCGGCGGCGGCGCGTCTCCCAGCCGTCGTCCATCTTCCGGGAGCGGCCCGGCTGGATGGTGTTGGTGGCCGGTGAGTAGAAGCGGTTGGAGGCGTCCTCGGCCTTGCCGCCGTTCTCCAGGGCGACCACGTCGAAGGTGCCGAGGACCTCCAGCCATGCGGAGTCCGGGACGACCTCGCCGTACACCCGCAGGCGCGCGATGCCGCCGTCCGGGTGCTGGTTGACCCGCAGGTGCGTGAAGCGCTGTTCGACCGACACCGCGAAGCCGTTCGCCGCGTGGCCGCCGACCGGGGTGCGCGGGAGAAGCGTCGTCCACTTCACGTCGTCCCCGAGCAGTTCCTCGGGCGACGGGGAGCCCGGCACCGAGGTGCCCTCGATCGACACGGCCTGCGGGTAGTTGCCGCGGAAGTGGGCCGTGTCGACGACGATCCCGCGGACGACGCCCGGCGCGCCGAGACGGATCAGCGCCCAGTCGTGGTCCTCGGAGGTCGGCCACGGGTGGTCGGCACAGGCGCCTCGGCGCCGCCTCGTCTCCCAGCCGTCCATGACCTTGCCCTTGTGGCCGAAGTGCTCGGGGTCGAACTCGGCCCGCCCCGGTACCAGCAGGTTCTCTCGCTGCGCGAAGAACTCGTCGTTGGCGGCGATGACTCCGGCGCCGAGCTGCCGGTCGGCGAGGTTGGCGTACGGGGTGAAGGGGAAGTCGGCGGTGCGGTAGTCCGCGTACGGGTCGCCGCCTCCGTAGGGATCCGCGTCGCCGGTGAAGCGAGCCAAGGGAGATCCATGCTGTGCCGTCACGGTGATCAGGGGGTCCTTTCGGGAGTCTGCCGCTGCGGGTGCGGGCGGAGGGATCAGGGGGTCCGGGTGAGCAGGTGGCCCTTCGGTTCGGTGAACTCGCCGTCCGTGACGATGCGTTGGCCGCGCAGCCAGGTCGACTTCACGACGCCGTACAGGGTCCGGCCCGCGTACGCCGTGACGCGGTTGCGGTGCTGGAGGGCCGCCGGGTCCACGGTGAACGTCTCCTCGGGCGCGAGGACCGCGAAGTCGGCGTCGCGGCCCGCCTCGATGGCGCCCTTGCGGGCATCGAGGCCCACCAGCCGTGCCGTACGGGACGACATCCAGCGGACCACGTCCTCCAGGCCGTGGCCGCGTCTGCGGGCTTCCGTCCACACCGCCGCGAGGCTCAGCTGGAGTCCGGAGATGCCGCCCCACGCCGTCGCAAAGTCATCCGTCTTCAGGTCGGCCGTGGACGGCGAGTGGTCGGTGACCACGCAGTCGATCGTGCCGTCCGCCAGTGCCTGCCAGAGCAGGTCCTGGTTGACGGCCTCGCGGATGGGCGGGCAGCACTTGAACTCGCTGGCGCCGTCCGGGACCTCCTCGGCCGTCAGGGTCAGGTAGTGGGGGCAGGTCTCGACCGTGATCCGTACGCCCTCCGCCTTGGCCTCGGCGATCAGCGGCAGCGCGTCACTGGACGACAGGTGCAGCACGTGCACGCGCGCGCCGAGCCGCTTCGCCTGCGCGATGAGGTTCGCGATCGCCGTGTCCTCGGCGTCGCGCGGGCGGCTGGCGAGGAAGTCGGCGTACTTCGGGCCGTGGTGCCGCGGGGCGGCGTCGAGGTGGTGCGGGTCCTCGGCGTGCACGATCAGCAGGCCGCCGAAGGAGGCGATCTCGGCGAGGGACTGGGCGAGCCGGTCCTGGTCGAGGTGCGGGAACTCGTCCACGCCGGACGGCGACAGGAACGCCTTGAAGCCGAAGACTCCGGCCTCGTGCAGTGGGCGCAGGTCCTTGATGTTGTCGGGCAGGGCGCCGCCCCAGAAGCCGACGTCGATGTGCGCCTTGTCGGCGGCGACCTCCTGCTTCGTACGGAGGTGGTCGACCGTCGTCGTCGGCGGAAGGGAGTTGAGCGGCATGTCGACGAGCGTGGTGATGCCGCCGGCGGCCGCGGCGCGGGTGGCGGTCCAGAAGCCCTCCCACTCGGTGCGGCCGGGGTCGTTGACGTGCACGTGGGTGTCGACCAGGCCGGGCAGCAGGACGTGATCGCCGACGTCCTCCAGGCGGGCGCCCGGCGGTACCTCGGCGTCGTACGGGAGTACGGCCGTGATCGTGCCCCCCGCGACCGCGACCGAGGCGGCACGCGTCCCGTCGGGGGTGATGACGCGCGTCGAGCGCAGCACCAGTTCTACGTCGGACACCCGAACCCCTCTCGCCGCGCCTCTGCGGCCGTTTACTTCCATGTAACGGAATTCAACGTTCTGTTGAAGGAGTCTTCACTCCCGCTCCCGCGCCGTCAAGGGCGACTTCCTCCTCGACCTCTCAAGGCTCCCGCTCTGGACGTTTCCACAAGACGGAATTAGAATTCCGATAATCAGAACGTAGCTACGCACAAGCAGGGAGTCAACCGACCGGCGGGTAGGCTTCTGCTCTTCCCGTCAGTCCCGAAAGGAACGCCGTGCCGACGTCCAGCGCCAGCACCACCGACTCCGCCAAGTCTCCCGCCAGTGGTGGCGTCCAGTCCCTCGAGCGCGCCTTCGATCTGCTCGAGCGGATGGCGGACGCGGGCGGCGAGGTCGGCCTGAGCGAGCTCTCCACGAGCAGCGGGCTGCCGCTGCCCACCATCCACCGCCTCATGCGCACGCTGGTGGCCTGCGGGTACGTACGCCAGCAGGCCAACCGGCGGTACGCGCTCGGCCCGCGCCTGATCCGCCTCGGCGAGTCCGCCTCCCGGCTGCTCGGCACCTGGGCGCGCCCCTACCTCGCCCGCCTGGTCGAGGAGACCGGCGAGACGGCGAACATGGCACTGCTGGACGGGGACGAGATCGTCTACGTGGCGCAGGTGCCGTCCAAGCACTCGATGCGCATGTTCACCGAGGTCGGCCGGCGTGTGCTGCCGCACTCCACGGGCGTCGGCAAGGCCCTGCTGGCCAACACCCCGGACAGCGAGGTGCGCGCCCTGCTCGCCCGCACCGGCATGCCGGCCGCGACGGACAAGACGATCACCACGCCGGAGGGTTTCCTCGCGGCCCTGGAGGACGTACGGCGCCGGGGGTACGCGATCGACGACAACGAGCAGGAGATCGGCGTGCGCTGCCTCGCCGTCTCCGTGCCCGAATCCCCCACCGCCGCCGCCATTTCGATCTCGGGCCCGGCGGGCCGGGTGACCGAGGCGGCCACGGAGAAGATCGTGCCGGTACTGCAGCAGGTGGCGGCGGAGCTGTCGGCGGCACTGGCGAGCTCGGGCGGCCCGACCTCCTGAAGCCGCGCCCTCACGCGAGCGGCCCCCCGGCCTCACGGACCGGGGGGCCGCAGCCGTTTGCTCAGCGGCGCGGCGGCTCGCCGAACAGTTCCACTGCCCGGCGGACCTCCGACAGGCCACCCGCCAGCGCGCTGACGGAGCCGATCGCGCCGGCGATCAGCAGGAGGGAGCGGCGTAGTCGAGCGACCTCGGGGGTGCCGTCGGTCGTCATGGCGGCGAGGGCGGCGAGCTCGTCCTCCGCGATCACGCGATCATGGAAATCGGCCGGGTGAGCGGCGAGTTCGCGCCGCAGCCGGGACACGGCGGTCCGCAGTTCCGCCACTCTCGGGTCCTCGTCGCTGCCGGTCACCGGTCGTCTCTGTCCCAAGCTCCGCAACACAGCACTCCCCCCTCGCAACGCCGTTGTGCGCCGTCACGTCGTGATCCCGCCGAGCGCCCCCGCCGTGCTGGTCGGGCGCCGGGGACGCGGGCATTAAACGCCACCCGATGCGCCGGGCGCCACAGTGCGGACCGAAATTCAGCCCAGGGAAATCCCATCGTCGGCGAGTGGTCAGGTGTACGAGGTCAGGTATGCAAGGACGTATGACGCACAGGGATGACGAGGTCGCCGGGCTGCTCCTGGCGGCCGGAGGCGGCCGGAGGCTCGGCGGGCGGCCCAAGGCGCTGCTCGAACACCGGGGGCGGCCCCTCGTGGAGCACGCGGTCGGGGTACTGCGTGCGGCGGGATGCGGGCGCGTCCACGTGGTCCTGGGGGCGCGGGCCGCCGCCGTACGGGAGCGGGCGGAGCTGTCCGGGTGCGTGCTGGTGGAGAACCCGGAGTGGACCGACGGCATGGGTTCCTCGCTGCGGGCCGGGCTCGATTCGCTGGCCGGCACGGGCGCGCGGGCGGCGCTCGTCTCGCTCGTCGACCAGCCCGGCATCGGCCCGGAGGCGGTGGCCCGCGTCCGAGCCGCGTACCGGGACGAGACCTCCCTGGTCTCGGCCGCGTACGACGGCGTACGCGGGCACCCGGTCCTCTTCGGGGCGGCCCACTGGGCCGGCATCGCCGCGACTGCGACCGGAGACCGTGGGGCACGCGCTTACCTGAAGACGCACGAGGAGGAGATGACGCTGGTCGAGTGCGGGGACGTGGCACGGCCGTACGACATCGACACGCCGGAGGACCTCGCCCACCTCGAGTGACACCTGGAGTGAGCGGGGTGGCACTGAGCGCCACTTCCCTCGACTCGGAGAATCTCGACATCAACAAACCATTGAACTTCCACCATAAGGAAACTACTATCCACTGATCAGAAGCACCCGTCTGCTCCACGGGCGCTCCCCATCGCATCCGGGAAGACTGGCACCCGGTGCCGAAGCTCGTCAGCTCGTCCGTAGCTCGCTGAAGGAAGTGACAGCTCATGTCCGCACCAGCGCCGTCCCCGCTGGCCATCGTCGACGCCGAGCCCCTGCCCCGGCAGGAGGAGGTCCTCACCGAAGCGGCCCTCGCCTTCGTGGCCGAGCTGCACCGCCGCTTCACGCCCCGGCGTGACGAGCTCCTCGCCCGCCGCGCCGAGCGCCGCGCCGAGATCGCCCGCACCTCCACCCTCGACTTCCTCCCGGAGACCGCCGCCATCCGCGCGGACGACTCCTGGAAGGTCGCCCCGTCTCCCGAGGCCCTGAACGACCGCCGGGTAGAGATCACCGGCCCCACCGACCGCAAGATGACCATCAACGCCCTGAACTCGGGCGCCAAGGTCTGGCTCGCGGACTTCGAGGACGCCTCGGCGCCGACCTGGGAGAACGTGGTCCTCGGTCAGCTCAACCTGATCGACGCCTACACCCGGAACATCGACTTCACCGACCCGGTGTCCGGCAAGTCGTACGCCCTGAAAGCCGATGAGGACCTCGCGACCGTCGTCATGCGCCCGCGCGGGTGGCATCTCAACGAGCGTCACCTCCAGGTGGACGGCCAGCAGGTCCCGGGCGGCCTCGTCGACTTCGGCCTGTACTTCTTCCACAACGCCCAGCGCCTGCTCGACCTCGGCAAGGGCCCGTACTTCTACCTCCCGAAGACGGAGTCGCACCTGGAGGCCCGCCTCTGGAACGACGTGTTCGTCTTCGCGCAGGACTACGTCGGCATCCCGCAGGGCACCATCCGCGCGACCGTGCTGATCGAGACGATCACGGCCGCGTACGAGATGGAGGAGATCCTCTACGAACTCCGCGACCACGCCTCCGGTCTGAACGCCGGCCGCTGGGACTACCTGTTCTCCATCGTCAAGAACTTCCGTGACGGCGGAGCCAAGTTCGTCCTCCCGGACCGCAACGCGGTGACGATGACGGCCCCGTTCATGCGGGCGTACACCGAACTCCTCGTCCGCACCTGTCACAAGCGCGGAGCGCACGCGATCGGCGGCATGGCGGCGTTCATCCCCTCACGCCGCGACGCGGAGGTCAACAAGGTCGCCTTCGAGAAGGTCCGCGCCGACAAGGACCGCGAGGCGAACGACGGTTTCGACGGCTCCTGGGTCGCCCACCCCGACCTGGTCCCGATCGCCATGGAGTCCTTCGACCGGGTCCTGGGCGACAAGCCGAACCAGAAGGACCGGCTGCGCGAGGACGTCGACGTCAAGGCGGCCGACCTGATCGCGATCGACTCACTGGACGCAAAGCCGACGTACAACGGTCTCGTCAACGCCGTCCAGGTCGGCATCCGTTACATCGAGGCCTGGCTGCGCGGCCTCGGCGCGGTCGCCATCTTCAACCTGATGGAGGACGCGGCGACCGCCGAGATCTCCCGCTCGCAGATCTGGCAGTGGATCAACGCGGGCGTGGAGTTCGAGAACGGCGAGAAGGCGACGCCGGAGCTGGCCCGCAAGGTCGCCGCGGAGGAGCTCCGGAACATCCGCGCCGAGCTGGGCGAGGAGGCCTTCGCCGCCGGTCACTGGCAGCAGGCCCACGACCTGCTCCTGGAGGTCGCGCTCGACGAGGACTACGCGGACTTCCTGACGCTGCCGGCGTACGAGCAGCTGCAAGGCTGAGGCCTCACTTGTCCGAGTGGCCCAGGGACTTCCCCGGGGCCACTCGGTCGCGTACGGCCCGCTTCACGGCCGTGGGCTCCGGGAAGCCCTGCTCGCGGCGGTCCCAGACCACCTCGTCGTTCACGCGGACGACGAAGACGCCGCCCTTGCCGGGCTTCAGGGACAGCTCCGTGAGCTCGGTCTCGAAGGTCGTCAGGAGCTCCTGGGCCAGCCAGGCGGCACGCGGCAGCCAGCGGCACTGCGTGCAGTACTCGATCTCGACCCGCTGAACATCCGGCTGAGCTGTCATCCGAGGTGTACCGCCCCATCCTGTTCCGCGGCCGGTTTGCCGTGCAGGTCGGGGACCCGCTTGAGCCAGTTCGGCCGGCCTTGCTGTGTGCGCGCCGCCCGGAGGGCCTCCTCGGCGGCGAGTTCCTCCCGGGTGGGGAAGTCGGTGGGGAGCCAGGCCGCGGAGGCCCGCACGCGCGCCTGGAGGTGGTTCACGTACGCGTCCCGGGCCTCGTCGGGCGTGGCGAAGCCCGGCTCGTCGGCGAGCCAGGCGTCCGGGACCTCGGCTGTGATCTCGCGCAGCAGCTCCTCGGTGACCTTCGGCGCCAGCTCGGCGTCGGCGGCGCGTACGTCGGGCGCGTAGTGGCCGAGGGCGTGGTGGCGGAAGTCGTAGGACTTCCCGGGGTCCGTGCCGTCCCAGCGGTGGTGGAAGACGAGAGCGGCGCCGTGGTCGATCAGCCACAGGCGCGGGGGGACGGTCCCGAACGTCGGCCAGATCATGAGGTTGGAGCTGTGCACCGTACGGTCCACGTTGACCGTGAGGGCGTCGAGCCAGACGATCCGGCCGGCCTCCAGCGGATCCGCGGGGAAGATCTTGGCGACCTCCGGGGTGAAGTCCTTCGCGCCCGGCAGGTAGTCCATACCCAGGTTGACTCCCGCGCTGGCGCCATGGAGATCCCGCACCTCCTGGTGGGGCTCGTGCTCGGCGATCGACGGATCGAAGTGGACGAGGACCAGCTCGGGGAACCGCAGCCCGAGGGCGCGTGCCAGCTCGCCGACGATCACTTCGGCGACCAGCGCCTTGCGGCCCTGCGCGGAGCCGGTGAACTTCACGACATAGGTACCCAGGTCGTCGGCCTCGACGATTCCGGGGACGGAGCCGCCGGACCGCAGGGGCTCGATGTAGCGGGTTGCGGTGACTTCCCTCAGCATTTTCTCAGACCACCCGCCTCATTGACCTTGCAATCCATGGTCGACCTCGGAGGCGTCAAACAGCGGGAATCGCCCGTCATCAGCCCTGGGGAGAATCTGGGGAGTTTGGACTGGCATGCAGATCTCCCTGCCTCCCCAGCAGTCCGTCAATGGCCGTCCGCCCCTTGCCTCCGGCCTCCGGCATGAAGTGAGCATAGTAACCGAGGGTGATCGCCGGCGAGGAGTGCCCGAGCCACCGCGGGTCCGGCCAGCAACGACCCGGCCAACGTCAGCCCGAGCAGGGCCGGGACGAGCCGGTACGGAGGATCACGCCGGAAACCTACGGCACCGCTGGGGCCGCTCGACGCGGGCCTACTTTATTCGGTTGCCGCTCCCCGTGTCCGCCCCTCACCATGGGCGAGACACCGGGAGCTGCCCGGTGCTCCACGAGAGGAGGCGCGACCGTGACTACGACTGTCCTCGGCCTGCCCGCAGACCGCCTCTCTCTCGCCTCATGGAGCACCTCCAGCGATGTCTCACGACGATCTCTCGCAGCACCCTCAGCACCCGGCATTTCCTGACGACTTCATCACCGACCCCTACCGCTACGTCCCGCCGCCGGACGACCTGGGCGACGTCGATGACCGGTTCGTCTTCGACTTCCGTTCCTACGACGACCTCGAGGACGGCCAGCGCTGGTCGACCTGGCTCAGCGTCGAACCCCTCTGCCGAGGCCCCGAGCCGCTCCCGGACTGGGTGGTGACCTCGCAGGGCGCGATCGACACCGAGCTCGGCGTCCTCAAGACCGGCAAGGAGGCCGACGTCCACCTCGTCGAGCGCGCCGACCCGCTCGACCCCGCCGCCGGCGTGGTCATGGCGGCCAAGCGGTACCGCTCTCCCGAGCACCGGACCTTCCACCGCTCCGCGTCCTACACCGAGGGCCGCTCGATGAAGCGCTCACGTGACGAGCGGGCCCTCAAGCGGAAGAGCACCTTCGGCCGGCAGGTCGCGGCCGGCGAGTGGGCGGTGTCCGAGTGGGGTGCGCTGGTGCGGCTCTGGGACCTCGGGCTGCCGGTTCCCTACCCGGTCCAGATCGACGGCACCGAGATCCTGATGGAGTGGATCACCGTCCTCGACGAGGACGGCGCCGTCGAGACCGCGCCCCGGCTCGCCCAGGCTCGCCCCTCACTCGAGCTGCTGGCGGCGTACTTCGAGCAGCTCACCGATGCGCTCGCGACGATGGTGCAGAACGGCGTCGTGCACGGCGACCTCTCGGCGTACAACATCCTGGCGGCGGGCGAGCGGCTGGTCATCATCGACCTGCCACAGATCGTCGACCTGGTCGGCAACCTCAACGGGATGAACTTCCTCCAGCGCGACTGCGCCAACATCTGCCGCTGGTTCCGCTCGCGGGGCCTCGAGGTCGACGAGCACGCGCTGTTCGCGGAGCTGATGGCGCACGCCTTCTGAACCGGGCGGCTAGTAGGGCTCCGTTAGGTGTGAGTGGGTCTTGCTCGTTCGCGCTGGTGGGAGGTCCTGGATGGCGTTCAGGACCTGGTAGAGCGTCAAGCCGGCGTGGGTGCTTTGAGGGAGAGGCGCTGTTCGGTGAGGAAGGCGTGGGCGACGGTGATGAGGGTGACGTGGTGGTGCCAGCCGGGCCAGGATCGGCCTCCTTCGAAGTGGTCCAGGCCCAGGCCATGTTTGAGTTCCCGGTAGTCGTGCTCGATGCGCCAGCGGATCTTTGCCAGGCGAACGAGTTCGGCGAGTGGAACGTCGGCCGGGAGGGTGGCCAGCCAGTAGTCGGTGGGTTCGGTGGCGCCCGTCGGCCGCGGCTTGGACCCGGCGGCGGGCCTTCACCCCGGCGGGCCGGACCCGCAGCGCGCGGAAATGCGAGCGCAGTGGTCCGCGGGAGCCCTTGCGCCAGGTCACCTCGGTGAAGGCGTCCCGGCCGGCGGCCTCGGCCAGGGCGGCGACGGCGGCCGGTCGGTGGCGGTAGCGCGGCGCGGGCTTGCGGCCGTTGCCCGACCAGGGCGGGGCGTGACCGGGCGGGCGGGAGGCCGGAAGGTTCTCGGGCCACGCGTGTGCGGACCGCGTCAGCGCTGCCGCACTGCCCACGGCCGTGGGTTTTTGTTGGTCTGTGTGCGGCTCCGTCGCAGGACGGTAGGGGGAAGCGTGCGCGTCAACGGGTGCGGCGCGATGCGTGCGATGAGGCAACCCCGAGGCATACATCGGATGACTAATCCGAGGTGTATCAGCAGGTCAAGGAGCTGGTCACCCAGTACGGCAAGATCGACGACCTGTGGTGGGACGGCGGCTGGCTCGGCCAGCGGGGCTCCGACGCGTCCGCCGCGTTCTTCTGGGAGCCCGGCCAGTTCCGCGAGGCTTCCAACGAGTGGCCGGTGGACGCCGCCTACAGCGAGACCGACACCGCCAGGCCGGCCCCTGGGCCTGACCGGCCTCGTGCGCAAGCACCAGCCCGACATCGTCACCACGCTGCGCTCCGGCTGGATCGGCGACTTCACCAGCGAGGAGGGCGGGTCCGTTCCCAGCGGAGCGATCCGCACCGGGCGTGTGGCGGAGAAGTGCTTCACCATCGGCGGCGCCTGGGGCTACAAGGCCGGCGCAAGCGTGATGAGCTTCGGCACCGCCATGAACCTGCTGGTCAACGCCTGGGTGCGGGACATCACCTGCCTGGTCAACGTCGGCCCTGACCGCACCGGCGCCGTGCCCACCGCCCAGGCGAACCTGGTCCGCCGCATCGGCTCCTTCATGACCACCTGCGGCGAGGCCGTCTACGGCACCCGCGGCGGCCCGTGGAACCCGATGGACGGCCAGTACGGCTTCACCTACAAGGACAACACCTTCTACGTCCACCTGCTGCCCGGCTACAGCGGCACCACCTTCACCACGCCCTCGACCGGCGACGCGCAGGTCACCCGCGTCTTCGATGTCACGTCCGGAACCGACCTGCCGTACACCGTCGACACCGACCGGAAGGTGACCATCACCGGCATCAACCGCACCCGCATCCCCGAGGACAGCGTGGTCGCGGTCGTACTCGACCGCTCCGTACAGCCTGGCGACATCGCCGCCGGCAAATCGGCCACCGCCAGCAGCCAGGAGAGCTCCAAGGGCAACACCGCGGCCAGGGCCGTCGACGGCTCCACCGCCACCCGCTGGTGCGCGAACAACGGCAACACCGGCCACTGGCTGAAGGTGGACCTGGGATCCACGCGCTCCCTCACCGGCACCCGGATCGCCTGGGAGTTCGACGCCAAGAACTACCGCTACCGCATCGAGGGCTCCACCGACAACACCAACTGGACCACCCTCACCGACCTCACCGCCACCACCAGCACCAGCACCAGCACCAGCCAGGTGCAGATCGCCACGTTCGCCGCCCAGGCCAGATACGTGCGCGTGACGGTCACTGGACTCCCCTCCGGGGCATGGCGTCCATCCGTAGCCTCGAGGTCTACGACCGGCCCTTCAGCACCAGCCTGTCCATCCCCGCCTGACGCGGAGCCGGCACGGGCCGCGAACCCACTGTCGCGATCGCCGACCCTGGAGCCGGCGGAGCAGGTGGGTGCGCGGCCTCGTGGCTCCGAGTGACCGTCACCTCGCCGCGCGCACGCGGACTTGTACGTCGCGTCCCGCAGCCGGGCGCTACGCGTCCTCGATCACGACCCGATGTGGGTCAGGCAGGAGTTGTCGCCCGTGCACAGGAACTCGGCACCGGTGTCCAGCACATGGCGCATCTTGTCGGCCAGCATGGCGTTGGAGACCTCGTGGTTCTTCAGGGCGAAGGTGCCGCCGAAGCCGCAGCAGGGCTCGGCGGAGGGCAGTTCGACCAGGTCGATGCCCTTGACGGCGCGCAGCAGCCGCAGCGCCGGTCACCCACCCGCAGCATGCGCAGTCAGTGGCAGGTCGGGTGGTAGGTGACGCGGTGCGGGAAGTATGCGCCGACATCGGTGACGCCGAGTACGTCGACGAAAATTTCCGGCTGTGACCAGCAGGTCGTGGACGAGTCCCTCCTCGGCGGCCGCGGCCAGTCCCCGCAGCACCTCCGGGCGGAGCAGACAGCGGGGTCGGGTTCGCCCTGCACCGGGGCCTTCGCGCAGCACGGCGAGGGCGTCGGCGGCATCGGGAGAGGTCAGATCGGTCCAGCCGACGACTCCGGCGACCAAGGGCGGTAGGCCCTCGGTCATCGACGTGAACAGGACCGGTCGGTGCGTGCGCGTGCAGCTGGCCGGGACCAATGCTCTCTCGCTGGCCGAGGTCCAGGTCTTCGCCCAACCGCAGGGCAGACGTCCTGGCGTTCGGCAACTGCCGTGCGGGGCCGGTCCCGGCCCACCGGAGCGAGCACGTCGTCGGAATCCTCGAAGGGCTATCGGCGGAGGATCTGCGGCTGCCGGTGCTGCCCAGCGGCTGGAGCTGCCTGGCGTTGCTGCGCCACCTCACCCTGAACGCTTCTGGTTCCCCAGGGTGATCGCGGGCGAGCCGGATGTGGCTGGACAGCTCACGGCGGGCACGGAGGCGCACTGGTACATACCGGAGGGGATGAGCGCCGAGGAGGTCTTCGCGGACTACCGCGCGGCCATCGCGCGCGCGGACGCTGTGCTCGCCGCCGCCGCGCCCGAACAGGAGCCTGCCGCCTGGCCCGTGGAGATCTGACCGACCTGGCGGCTGCCTGACGTGCGGCACATTCTGATCCACGTACTCACCGAAGTCGCCTGCCACAGCTGCCACTTGGACGCGGCCCGCGAACTGATCGACGGCACCACCTGGCCCTCAGAAGGGCCCTGGTGCTGTGACCGGGATGGTTCGACGGGTTGAGGTTCTCACGTCGGCCCTCCCCCTTCTGCGGGGAGCGTGATCGCGTAAGTTGTGGCTCCTCGAAGATGTATGTGAAGGAGTGGAAGTGGGCGGGACCCCCGGGACAGCGGCGCTCGCGCAGGTCGTGCCAACGACGCACGGCGTGGACGAGCGGATCGGCTGGAGTGAGCTCGAAGAGATCTGGGGGACCCGGTTTCCTGCCGACTATGTCGCCTTCATGAAGGTGTACGGGGCGGGGGAGCTCAGTGAGGCGATCGGCATACTGCTGCCGGTTCCGCGGCCCGACGCCTATTCGGACGGATCCGGGCTGAGGAACGAGACAGCGAACGCCCGCGGCACCTGGGAGATGTGCGGCGGCAGGGCGGCCCTCGATGTGGACCCGGACTCCATCCTGGCTTGGGGCGTCACCAGTGGTGCAGACATCTATTGTTGGCTGACCACGGGCGACAATCCCGACCTATGGCCCGTGCTCGTGTGCGGCCGGCACACAAACCCCCTCTTCCAGGTTCATCCCTTCGGAATGGCGGAGTTCCTGCGCAGACTGCTCACCGATGAGGAATTCCAGGAGGAGACGATCAGTGTCGTCCTGCCGAGAGAGCCCTCCTTCGTCAACTGGCGTGAGGAGAAACGGCGTTTGGAGGCGGGCCTGGATCCGTCCACAGGGGAGCCCTGGTAATAGCAGCCACTTGGAGCGGCTGCGGGACGTCCTGACCCGGGCTCGGGATCAAAGGGGCAGAGATCACCGTTCGCGGCTGTCACGCCGCCTTCAACGGCCGCCGGCCCCAGCGGATGCCCTTCTCGCTGCGGATGCGGCGCGTTCCTTGCGTTCGGCGGCCAGGACGTCGCGGTGGCGGGCGTTGGCGTTGCTCGACCTCGGCCTGCCCGACGCCTACGGCCTCGACCTCGCCCGCCGGCTGCGTGCCCGCTTCCCCGAGCTGCTGATCGTCATCCTCAGCGCGCGCGGCGAGGAGATCGACGTGATCGCCGGTCTCGACTCGGGCGCCGACGACTATCTGGTCAAACCCTTCAGCCTCACCGTCCTGCTGGTCCGCCTGCGCGCCCATCTGCGCCGCCGCCCGCCCGCCGCTGCCTCCTGCGCGACCGTGAACTGACCCTGTGCCCCAAGGAGTTCGAGCTCCTCGCGGTGCTCACCCGGCACGCGAACAGCGCGGTGAGCCGCGAGACCCTGATGGCCCATCGCGGGTAGTTCCACAGTGATGCGGATCCCGCCGGCAGAGCGCGGGGTGAGGGTGAGTGTTCCGTCGTGTGCCTGGGTGATGGTTTTGACGATGGCCAGGCCGAGGCCGACGCCTGCGTGGTCGCTGTGTATGCGCTCGGTGCCGCGCTGGAAGGGTTCGGTGAGGGTCGAGACCAGCTGTGGGGTGAGCTGCTCGCCGGTGTTTTCGACCGTGAGCACCACAGTCTTGGGGCGGACGCTGGTCTTGACCCACACGGTGCCCTGTTCAGGCACGTTGTGGACGATCGCGTTCTGCACGAGGTTCGTGGTCAGCTGCAGCAGAAGCGCCGGCGATCCAACCGTGGGGGTGATGTCGCCGCAGGTCTCGATGGTGACGCCACGCCTTTCCGCGAGGGGGAGGAGCGTTTCGGTGGCTTCTTCCGCCATGAGGGACAGGTCGACAGGTTCCCGGGTGAAGGACCGCAGGTTGGCGCGGCTGAGCAGGAGCAGTGCCTCGGTGAGGTCGATCGCTCGGGTGTTGACGGCGTGGAGGCGGTCGACAAGCTGGCCGGTGTCGCGGTTCGGATCGGTGCGGGCCGCCTCGAGAAGTGTCTTCGTGATCGCCAGCGGGGTGCGCAGTTCGTGGGAGGCGTTGGCTGCGAATCTCTGCTGTTCGGCGACGTGTGCTTCGAGCTGCGCGAGCATGGTGTCGAAGGCGTCGGCGAGTTCGCGGAACTCGTCTTTGCGGCCCGGTAGCCGGATTCGGTGGGAGAGTGATCCGTTCGTGGCCATGCGTGTGGCGTTGGTGATCCGGGTCAGCGGGGCGAGCATGCGGCCGGCGAGGAGCCACCCTCCCACGAGGCCGAACACCAGCAGGAACGCCAGTACTGCGGCTGCCCTCGGAGCGAAAACGTCCAGGAGGGCGGACCGGACGGGGAAAACACCATTCGCGGGCTTGTCATCGGGGTTGATGAGCATCGCACGGTCGGGGACATAACGGAGGAGGAACACCCACACCGCAGCGAGCAGCAAGGCACCGGCAAGCATGAGGAATCCGGCGTAGCTGAGGGTGAGTTTGAGGCGAACGCTCAAACCAGGGGCTCTATCCACGGTCGTCTCCCTCGGGTCCGGCCTCCGGTTGCGTGTCGATGCGGTAGCCGACACCTGGCACGGTGGCGATGAGCCAGGGTTCGCCGAGCCGTTTGCGCAGGGCCGAGACGGTGATGCGTACGGCGTTGGTGAACGGGTCGGCGTTCTCGTCCCACGCGCGTTCCAGGAGTTCTTCGGCGCTGACGACACCGCCTTCGGCGGCGACGAGGACTTCGAGCACGGCGAACTGCTTCCTGGTCAGCGCGATGTAGCGGCCGTCGCGGTAGACCTCGCGGCGGAACGGATCCAGCCGCAGCCCTGCGATCTCTCGCACGGGCGGCCTGTTGTGCACGCGCCGGCGGTCGAGTGCTCTGAGCCTGAGCACGAGCTCTTGCAGCTCGAAGGGCTTCGTGAGGTAGTCGTCGGCGCCGAGCCCGAACCCGGTGGCCTTGTCGTCGAGCCGGTCGGCTGCGGTGAGCATGAGGATCGGCATGCCGCTGCCGGAGGCGACGATGCTTTGGGCGATCTCGTCACCGGACGGTCCGGGGATGTCGCGGTCGAGGACGGCGATGTCGTAGGTGTTGATGCTCAGCAGTTCCAGAGCCGTGTCGCCGTCACCTGCGATGTCGGCCGCGATCGCTTCGAGGCGTAGGCCATCGCGGATGGCTTCTGCCATATAGGGCTCGTCCTCGACGATCAACACACGCATGCTCCGAGGCTACGAGTCGGCACATATCGTCGGCATATCGAAAACCACATACGTGCCGGCAACACCGCGCCGCCTTGACTGGCGGCATGAATCGAACCCCACCATCAGCACGAACAACGACCCGCGGGATTCGATGGCCCCTCGTCGTCGGCCTGATAGTCGTCACAGCAGTGATCACCGCAGCCCTCGGCTACCAGGGGTCGAAGTCCTCGTCCTCCTCGCCTTCCTCGGCCTCCTTGTCCCCCTCGGCCCCCTCGGCCCCCTCGGCTGCACCGCCCTCGCATACTGATCGCAGTGAGCACCGTGGTGCGCTCGGCGAGGCCGGCGGCGTCGTCCCCGACCGCGTGACGGTCTTCGATGACGCGATTCCGGCGGTCGCCAACCTCGATCCGGATCTGCTCAAGGCCCTCCGCCAGGCTGCGACGGCTGCCGCGGACGACGGAGTCGAGTTCCACGTGAATAGCGGCTGGCGTTCCCCGGAGCATCAGGCGCAGCTTCTTCGCGAGGCGGTCTCCAAGTACGGGTCTGAAGACGAGGCCGCCCGATGGGTGGCCACCGCGGCGACGTCTCCTCACGTGTCGAGGGACGCGGTCGACATCGGGCGCTCCGATGCGACGGCGTGGCTGTCCGAGCATGGTGCCGAGTACGGCCTGTGCCAGATCTACAAGAACGAACCCTGGCACTACGAACTGCGCGCCAACGCGATCGATCGTGGTTGCCCGCGTATGTATGCCGACCCCACCCAGGACCCGAGGATGCAGCAGTGACCGGCCGTGAACGAGGACAGCCGATGACGCAGGTGGACACGGCGGAGACCGGACAGGGCGACGCCGACCGCCGGGATACCGGATCCGGTGCCTGGCGCGCGCGCATCCGGCGGGCGATCCGCATCGGCTCCCGGCCGGGGCCCTGGAAGCGCGGCCCGGTGCTCGCGGCGCTGGCGCAGCTTCTGGGCCTGTTCATGCTGTTGCACGCGAAGATCCCAAACCGGACCGGTGGCCTCGGCAGCCTGGTGGAGACCTTCCTG
This sequence comes from Streptomyces sp. NPDC002838, assembly GCF_040295365.1. Classification (NCBI taxonomy): domain Bacteria; kingdom Bacillati; phylum Actinomycetota; class Actinomycetes; order Kitasatosporales; family Streptomycetaceae; genus Streptomyces; species Streptomyces sp. NPDC002838. The sequence goes on along the minus strand of NZ_JBEOVF010000024.1, from coordinate 103,623 downwards.
CCGTGGTTCGGTCTGTTCGTCCCGGTACTGCTGGCCGGGGCGCTGTGGCGCCGCTCCGCCTCCGCAGTGGTCGCGCTGCTGCTGCCGGTCATGGTGTGGCTGAACCTCTTCGGCGGGTTGCTCGGCGACAAGTCCCACCCGGGCAGTGACCTCACCGTGGTCAGCCACAACGTCAGCGCCGACAACCCCGACCCGGCCGGCACCGCCCGCGACCTGGCCGCCTCCGGTGCGGACGTGCTGGCGCTGGAGGAGATCACCCCGCAGGCCCAGGGCACGTACAAGAAGGAGCTGGCGAAGGCGTACCCGTACCACACGGTGCAGGGCACGGTCGGACTGTGGAGCAAGCTGCCACTGTCCAACACTCAGCCGGTCGACATCAAGATGGACTACGGGCCGCTGGCGGACACCAAGCCGCTCGACGTCAAGATGGCCTACAACCGGGCGCTGCGCACCACGGTGGCCACGGACCACGGGCCGCTGGCGGTCTACGTGGCCCACCTGGGGTCCGTACGCGTGAATCCCAGGGCGGGCTTCTGGACGGACTCGCGGGACAGAAACGCGCAGGCGCTCGGTAAGGCCATCGCCGCCGAGCAGAACAAGCGGGTGGTGCTGCTCGGCGACCTGAACGGCACCATGGACGACCGCGCGTTCGCCGACATCACCTCGCAGCTGCACTCGGCCCAGGACGCGGCAGGGGACGGCTTCGGCTTCACCTGGCCGGCGAAGTTCCCGGTGGCGCGGATCGACCAGATCCTGGTCCGCGGCGTGGAGCCGGAGAGCTCGTGGGTGCTGCCGGCCACCGGCAGCGACCACCTGCCGGTGGCGGCCGGAATCAGCTGGTGAACACCGCGCAAAGCCGGCGGTTCACGCCTCCACCGCCTGTTCCACTCCTGAATCGGCCGAATTTCAGGGCGCGGAAGCTTCAGTACCGCTGAACTTCGGGCGGTCCATCGACCTAGGGTGGTCCCGCGCAGACCGCGTCCGCTACCTGACCTCCATCGGCCTAGCGCATACACCGAAATCGAGTTGCCTCGGCTGCCTTATCCGCCGGTCTGCTGCCCGGCTTCGTCGTCGCCTCCCTCGGTCTCGGCGCGGTCTTCGTGACCGCCACCACCACCGCGCTGGGCATGGTGGAACACGAACGAGGCGGGCCTGGCGTCCGGAGTCGTCAACACCTTCCACGAGGTGGGCGGTTCGACCGGTGTGGCGGTGGTCTCCACGGTCGCCGCCTCGGGCATCGAGTCCGGCTCCGTCGGCGGCTTCAGGGACGCCTTCACCGTCTGCGCCCTGGCGGCAGCGGCGAGTGCCGCGGTGGCCCTGGGCCTAGGTGTGTTGTCCGGAGGGGTTGGTGACGCGGCTGGCTGGGGTTTGGCCGCGCCTCTTTCAAGGACCACTCAAGGGCGTGTCGCCTGTCACCAACGTGCCCGGACAGCACACCTAGGGCCGCGCGGCAAGCCGCAGATGACCGGGGGCCCGCACGCGCACTGACCGCCGGCCGACGGCCTCCGTGTCCGCCGCGGCAAGCGCCACGCCGCCGCCCGGCCCGCTCCGACACCCGTCATCAGCACCCGAAATGACCAGTTCACGGGCACTGAGTGCGCGTCAGGAGAGCAGATCGACCTGCTGCCCGATGTCAAGCCGTTCCGCCTGCCGATAGGCGGCCCAGGCCAACGCGAGGTCCTGCCACGGGAGTCCGACGGGAGCGTAGACGGATCGGGCCGTCGCGGTGGTGCGCCCGGGATGGTCACCGCGCAGGACGTCGCTGAGGGTGGCCTCGGCAGCTGAGGCGGCGAGGCCGGCGGCGGCCAGGGCACCCGTGTCGGCGGCCAGGTCCCGGTCGTCGACGACGAGGAACGCGGATTCGAGCAGGTCGGCGGAGAGTTCCTGTTTGCCTGGCTCATCGGCCCCCAGGCTCGTGAAGTGCTGTCCCGGCCGAGTGTCCGCCAGGCGGAGCAGCGGCGAGCGTGACCAGGTGGCCAGCAGGACGATGTCGGCGGCTGAGGCGATCTCTGTGGCAGATGCCAGTACCCGCCCGCCGTGGCGCGAGGCGAAGGCTGCGGCACGGTCGGGATCGGTGTCGTGGACGACGAGCTTGCCGTGCCGTCGCATGACGCGCAGACCGCGCACCATGAGCTCGGCCTGTGCGCCTGCCCCGATCACACCGAGCACCGTGCCGTCCGCGGGAGAGGGAACGGCGAGGAGATGGGTGCCCAGGGCCGCGGCCAGACCGGTGCGCCATGCGGTGACGGTGGCCGAATCCATCAGCGCGAGGAGCTCACCGTTCCGGCCGCTGTGAAGGCAGATCACTCCGCGCAGGGCCGGCCGGGCTCCCGGGAACTTGGCGTTCACCTTCACTGTGTACGCCTCGATCCCGGGCAGCACCCCGGGAATCAGAGCCGTGGCCGTACCGGAGAACGGCAGATCGGTCCGCACCCGTTGCCCTGCCACCGCGGAGGCGGCGCCGCGGAAGCCGTCGCTCAGCGCGGTGATGCAGGACTCGAGCTCAAGCAGGGCTCGCAGATCACTTCGCGTCAGTATGCGAGTCACCCTGGCAATGATCCCTGAGAGAACCGCGTCGACATCCGGTATGCGACAGTGGCCACAGCGACCACCACCGGTCACGGTGCCGTCCGGCCGATCCCCCACGCGACCGAGGTGATACGGCAACTCGCTGGATCCTCGGGCGACTTGCCCCCCAAGGAGGCGCTCCCATGAAACGACGTACATTCCTCACCGCGACCACGACGTCGCTGGTCGCCGCCCAACTCACCGGACACGCCCGAGCCGCCGGGCGGACAGCCGGAGGCCACGAGGTCGCCGCCCGGTTATGGGGCGCGATGCCGACGGGCGTCACCGTCTCGCGCCGCGGCCGCGTCTTCGTCAACTTCCCCCGCTGGGGCGACCGCGTCCCCTTCACCGTCGCCGAACTCCGCGGCGGAAAGCCGGTGGCCTATCCCGACGCCGAGGTGAACCGCGAGGACGCCTCCGATCTGGCGGGACACTTCCAGTCGGTGCAGAGCGTCGTCGTCGACCCCGCCGACCGGCTGTGGATCCTCGACACCGGAAGCCCGTTGTCCGCCCCGTCCTCCTACGGTGGCCCGAAGCTCGTGGCGGTCGACCTGCGCACCGACCGGATCGCCCGAACGATTCTCTTCCCCCCGGAGGTCGTGCCGGCCGACAGCTACCCCAACGACGTACGGTTCGACCTGCGGCGCGGGCCCCAGGGCATGGCGTTCGTCACCGACTCGTCCGGCACCAACGGCATCATCGTCGTCGACCTCGCCACGGGCCGCTCATGGCGGCGGCTGGCCGGACACCCCTCGGCACTCCCGGACGAGGGCTTCCTCCCGGTCATCGACGGCGAGCCCTTCATGAACCGCCCCGCGGACGGCAAGCCCACGCACTTCGAGGTCGGTTCCGACGGCATCGCCATCAGCGCCGACGGCGAGCGCCTCTTCTACTGCCCGCTGTCCAGCCGCCGCCTGCACAGCGTGTCCACCGACGCCCTCGCCGACCCGGACGCCTCCGACGCCGAGGTGGCCGCGACAGTCGAGGACCTCGGGTTCAAGCCGATGGCCGACGGGCTGGAAAGCGACGACAAGGGGCGGATCTACGGCGGCGACCTGGAGCACAACGCCATCTGGCGCAGGAACCCGGACGGCACCTACGAAACCCTCACCCAGGGGGCCGACCTGATCTGGGTCGACACCCTCTGCGTCGCCTCCGACCGCCACCTGTACGCCATCGCCAACCAGCTCAACCGGCAGGCCGACCACCACGAGGGCCACGACCTGCGCCGAAAGCCCTACCTGCTGGTCCGCGTGCCGATCGACGCCGGGCCGGTACGGCTCCGGTAGCTGTGGCAGCGGACGGCCAGGGCAGATCGGATCACATACGGGCCAGCGGGTTCGGCAGCGGCAGATACCGGGCGTCCGCCCCGTCCGCGCCCGTCCACCGCAGCAGCAGGTTGGTCTTGCCGGGCAGAGTGGGCGAGGTGAGCAGGGCGGGGATCTCGGGGAGGTCGTGGCGGGAGAGTTCGCGGCGTACGGCGGGCCAGGGGTCGAGGCCGGGCCGGCGTTCGGCCAGGGCCGCGGCCACCTCGGTGAGGTGGTTGACGATCAGGCAGTACACCAGCCGCTCCCAGCCGGCCGCCCGGGACACCTCCGGCAGCAGCTTCACGCCCTCGGCGTCCCGGAACAGCGCCTGCACCGGTGTGCCGTCGGCGTCGACGGCGACCAGCGTGTTCTGCAGATGCGCTTCGAGTACGACGCCGTGGTCGGCGAAGGCCGTCAGGGCCGGGGGCACGACCTGGGCCAGGTACGCCTCCCACCAGGCCGCCGGATCGGCCGTACCGTCGAGCGGGCTGCCCGCGAAGCCCTCCGCCAGACCGGCGGCGAGCAGCGGGGTCGCGCCGGGCACCAGGTGGCCGCGCAGTCCGTCGCGGACCAGGACGGCGAGTTCCTCGAAGGCGAAGTCGGCGGTGCGGTAGCCGTGGTCGCTCAGCCAGGCCGCGGGGCCGTCGACGGCGGCGAGGGCCGTGGCGACCGCCGTGTCCGTCCGGCGCAGTTTCAGCAGGTCGTGGCGCCACAGCCGGCGGATGTCGTTGGTGATGCGCACGTCGAGGCTGAACTTCAGGAAGAGGTCGCGCTCGGGGGCGTACACCGTGCGGACCGCGGCCGTCGGCCAGGCCTCGAACGCGGTCGTGCCAAGCCGGATCAGGCGGCCGTCGGCGAAGGCCTGGGCGAGGTCGCGGGCGGCAAGGTCGAGCTGCCAGGGGTGGGCGGGCAGCAGCCGGTAGCCGGGCGGGGCCTCGCCGAGGGTGTCGAGGGCGGAGGTGTCCCCCTCCTCGACGACCGTGTCGGCGCGGAGCCCGAGCAGCGCCAGCGGGAAGCGGACGTGTGCCTCGGGCGCGTACGGCAGCCAGCCGGCGACGGGGCCGCCGCCGCGGGCCTTGGGCGCGGGGTGGTGGGGGTGGCCGGTGAGGAGGCACTGCTCGGAGAGCAGGTAGGGGTCGACCGGGGGCGTCGCGCGGGCGCGTGCGGTGAGCAGGGCGGCCACCGCGTCCCGGCTGTCGATCATCTCGGCGGGCAGTTCGTGGTTGGGCAGGCCGGTGTGCCGGACCAGTTCCTCGGCGACGAGCTTGACGAGTTCGGGGTGGCCGACGCGCCGCCAGCCGCCCGCCGCGTACACCTCGGGTTCGGCGGGCCGCCGCTCGCCCCGGACCCGCAGCATCCGGCCACCGGGCAGCCGGTACGTGCGGCGTCGGCCGGCGCCCGGGAGGGGCTCGGCCACCTCCCTCAGCAGGCAGTTCAGGAGGGGCGCCGCCGCGTAGGCGTCGGCGCGATCTGCCACGTCGTCGCTCGGTGCGGCGTCGTCGGCGGGGGGCGGGGGAAAGGGATCCACGCGTTCCACTCGTTCTCTGCGGTCCGTTCGGGCGGAGATGATCAGTATGTCTGTCGTCACCGCCTGCCGTGACACCGCATTCGTACCCGAGGAGCCCGACCGTGCACCGTCCCTCCACCGTCGAGGCCGAGGTCGCCGAGGAGCTGGCCGCCGCACGTCCCGGCCTCGTGCCGCGGTACACGGCCGCGCTGCCCGGTGCCCGCGCGGCCGTGCTGACCCGCCTGTGGCGTGCGCTCGCCCATGAACCGCTGCCATGGGTCGCGTCCCGCACGGCCGGCCGGGAGGGACTCGCCCTGCGCCTATCGGACGGCCGCCGGCTGCACGGTCCGCACCCGGACCCGTACGCCACCGCAGCGTACGTCACCGCCGTACGGCTCGACGACGTGTCGTACGACGACCCGGCGCGGCTGATGACCGATCTCGCCGTACCGCACGGCAGCGGCCTCGCCGCCGAACTCGGCCACAGCGTCGCCTCGTTGGCGCTGTCCCGGGCCGGGCGGCGGCCGTGCCCGAAAGAGTGGCCGGCGAAGGACTGGGAGTGGGAGCAGCGGGTGGTCGACGGGCATCCGTACCACCCCAACTGCCGCTCCCGGCCCGGCTTCTCGGTGGCGGAGCAGCTCGCCTACGGCCCCGAGCACGGGCCGCTGGTGCGGCTGGGGCTGGTGCCGGTCCCGGCGGGCGAGTGCCTGGTGACGGGTGAGTGGCCGGAGGCGATGCGGGACGGGGAACGGCTGCTGGTGCCGGTGCATCCGTGGCAGGCGGAGCATGTGCTGAAGCGTTCCGGCGATGCGGGGCTCGACGCGCATCCGCTGATGTCCCTGCGCACCCTGGCCCTGCCGGGCGGACCGCACGTCAAGACGGCGCTGAGCGCGCGGCTGACCTCGTCGGTGCGGGACATCTCCGTCTACTCGATCGGCCTGTCCGCGACCCTCTCGGCGTTCGCGGAGACGCTGGCGGCCCGCATGGACGGCCTGCTGCACGTCACCCGCACGCTGGGTGCGGTCACGGCCAACTCACCCGATCTGGCGGCGGTGTTGCGGGAGTCGCCGCGGGTGTACGCGGTCACGGAGCGGGGTGAGCGGGTCGTGCCGGTGGCGGCCCTCACCACCACCGAGCTGCCCAACTCCCCCGTCTGGCTCGCCGACTTCGCCCGGCTCGCCCTCACGGTCGGGCTGCGGCTGCTGGACCTGGGTGTGGCCCTGGAGGCGCACGGCCAGAACCTCCTGGTCGTCCTGTCCGCGTCGGGCGCCCCCCTGCGTCTGGTCTATCGCGACCTCGCCGACATCCGGATCAGCCCCGTCCGGCTGGCCCGGCACGGCATCCCGGTCCCGGAGCTGACCGGCCGGATCGTCACGGACGACGAAACGACTTTGCGGCGCAAGCTGTTCGGGTCGCTGGTGGCCGGGGCGCTCGCCGGTACGGCGGGTTCGGCGCCGGCGCTGCGGGTCGCGCTGGAGACGGCCGTAGGAGACCTTCCGCGCACCCCGGACCTCCTCGCACTGCTCGAAGGGCCGTTGCCCGCCAAGGCGTTGACGCTCATGCGGCTCTCCCCGGGCACGCCCGGGGACCAGTGGACCGCACTGCCCAATCCGCTGCATTGAGCAGCCGTTTTGGAGCGCGACACACTTGATCAATAGGATCCGCCGATGATCACAAGACAACGGCTGGCGGCAGGAGTGTGCGCCCTGCTCGCCGCCTTGACGGCCGGGCTCGCCTTCCCGGCCGCTGCGGCCGCCGGCGAACCCACGGGCGAGGACGCGCCGAAGGTCGACCTCGTCCTCGACGTGAGCGGGTCCATGCGGGCCCGGGACATCGACGGCCAGTCCCGGATGGCCGCGGCGAAGCAGGCCTTCAACGAGGTGCTGGACGCGACGCCCGAGGAGGTCCGGCTCGGCATCCGGACCCTCGGCGCCGACTACCCCGGCGACGACCAGAAGACGGGCTGCAAGGACACCGCGCAGCTCTACCCGGTCGGCCCGCTGGACCGCACCGAGGCCAAGACGGCGGTGGCGACCCTCACGCCCACCGGCTGGACGCCGATCGGCCCCGCCCTGCTCAAGGCCGCCGACGACCTCGACGGCGGCAACGGCTCCAAGCGCATCGTGCTGATCAGCGACGGCGAGGACACCTGCGCCCCGCTCGACCCGTGCGAGGTGGCCCGCGAGATCGCGGCCAAGGGCATCGGACTGACCATCGACACCCTCGGCCTGGTCCCCAACACCAAGATGCGGCAGCAGCTCAGCTGTATCGCGGAGGCGACCGGCGGAACGTACACGTCCGTGCAGCACACCGACGAACTCACCGACCGCGTCAACCAGTTGGTGGACCGGGCGGCCGATCCGGTGGTGACGCCGGTGGCCACGCAGGGCGCGGACGAGTGCGCGAAGGCGCCGGGCCTGAAGTCCGGTCTGTACACCGACCGCGAGGAGTTCGGGCAGCAGCGCTGGTACCGCGTGGACGTGCGGCCCGGACAGGAGCTGCGCGCGTCGGTGAGCGTGTCGGCGGACCGGGCCGTGAACCCGTCGTACGGCGTGCTGCTGCGGGCCGTCACGGTCCGCGGCCGGGAGATCGTGCGCGGCGAGGCCGCGGGCAACGGCCGTACGGACGTGGTCTCGACGGGTCTGCGGTACCCGAAGGCGGAGAGCGACGACGAGCAGGCGACCACCGAGACGGTGTGCCTCCAGGTCACCCACTCCTACTCGGCGGCCTCCGGTGTGAAGACGACGCCGGGTCTGCCGCTGGAGCTGACCGTCGACGTCGTGGACGGGCCGTCGCCGGCGAGTGACGTGGCCTCCTTCGGCCTCGGGCGCGGCTGGTGGCTGCTCGGCGCGCTGATCCTCACCGGCTTCCTGGCCGGTGTGCTGTGGGGCTGGCTGTCGCGCTGGCGGGTCGCGGTCTGGAGGACCAACTGATGCGTATCACCCGTGTGTTGAGTGCTGCCCTGCTCATGCTCGGACTGGCCGTTGCGCCGGCCGCGGCCGACTCCTCGCCCTCTCCTTCGGCGGACGGCGGGGCGCCCACCCAGGCGGGCACGTCCTTCCGTACGGCGACCGAGATCGACCAGGGCCAGACGGCCACGGCGAACGGCTCCGCGGGCGACTACCTGTACTGGTCGTTCCCCGCGGACGCCGGACAGCGGCCCACCGTCGAGGCGAAGGTGAAGCTGCCGGACACGCACGCCGCCGAGACCTGGCAGGTCGACGTGTACGACGGTCTGCGCCGCCGCCAGGCCTGCCAGTACGGGGCGCAGACGCGCACCGCCGCGTCCGGCTCCGCCTCCGTGGAGCTGACCTGCGTGCTGCGCACGGTCCGCGCGTGGTCGGAGGCATGGGCGAACGACCCGCTGCCGGGGACGTACTACATCCGGCTGACGGTCGTGGATCTGGCCACCTCCGACCTGGGTCTTCCGGTCGACGCCGAGGTCCGGGTCGGCTCCAAGGACATCGGCGGGGCGGCGGCGGTCGACGGCTCGCTGGCGGAGCCCCTGGTGCCGGGGATCGCGGTCACGTCCGAGGACGACGAGCCGACTTCCGCCGTGCTGTCCGGCATCGAGCCCGACGACGGCTGGTCCTCCGGCTGGTGGTCCGACCGGTGGGTGTGGACGGCGGTCGGCGGTGTGCTCGCCGCGCTCGCGGGGGTCGGCGGGTATGCGCTGACACGCGGGGCCGGGCGGCCTCCGCGGGTGCCGCCAGGCGCCTGAAGCACCATCAGAAGGCCCGCTTCGAGCGGGCCTTCTGGCTTTTCACGCCTCCCGCAACGCCTTCGCCACCGTGCCGTCACCGGTCACCTGTATCCGCCCGCGCCGCACCGCGTCCGGCACGCTCAGCTCCCCCCGGCCGACGGCCGCCCACGTGTCGGTGTCCAGGACCAGCCGGGCGTCGGGTTCCCCCGGAGCCGGACCGTCGCCGTAGACGGGCCCCTCCTCGGCGCCGACGTACAGATGGAAGTCGCCCTCCTCGAGCCGCACTTCGACGAGACCCTCGCCTTCCAGCGACCGGAGGAGCGGCAACGCGAACCAGTGCGCCCGTACGGCGTCGGTGGGCCGCCGCTCGCCCAGCTCGGCCTGCCCCCAGTCCCCCAGCGCCTGCAACACGGGCAGCAACTCCCGCCCACGTCCGGTGAGTTCGTACACGTACGCCGCGCCGGGCGGCGGCAGCCGGCGCCGCGTGGTCAGCCCGTCGCGCTCCATGTCCTTCAGCCGGGAGGCGAGGACGTCGGTGCTCACGCCCGGCAGGTCGGCGTGCAGGTCCGTGTAGCGGCGCGGGCCGGCCAGGAGTTCGCGGACGATCAGCAGGGTCCAGCGGTCGCCGACGACGTCGAGCGCGCGGGCGGCGGAACAGTACTGGTCGTAGCTTCGGCGAGGTGACATGCGACGCAGTCTAGACATGTTGTTGGACTTTCCAAGCGTCTACTTGGTAAAACCAAGCAACACCACAACCGGAGGGGCGTAAGCGCATGGAGTTCCGGCAGTCGAGCAAGCTGAGCGAGGTCTGTTACGAGATCCGCGGCCCGGTGATCGAACACGCCAACGCGCTGGAGAAGGCGGGCCACAGCGTGCTGCGGCTGAACACCGGCAACCCCGCGCTGTTCGGCTTCGAGGCGCCGGAGGAGATCCTCCAGGACATGATCCGGATGCTCCCGCAGGCCCACGGCTACACCGACTCGCGCGGCATCCTCTCCGCCCGCCGGGCGGTCGCCCAGCGCTACCAGACCCTCGGCCTGGAGGTCGGCGTCGACGACGTCTTCCTCGGCAACGGCGTCTCCGAGCTGGTCTCGATGGCCGTGCAGACGCTGGTCGAGGACGGCGACGAAATCCTCATCCCCGCCCCGGACTTCCCTCTCTGGACGGCCGTCACCACCCTCGCGGGCGGCAAGGCGGTCCACTACCTGTGCGACGAGCAGGCCGACTGGTACCCGGACCTGGACGACATGGCGTCGAAGATCACGGACCGGACGAAGGCCGTGGTCATCATCAACCCCAACAACCCCACCGGCGCCGTCTACCCCAAGGAGATCATCGAGGGCATCCTCGACCTCGCCCGCCGCCACGGCCTGATGGTGTTCGCCGACGAGATCTACGACCAGATCCTGTACGACGACGCCGTGCACCACTCGGTCGCCGCACTCGCCCCCGACCTGGTGGTGCTGACCTTCTGCGGCCTGTCGAAGACGTATCGGGTGGCCGGCTTCCGCTCGGGCTGGCTGGTGATCACCGGCCCGAGGCAGCACGCGAAGAGCTACCTGGAGGGCCTGACGATGCTGGCCTCCATGCGGCTGTGCGCCAACGCGCCCGCGCAGTACGCCATCCAGGCCGCGCTCGGCGGCCGCCAGTCCATCCGGGAGCTGACCACGCCGGGCGGGCGCCTGCACGAACAGCGCACCGTGGCGTGGGAGAAGCTGAACGAGATCCCGGGGGTGTCGTGCGTGAAGCCGAAGGGCGCGCTGTACGCGTTCCCGCGCCTCGACCCCAAGGTGCACAAGATCCACGACGACGAGAAGTTCGTCCTGGACCTGCTGCTGCGGGAGAAGATCCAGGTGGTGCAGGGCACGGGCTTCAACTGGCCCACCCCGGACCACTTCCGCATCCTCACGCTTCCGTACGCGGACGACCTGGAGGCGGCGATCGGGCGGATCGGGCGGTTCCTGAGCGGCTACCGGCAGTAACAGCGGCCGGGGACGCGGGCGGAATGTCAGAGGCGCGTCGTAGTCTTCGAATGGGCTGATCTCCAGGGCCTCCCGGGAGAGGAGCACGCCGTGACCCGACCGCCGACCGCCGCGCAGCGGCGGGTGATCGACGCCGCCGATCCCGTCACCGGGCGGCTGAAGGGCACGGAGGCACAGCTCACCGCGCTGGTGAAGCGGGGGCTCGCCTTCCGGCACCCACGGCCGCCGCACGACCACTTCCTGACGCCGGAGGGTCACCGGGTGCGGCAGGGGGTGGAGCAGATCCACGAGCCCGCCGGGGAGGCCCCCGCGACGGCCGGCGTGTTCGCCGCGCGGGTCGGCGGCGAGGAGGAGGTGCCGGACACGGGTCCGGCCCGCGTCCGCGAGGTGCACAGTGCCTGGCAGGGGCTGCTGGAGCTGCGGCGGATGACCAATCCGGACGGCGCCCTCGACCGACCGTGCGGCTGGGAGCGCGCGCATCTGGTGCAGGCCGCCGCGCTTGCCCTGGAGGCGGCCGGACATCGCCCGGCCGGGCCGGACTCCGAGGGCGGCTACCGGGTGCGGGCCACCCCGCAGCCGGAGGCCGTCGCCGTGCACGAGGCGGACCCCGGGGCGCTGCGCGGCTGCGCGGCCACGCTGGAGAAGGCGGGCTGGCAGGTGGGCGAGCACTCGGAGCCGCGGACGAGGGCTCGTTATCTGCTGGCTTCTCCACGCCGGGCCTAATGAACATGCCAAGATCGATGAATCACAACGTCCACGACGAGAAGGGGAAGCCGTGACCGAAGCGTTTTCCGTCCCGGTGACCGTCCGCGGGTACGAGACGGACGTGCAAGGCCACCTCAACCAGAGCGTGTACCTCAGCTACGCGGAGCATGCCCGCTGGTCGCTGATCCAGGAAGCCGGGATCAGCCAGGACCGCCTCATAGGCAAGGGCGTGGGCCCGGTCGTACTGGAGACCACCATCCGCTACCGGCGGGAGCTGCTCGCGGGCGACGAGGTCGAGGTGACGTGCGACTTCGCCTGGACCGAGGGCAAGACGTTCCGCATCGAGCAGACGATCCGCAAGACCGACGGCACCGTGGCGGCCGAGATCACCGGCGTCGGCGGGCTGCTGGACCTCAAGGAGCGCAGGCTGGTCGCGGATCCGCGGGAGTACTTCAAGGAGTTGGCGTCAGATCCGAGCCGCTTCGGGCTGTAAGGACGCCCACCACGGTCACCGGGCCCGGTACACCGACACCGGCTCCCGCTCGGCGTCGTAGGCCGCGCGTGACTCGGCGATGTACACCCGGTTGCGCTCGGCCCAGTGGGTGAGCCGCTGCAGCGTCTCGTGCAACTCGCGGGCTGCGGGCGTGAGTTCGTACTCCACCTTCGGCGGCACCGTCGGGTGCACGACGCGAGTGACGAGCCCGTCGCGCCCCAGGCGCGGGCTGCGCGCCCGCTGCTGCGTCTGAGGCTGTTCGGCTCCCGGCTGCTGACCGGGGCGAACGCCGTTCAGGTCCTGATGATCGCCACGATGTACGGCTTCCAGTTCATCGGCGCGCTCTATCTGCAACGTGTCCTCGGCTACGGCGAGTTGGCCACCGGCACGGCGTTCCTGCCGGCACCGATCGCGATCGGGGTGTTGATGCTGGGCCTGTCCGCGCGCACCATCGGCCGGTTCGGCGCGTACCTGGTGCTGCTGGCGGGGCTGGTGCTGATCACCGTCGGCATGACGCTGCTGAGCCGTGCGCCTGCCGACGGCGCGTACGTCACCGACGTGCTCCCTCCGATGCTCCTCCTCGCCGCGGGGTTCGCGGCCGCGATGCCCGCGCTGACCGGGCTCGCCATGGCGGGGGCCCGCGAGGAGGACGCGGGGCTGGCGTCGGGACTGTTCAACACCACGCAGGTGGTGGGCGGTTCGCTGGGACTGGCGGTGCTCTCGGTGCTGGCGGCGAGCCGGACCGAGGGGTCGCTGGCCGGGGGTGCGGAGGCGGTTGCGGCCACGGCGGAGGGGTACCAGCTGGCGTTCCGCGTGGCGACGGTGATCGCGGCGGGGGCGCTGGTGCCGGCGGCGGCGGTACTGCGGCCGAGGGGCGGGGCGCGGGACTGAACCGCCGCCCGGTGCGCGGGGCCTAACGGGCCCGCGCACCGGGCCGACGCGGGGCGGCGGGCGGCAGCGGCAGGGAGCATCGCCTTCCGCCGTGTCCGCCTGTCAGGCCTCCACGACGGCCCGCGGCACGGTCAAGGACGTGACCCGTGAACTCGCCGCCACCGAGCGCGGTTGCGCAACCTCTTCACTTGCCGCTGGCCGCGACCGAGCCGAAGGGGACCACGCCCGCGCCCCCGAGCACCGGCGGCGGTACGGCGGCGATGAGCGATGCGGCCATCGGGCACAGACCCATCAGGACGAGGAAGCCGCCGCCGGTGGCCACGACGTACCGGCTGCGGATCTTCGTCATCGCGACCAGGCCGATGTTCTGCGCGAAGGCGCTGCACATGAAGCCGTTGAACAGGGGGTTGATCGCCGACGGCACCCCGTCACACTGGCCGTTTCACGGAGGTGCGTGACACCGCGAGCGCGGTACAGACGGCCGCCACCGCGGCCGTCGCCGCGCAGGCGCTCAGTGCCGTGGCGCCGCCGGGTGAGGTCGCCCAGAGTGCGGCTCCCAGGGCGGAGCCTGCCGCGGCGCCCAGTTGGCGGACGAGGCTGGTAGTGCCGGAGATCATGCCCAGGCGGTCCTGCGGAGCGTTCGACATTACCCGGGCCTGGTTCTGCGCGTTGAAGAGTCCGAATCCCACGCCGATCAGGAGGAGCCGCGAGGCCACGTCGGGCGCGCCCCAGGTCGTGCTCGCCGGGACCATGGATGCCGTACCAGCGAGCAGGACCACCGTGCCGGACAGTGCCACCCGCCGCGGTCCCACCCGGTCGGCCAGGCGCCCGCCCAGCACACTCCCGCACCCCGTTCCCAGGGCGAGTCCCACCATGACCCAGCCGTTGGTGCCCGGCGGGACCCCGAGGGAGACCTGGAGGAAGAAGGGGGTCACGAACAGCACGCCGAACACCGCGAAGTAGGCGCAGCCGATGGCCAGATGGGGGCCCGGTAGTCCTGGCGCCGTCACCAGTGACCACAGCGACCGGGCCGATGCGCTTCTCCCCCATACGAGCAGCAGCGGCACCGCGGCCAGCGCGAGCAGCCCCCACTCCACGCTCCGGTCCATCGCGAAGGACAGCGCGAACAGCACCGCCACCGCCGCCCCGCCGAAGGTCACCGCCTCCGCGGCCCAGGCGGCCTTGGGCCGTGGCAGCCGCGGTCCGAGCGGGAGTTGCCGGGTGACGACGGCCAGTACCACGGCGACGACGGGCACGTTGACGTAGAAGACGGCCGGCCATCCATAGGCCTCGACGAGCAGCCCACCGGCCGGGGGCCCGGTGACCCCGCCGAGCGTGCCGAGCAGCAGCACCGTGCCGAAGGCCCGGCCGCGCACCTCGGGGCGTACCGCGATGGTGGGCAGTACGGGCGCCAGCGCCAGCATGATCACTGCGAAGCAGCCCTGGACCACCCGCGCGCCGATCAGCCAGCCCACGCCGGGCGCGAGCCCGCAGGCCACGCTCGCCACCGCGAAGCCGGTGCATCCCAGGACCATCACCCGGCGCGGATCGGCGGTGTCCACCCAGCGGCCGATGCCGAGTGCCAGGGCGATCAGCGGCATGAGGTAGCCGAGGCCGACCCACTGCACGACCGTCGTACTCGTGTGCAGGTCGGCCTCGATGCGCGGCAGCGCAACACCGACGATCGACGCGTCCAACTGGGCGATGAAGATAGCGAGTCCGGCGGCGACGATCAGCCACCACCGGTCGCGCACCGGCGCGTGGACGCCCCGGCTCTCAGCGGTGTCCGTTCCCAAGGAAGACCTCCCCCACTCCCGGTTCAGGCAAGCGGAGAGCTCTCCGCTTGACTGAACCGGGAGCTTAAGCGGAAAACTCTCCGCTTAACAAGGGGATAACCGGAGAGCGCTCCGCTACGCTGCGCCCATGACCGAACGTGCCGACGCCGCCCGCAACCGCCGCCGGATCCTCGACGCCGCCGTCCGGGTGCTGCGGACGCAGGGGGCGTCGGCGCTCACCGCGGACACGGTGGCGAAGGAGGCCGGAGTCGGCGTCGGTACGGTCTACCGCCGGTTCGAGAACCGGGCACGGCTCGTCTACGAACTGATCGAGGAAAACGAGACCCGCTTCCAAGAGGAGCTCGCCGGGCACGCGGGCGAACCGCCGCGGCAGCGGCTGCGCGCCTTTCTGCACGGCATGGCGGACCTGCTGGAGGAACAGCGGGCACTGTTGCTGATCGCGGAGGCCAGCGCCCCGGCCGCCCGCTACTTCAGCCGCCCCTATCGCACGCACCATGAGCAACTCACCTCACTGGTGGCGGAGTTGGCCCCCACCGCCGACGCGGCCTATCTCGCGGACCTGCTGCTGATGGCGTACACCCCGGGCCTCTTCGACCACCAGCGCGGCGAACGCGACTGGCCGCTGGAGCGCATCAAGAGCGGGCTGGACACGCTGGTCGACGGCATCGCGCGGACCACTGAGCGACCGTCATAGTCGGCCGTCGTAGCGGGCGGGGGTGCTCGAATGTTCAACCGACCTGAGGTCAGGGTGTTGCCGTCGGGGTCCCGGTGGGCTGCCCAGTCGCCGTTGTGGATCGACGGCGAGGATGCGGTGGCAGGGGCGGTCGGCGAGGGGGGCCGTGGCCCGTTCGCGGAAGAGGCGCTGCCCGCCAACGGCCACAGCCCGTTGCGGGCGACCGGAGGGGAGCGACGCGTGGTGCTGGGGGAGCCCGAGTGCACGGGCGGATGCTGCGGCTACCTTTCGGTGTTCGTGCAGCGGCACGGGGGCATCCTGGAGTGGTCCGACTGGCAGGCGCCCGGCGACGAAGCGCGGCCTCCGGCATTTCACTTCGACGCCGATCAGTACGACGCTGAAGTGGCCCGAGCTTCAGCAGATCGGTCATGGCAGGTCTTCACGGAGTGAAGATGCCGACCGGCTCTCAGAGGATCGACACCTGAGCACTGCAGTTGGTTGTGACCGCGCTTCCAGTGGGTGGTCCAGTCGCCGAGCGGTGGCAGGAAGTGCACGGTCGGCAGGCGGGGTTCGGTGCTGCGGGAGGCGTTCGTAGTCGCGTGCGTTGCGGCGGGCGTTCATGCACCAGCCGGTTGGGTCGGCCGCGCGGCGAGGTGCCTGCCGTGGCAGGTCCTTTTCCGCGCGGCCTCCCGCCGAACCGGACATGACGATTTCTCGGTCATCCGACTCTCCCGTGATCACGACGTGAATGATCGGGCTGCTTGTGCCGCATGGATGCGGTCATGACAGGCGTCGCAGGCCACGACGGTCTTGCGGCGCCGGTCGAGCATGACGCGCGTCCAGTCGGACGGCGGCCATCCGGCATGGGCGAGGTTGGCGAGCGCACGGATGTGATGCACCTGGACATCACCGGTGGCTCCGCAGATCTCACACGTGTCCGTCAGGAGCCGAGTGATCAGCTCCTTGTGCGGATAGTCCACCCAGACAGGGCGACGGTCGACAACTTTCGCCGACCGCTGCTGCTGGAGAGGGATTCCACCGAACCTGGCAACCAGTGGCTTCCTGTTCTTCCGCTCAATACGGGCCTCGAAACAGACGCGGGGCCCGTTCGGAAGTCGATTCTGGTCTTGTGCTTGGCGGCCATCTTCGACGTCGATGAACGGTGCTTCGCCGCAAGGGCCTTGAGCATGGAAGTCTACTCGTCGAGCGTCTTATGGTGCGGCAGCCTGGACAGTCGCAGGCCCTGGCGGAAACGGCGGTCGTCACGGACGGCCAGTTCCTCGGACAGGACCAGGTCGAGGAAGTCGAGGTAGCCCATCTTCGCCTCGTCGGCCCGGCGGGTGTACTCGTTGATGGTCTCCGCCAGGTGAGGCAGGCCGAGCTTGCCGGCCGTGGTGCGGATGCGGTTGCCGGTCAGCTCGCTCAAGAGGACTCCTTCGTCGGGGAGTTGGTGGTGAAGGGCCGGGTGCCGGTCAGTTCGTCGTAGACCGACAGTGGCCGCCGTCCGACCTCGACACGGGTGGCCGCGGCCCGGTTCAACAGGGCCTGCAGCGGGCCGACGTGACCGCCCGCAGATGGCTCGCGGTGCAGTGGTGTCACCTCGCCGGTCGTGGTGCGGCGGTTCTTGCCGGTGGGCAGGCCGTCCCAGTGTGTTTCTTCGACGACGCGGACGCCTCGGCCGACCGCCCGCGGATGGGTGGACAGCAAGGTCTCGCCGCTGGCGTCGGGGACGGTCGAGTGCAGCATGACCTGGGCCTTTGTCGCCCGGATCTCGACAAGCTGGCGGGGGCGGACCTTGCGGGCGGGCACCGAGTAGAGGTTCCCGCCGAAGGCGACCAGGCAGTCCTTGCCGACCGGCCGCAGATGCCGCTCGGCCACCAGGTAGGAGGTGAGCGGGAGTGGTTTGAGGGCTGCGTGGTCGCGGGTGGCCCGGATGCCGATGACTTCCCGGTGCGTCTTGTGGATCTGGTCCCGCCGACTCGGCACCCAGGCGGCAAACGCGGCGTCCATCTCCTCGATGGAGGAGAACGCTCGCCCGGACAAGCTCGCAGGTGCTGGCGGGACTGGACGTATGCCCGCATGAGGTCAGCGACGGGTTCCGGAAGCGGGGACGGCGGGTCTCCCAGCCGGACGGTGAGGGTAGCCCCGTCGTCGATGACGTCGTCGACGGTGAGGCGGACGATGCGGGTGACGGGTTGCGCGTAGAGGAGAACGAGCGCGGCCGTGACCCGGGCCCGCAGGGGCAAGGAGTCGTCGTTGAGGGTCCGCCGGAGAATGGCGAGTCGGCGGTGCTGGTGCAGCGGCGCTTGGTCCTGGTTGATGACTTGGGGTGGCAGGGTGAGGCGAGGCATCCGGCTCGTCTTCGTGCACCAGCGCAGGAACGTCTGGGCCGGGCGCCGGGTGGCCGGCTTCTCCGTGTGCCAGGCGTCGACGTCGGCCTGGTGGCAGTGTTCGAGGGTGCGGCCTCGGTCGGCGAGCCAGGAGAGGAAGCTAAACACGCTCGCCGCTTTGAGAGTCTCGTTCGCCTGCCTGAACTCGGCGTTTGCCTTGCGGAGTTGCTTCAGTTCCTCGTGTTCGGCGGTCGACAGCCGGTCGTCCCGCTCGTCGCGGTCGACCTCGGCCTGGCGGACCGAGCCGCGCGGAACTCGTGTCCGTGCGGCTTAGGACGGCTCAGATCTCCTGGGGCTTGTAGGAGCTGGGGTCGCGCAGGATGACGCGGCGCAGCAGGTCGACGGTTTTGGTGACGCCCTCGACGGGGGCCACAAGAACGTCCTCGTGCTCGATGCTCAGGACGTCGTCGTAGCCGGCTCGGCGCAGGGCGAGGCAGAAAGCGCGCCAGAACGCGTCGTCGTGGCCGTAGCCGAGGGTGACGTAGTTCCAGGAGCGTTCCTTGGCGGCCATGACCGGCAGCGTCTCCAGCCTGCTGGTCAGGGCCTGGCGGGAGGGTTCCAGCCGGGTGTCCTTGGCGTGTACGTGGTAGATCGCCTCGCCCAGGGTCTCGATGGCGGCGAGCGGGTCGGCGCCCATCCACATCAGGTGGCTGGGGTCGAAGTTGGCTCCGACCACGGGCCCGACCTCCTCGCGCAGGCGCAGGAGGGTAGGGACGTTGTAGACCGCCTGGTGGGCGTGCATCTCCAGAGCGAGCTTGGGTACGCCCCGGTCACGGGAGTGGGCGACGAGGTCTCGCCAGTACGGGAGTACGACCTCGGTCCATTGCCAGTCGAGGATCTGTGTGGTCTCCGGCGGCCAGGAGACCGTGATCCAGTTGGGGTTGGCGTCGCCCGGCCCGCCCGGCAGCCCGGACATCATCACCACGCGGTCGACGCCGAGGAGCGGGGCGAGAGCGATCGTCCTGCGCGCGACCTGGTCGTGCTCGCGGCCGCTGGGCCCGGGGTGCAGGGGGTTGCCTGAGCAGGTGAGGGCGCTGATCGTGAGCCCTCGGTCGGCGACCTTGGCCAGCAGTTCGCGGCGCGCGCCGTCGCTGTCGAGAAGCCGGTCGATGTCGATGTGCGGGGCGGTGGACCAGGCACCGGTGGCGAACTCCACTTGGTCCAGGCCGAGTTCGGCGGCCAGGTCCAGGGTCTCGTCGAGCGTGAGCTGCCCGACGCTGTCGGTGTTCAGACCGATCTTCATGATGCGTCCCGTCTGCGGTGTGGTCGGGCGGGGAGGGGTCGTTCCCCGCTGGTTCGGTGTGCCGGCGGTGGGGGTCAGATGTAGAGGGCTGGGCGGTCGGCGAGTTCCACCTCGACGCGGCGGCCCTCGGTCTGGGCGCGGATGCCCGCCTCGCAGACCGCGGCCACGGCGTAGCCGTCCCAGGCGCTGGGGCCGGTGACCTCGCCGCGCCGGGTGGCGTCGACCCATGCCTGGACCTCGCGGTCGTACGCTTCCTCGAACCGCTCGACGAAGCCGGGGGTGACCGTGCCGCCCCAGCGTCCGCCGGTGCTGACGAGCATGTCGTGCCGGTCGCCGATGCGGGCGGTGCCGTGCTCGCACACTGCCTCGGCCTGGACCTGGTAGCCGTAGCGGGCGTTGACGTAGATCTCGACGTCGACCAAGGCGCCGCCGCCGGTTTCGAAGACGACGAACTGCGGATCGGCCAGCCCTTCGGGCGCGTTGCCGGAGGGCCGCGGCCGCAGCACCGTGACGGACGTGATCTCCTGGCCGAGCAGCCAGCGGGTGATGTCCATCTCGTGGGTCACGGAGTCGTTGATGAGCATGGCGCTGGTGAAGTCCGGCGGACAGGACGGGTTGCGGTGCCGGTTGTGCAGCATCAGCGGCCGACCCAGTTCCCCGCTGTCCAGCAGCGCTTTGAGCTTGATGTACTCGTGGTCGTAACGGCGCATGAAGCCCACCTGCACCCGGCGGTGCCCGAGCCGCTGCTCGGCCTCCAGCACGCGCAGGGCGGAGGCGGCGTCGGGGGTGAGGGGCTTCTCGCACAGGACGGGCAGGTCGTGCTCGAACGCGGTGAGCAGTGCCGCCTCGTGGGCGACGCCCGGGGAGGCGAGCAGCACCGCGTCAACGTCGGGTGAGGCCATCGCTTCGGCGACGTCGCCGTAGGCCGCGCATCCGTCGACGTCGGCGGCGACCGTCTTGGCGCGATCGATGTCGACGTCGACGACGGCGGCCACATGGGCGCCACTGGTCACCTCGCTGATCCGGCGTACGTGATCGGCTCCCATGCGGCCGGCGCCGATCACGGCGACTCCGAGGGAGGTGCGGTAGGTCATGTGGTTCCTTGACTTGAGGGTGGGCGATGGCGGTGACGGTCAGCAGAGGGCCGGCCGAACCCACACGGGTCCGGCCGTGCCCCGGGTCGTACGCGTCACCGTGTTCCCTTGGCCGCGAACGTGGCGACGGCGGCGACATTGGACTTGTCGACGAAGGCCGGGCCGGTCAGCACAGGCGCCACGCCACCGCCGCTGTAGTTGCCGTTGTTCTTGTAGAGCCAGAGGGAGTCGACCGCCAGGTAGCCCTGCAGGTAGGGCTGCTGGTCGACGGCGAACTGGATGCTGCCGCCCTGGATCGCCTTCACCAGCTCCTTGTTGAGGTCGAAGGTGGCGACCTTGGCCTTGCTGCCGCCGTCGGACACCGCCTGCGTCGCGGTCAGCGCGACCGGGGCGGCGAGGGTGACGACGTAGTCGATGGACGGGTCCTGCTTGAGCTTGGCGGTGATGGTCGACTTCACTGACGGCATGTCGGCGCCATTGACGAACAGGTTTTCCGTCGTGCCCGAGAAGCCCTTCTTGACTCCCGCGCAGCGTGCCTCGAGGGCGACCTGGCCCTGTTCCTGAATGATGCAGGCAACCTTCTTGGCACCGAGGGAACTCAGCTTCTTGCCGACCGCCTCGCCCGCGACGGTCTCGTCCTGGCCGAAGTACTCGAGCAGGCCCTGCTTCTGCCAGTCGTCCACACCGGAGTTGAAGCCGACCACGGGTATACCGGCCTGCACCGCCTTGGCCACGGTGCCCTTCATGGCATCGGGCTTGGCGAGGGTGACGGCGATGCCGTCGACCTTCTGGTCGATCGCGTTCTGCACCAGGTTGGCCTGGTTGCCCCCGTTCGGGTCGGAGGAGTAGACCAGCTTGATGTTGTCCTTGGCGGCCGCGGCCTGGGCGCCCTTGCGGATGGTGTCCCAGAACGTGTCACCGGGGACCGCGTGGGTGATCATCGCGATGGTCATGCGGGGCGTGGTGGCCTTGCCGGCAGAGACGCCACCGGCGCTCTCCTCCGACTTCTTGCCGCCCGAGCTGCTGGAGCAGCCGGCGAGTGCCAGGACTGTACTGGCGGCCATGGCCACGAGCATGGTGAATCTGCGGGAGCGGGAGGGAAGCGAGCGGTTCATTTCGGCACCTCACTGTGCTGACTTGCGGGAAGGGGTGATCCACCGGCGGGACGCCACACATCCCGTTGTGGGTCGGGCGGGGAGCTATTGGGTGGCCTGCTGTGCGACTCGGGGTGGGATCAGAGGGTGAACGCGGCGCGGAACCGCTCCATGGCGGTGTGACTGTCGCCGGAGGGCCATGCCTCCAGGGCGACCGTGCCGTCGTAGCCGAGGTCGGTGAGGGCGTAGGCGACGGCCGGATAGTTGATCTCTCCGGTGCCGGGTTCGCAGCGGCCGGGCACGTCGGCGACCTGGATCTCTCCGATCAGGCCGGCGCCGTGCGCGCGGCGGATCAGTTCGATGAGGTTTCCCTCGCCGATCTGGGCGTGGTACAGGTCCAGATTCATCCGCAGACCGGGCCGATCGACTGCCGCGACCAGGGCGTAGGTGTCGGCGGCCCGCGCGAACGGGACGCCGGGGTGGTCGACGGCGGTGTTGAGGTTCTCCAAGGTGAAGGTGACGCCCGCGCTTTCGCCCAGTTCGGCCAGGCGGGTGAGCGTGCGGTGGGCGGTGATCCACATGTCGCCGGTGGCCTCGTCGGTCACCGGCACCACGGGCAGGCCCTCGCTGTCCAGGCCGGTGCCGTGCAGGTTGAGCCGGGGGCAGCCGAGATGCTCGGCGGCCTTGATCGACTCCTCGGCTGTGCGCAGGAGTTCGGCTGCGCCGTCCGGGTCGGTCAGGGTGCCGCGGATGTAGCCGGTCATCGAGGAGAACTCGGCGGGGGTCTGGGCCAGTGCGTTCAGGTCGTGCCGGGTCCAGTCCCAGATCTCCACCTGGAAGCCGGCCTCGTGGATGCGCCGGGCCCGCTCCTCGATCGGCAGGTCGCGGTAGACCATCTCGGCACAGACCGCCAACGTGTACATCGCAGCTCCAGGCTTATAACGTTCTAAGAGAACAGGAGCAGTACGCCAGGCGCCGGGCAGCCTGTCAAGGGTTTGTGCGGACATTCGATTTATAACGTTGTAACAACGCTGATCAGTGCGTGTCCTGCTTGGCCAGGTCTACGATCACCTCGGAGAAGACCCTCGATCAGGAAGGCCGACGGTGCCATCGCGCTCTGCCGTCCCGGACGGAAAGCGGCCGACACTCAGCGACCTCGCGGCGCGGGCAGGTGTCTCCGTGCCGCTTGCCTCCATGGTCATGCGCGGTGCCAAGGGGCCCAGCGCGGCAAGTCGCGAGCGGGTGCTGCGGGCCGCGCAGGAGATCGGCTACCGGCCGGACAGCAGGGCCCGCCTCCTGCGCAGCAGCCGCTCGCACCTGGTGGGAGTGCAGTTCGACCTGCGACAGCCCTTCCACGCCGACATGGTTGAGGCGCTCTACGCCGCGGCGGGGGCGGCCGGCTATCAGATCGCGCTCAGCGCCGTCGCCGCGAGCCGCAGCGAACGGGAGGCGGTGGAGACGCTGCTCGCCGACCGCTGCGAGGCGTTGATCCTGCTCAGCCCCCATGCCCCGGCGGCCCGGCTGGCAGAACTCGCGGCACAGCTGCCCGTCGTCTCCGTGGCCCGCCGGCTGCGTCCGCTCACCGACGGCGTCGACGTCGTCCGCGCGGCCGACGACGAGGGCGCCCGCCAGGCGGTCGACCACCTCGTGGCACTGGGCCATCGCGACATCGTCCACATCGACGGGGGCAGGGCGCCGGGCGCTGCCGATCGGCGCCGCGGCTACAAGTCGGCCATGAAGCACCACGGCCTCACCGACCGCGTCCGCCTCGTGCCGGGCGGGCTGACCGAGGACCACGGTGCGGCAGCCGCACGAACACTCCTCGCCGAGGCTGCCCGCCCCACCGCCGTCCTCGCCTTCAACGACCACTGCGCCATCGGCGTCCTCGACACCCTCCTGCGCGCCCGTATCCCTGTGCCCGACGAGATCTCGGTCGTCGGCTTCGACGACAGCCACCTCGCCCGCCTCGCCCACGTCCAACTCACCACGGTCGGGCAAGAAGCCCGCCAGCTGGCGCGCCGGGCCGTGAGCCGGGCCGTCGCCCGGCTGGAGGGTGGGGCGACGGACGACGAACGAGAAGTCGTCGTCACACCACGCCTCGTCATACGAAGCACCACCAGGGCACCTTGCCGCTCCTGACCCGCGCTGCTCCAGTCCCGGCCCGATCTGGTCGAAGTTCCACCGCGGCCCCAAAGGACCACCCGCGGCTGTCCGCCGAGGAACCCGCCTCCATCCAGGCGGACGCGCGAGCCAAGGAGGCAGGCAAGCGGGCGAACGCGAGCCGCTGCCTTGGATCGCGCTGTTCAGACACCGCACCACCTGGGGCATGGAACGGATTGGCATGAAGCGGATCGGTCGGCCGCCTGAGGCCAGTGATCGGTGAGCTGCATGACGGCGCCGTGAGCCGCAAGCCAAGAATGCGCACTGCTGTCCCACGGGAATCCAGGTCCGGTTCGCCTACCGGTCGCGGGCGGCGCTCCGGAGGACGTCACGCACCCGGATCACGTCGGGGTTGGCATAGGCGCCCGGCCGATGCACGAGGAACAGGGTGTTGAGCGGCGATCTCCTGCTTCGTGGAGGAGCGTGAGGCGGCCGCCGTCGAGGCAGTCCTGGCACAGCGAGAGCGGCAGCACACTGAATGCACCCCTCCGGCTGGCAGGCCGGCACCAAGGCGCTGGTCATGCTACCCAGCGAGATCGTTGCTGAACGAATCTGAGCGCCGTCGCGGGGCTACACCTCGAGGTAGGCGACGACGACCACGGTGCGCAGGGCGGTAACGAAGTACAGGACGCGCACCTGCTCCACTTCGTCGGTGTACTGGCGCAGCCGAGGGCCGGCGGTGTCGCTGGGGATCGGCTCGCCGATCTCGGGGTCGACGGAGATGACGACCAGGGCACGGTCCAAGGCGTGGATCTCCGCCTCGGTGGTGACGTTCTCCAGCTGCTTCACGGCAGAGTCGGAGAAGGCGATGCGCGCGCGGCGTGGAGCGCACCGGGGTGCAGTGGCGCTACCTGCCGCATGATTTCCCGCATTGGAACACGGTCTACGGCTACTTCGCCAAGTGGCAGGCGGACGGCATCTTTGCCCAACTCAACGGCCTGCTGCGAGAGTTGGTGCGACAGCGAGAGGGACGGAACGCCGAACCGTCCGCCTGCGTGATCGACGCACAGCCACCTCCTCGCCTTCCTCGGCCTCGCCGCCGCCCTGACCTGCTACAAGAAACGTGCCGAACTCACCACCTGAGATATCGCCTCATTCCTGGTGGACCCGTTTTCAGGCAGAGGTGCCCGTGACCGCGGTGCCGGACCTGGTCAGCGTGTACGTCAAGATCGCCCCGCTCCAGAAGTGGAAGGTGAGGGTCACGGTGGTGTTGTCGGTGACACCGTCGAAGAACGCGGTCGGCAAGGTGATCGTGCCCGCGGTGTAGTCCGGTGTGAAGGCCACATTGAACTGCTGGTACGTCGTCCAGGACTGCGGACCGGCGGCGGTGCCGTCGGCGTAGACGGCTTCCATGGTCGCCAACTTGTCTCCGTTGAACGCGGTGGGTATCACCAGCGAGGCTGTCGTACCCGTCGCACTCGTCAGTACCGGCTTGTCATAGGTGATGACGTTGACGGCCCAAGGAACTCCTTCCGTGAACCGGAGGGACAGGACGGCATTCGTGCCGTACTCCTGTGATGCGGTCAGCCGGCTGAGCGTCGCCGCTGCGATCGTCAGCGTGTTGCCGCTGACGGTGTAGTCCACGCCCCGGATCAGGGGGCGGGTGCCGGCATCGATCCTCAGCAGCCTGGTGCCGTTGAGGTTCAGCGTGATCGTCGCGTCCGTCGGGGTCTTGCCCTTGGGCACGAAGAGCTGATCGGTGGACGCGGTGCCGGAGCGCCCGGTCCAGCTCGACCGTATCTGCGCATAGAGGCTCGGGTCGTTCCATTGCAGGGTGCGGCGGTTGAAGCGACTGCCGTTGTCCCACAGCATCGTGGTCAAGCCCCGGTAGCGCGCGTAGTAGCCGAGATACTCGAGGTACTTGAGCGTCTCGCCCTGTTCGACGGTGCCGGGGCCGGAGTCCCAGCCGAGCAGCCCGTACTCACCGACGACGACCGGGATCCCCTTGGCCACGAAGGCCCTGTGCAGCAGGTCGAAGGTGTCGGTCAGGTCCTGCTGGGTGGCCGCGTTGAAGGTCGTGTAGCCGGCGAGGTTCACGCTGAAGGGCCAGAAGCTGTAGTAGTGGATCGAGGCCACGAGGTTGGGGTCGTCGAGCGCGGAGAAGGTGGCGAGCAGGGTGTCGATCTTGGGCTGATCCGGGGTGTCCCCGAGGGTCGGCATGACGAGTAGGCGGTCGGCATTGCCTCCGCCGGTCGCGCGCACGACGGAGTGGAAGGTCGTGTTGAGCTCGTTCATCAGAACGGCGTTCTGCTGATCGCCGGAGCTGCCGGTGAAGAAGGGCTCGTTGATGCTCTCGAAGAGCAGTCGGCGCGATGCGTCCCGGAAGGTGGCCGCGATCTGCTGCCAGGTGGCCGTGTACTGGGCCAGGACCGCGTCATGCTGGGTCGGCATGTTCGGCACCCACTGCCACGCGTCGCCGTGCATGTTGATCAGAACGTAAAAACCATCGGCCAAGGCCCAGTCGACCACCTGCTTGATCCTGGCCAGGAACACCGGGTCGAGGGTATAGGTCGGAGCCGGGCCCTCGTGCTGGCCCCAGGTCACCGGGATCCGGATGCTTCTGAAGCCCTGCGCCTTCAGCCTGCGGAAAAACGCCTGGGTCACCCGCGGGTTGCCCCACGCCGTCTCGTCGGCGCCGATGGCCTCGAAGCTGTTGCCCAGATTCCAGCCGGGCTGCATGTTTGCGACTACGTCCAGCGCGGACGCCGACGCGGCGGAAGCAGTGGACCGGGCAGCGGCCTGGGCGGCCGTCGGGATGGACAACGCCGTGACGGCGAGGGCCGCGGAGGTCGTCATGACCTGGCGACGAGTGAAACCGGTTGAACTCGGCATAGAACTCTCCATTGAGTCGAAAGTCCTTCCCCCATGTCGAAGGCGTCATCATCGAAGCGCTTCGACACATTGCGGGAGCCTAGCGCAACCTGACGACGGAGAGAACGGGCTAATCCGCATGGAACCTCAATCGAGTTCGAAAGGTTGCGTGTCGAAGCGCTTCTCCCCATGGGGCGTCAGGCGCGGCGTCACGCAAGCTCGTCGGGGTTCCCTGCTCATCTGCCGTCGATGCCGACCGGGCCGGCGGTCACCCAGCGGGGGATCTCACGCCTTCTCTGCACCCGGCCCGCGAGCAGCGGACCGGAAAGTCCCGACAAGCCACTGGCCATCGAGGCGCTTCCAGCGGCCGTTCCTTCACGCAACGTTGCTCAACACCTCGAAGCGTGAAGAACGGCCGCCCTGTTGTCCCGGGAATGAACCAAGATCAGAGGGTCAGGTGAACGGCCGAGGTAGCGCGCCGTGGTGTCGTAGGGCGAGAGGATCGCCGAGGAGGAGGGCGCCAGGCCGCCGTCGTCGGGGGTGCGCCAGTGCAGGCGGCCTGCCGCGTCACGGTAGTAGTTCTGCACCATGATCTGCCGTAGCGCCTCTGCCTGCGGGCCGGGCCGGTAGCCCGGTCCTTGCCGGTGGAGGCGTTCTAACAGACGCCAGGCGTCGTCGCCAGCGGCGAGGATCCTGGTCTTGGGCCGGGTGGGGTTCTTGCCCAGGCGGACCGGACGGCCGTAGCGGCGCCCCCAGTCCGCATCGACCAGGCCGATCAGCAGGTGATCAGCGGTGCGGGCCACTTCTTCCAGGACGGCGCGGACAGCCTCGGTGACCAGTTCCAGCCGGGTCAGATCACGCACCGCAGCCAGGACGTGGGTGGAGTCGGTGCGCTGTATGGTGCGCTCGCGCACGAGGCCGGCTTCCTTCAGGCGGGCGAGCGCCAGATCGAGAAGTCGGTCGGCGCGGTCGTCCTGGGTGAGGCGTTCGCGGAAGCCGGCCAGGACGCTGTGGTGGAAGCCGGGATCGTCCAGCTCCAGCGCGAGGGCGTATTTGAAGTCGATGCGGCAGCGCACCGCCTCGGCCGCCTGCCGGTCCGACAGACCGAGCAGGAACTGCAGTACACACACGGTGGCCATTGGGTTGCTCGCCCGCGCGATCTGCACGGTCAGAGACGGGACTTGCTCACCGGAACAGGGACGGAGCGACAACGGACATCTCGGCAACTGCATCGGCCTGCGAAACAGCCCCGAGCATGCCCGCTGATCATGCTGGCGCACCGGGAAACTCCAAGATCCCCGACAGAGTCAAGCTCAGGGATACCCGCCTGTCATCGAGGGATGGGGCCGCCGCGGTGGGGGTGGGCCGTGTGGATGTATTTCATGGCAGTGGTGATGGAGATTCCGAAGACACGGACGAGGTGGACGGGATCTTCGGTCTCGCGGGCCTCGTCCAGGATTCTGTCGGCGCGAACTGCGCGCTGAGTCAGACCGGCGGGATCGAAGCGCCTGTAGACGTAGTCCGCGGAGACAGGATCGGTCGCGTTGGCGGTCTGTTGAGTGACCAGAAGGTGCGAGTTGAAGGTGCGTGGCCAACGCTGATGGCGGTAGCGGAGCCAGGCATGCAGTAGGGCAGCTGTGGTGTCGTCGAGGTGGACAACGTGACGGCCGTGGGGGCGGCGGATCAGAAGTTGCCGTCGGGTAAGCAGCACGTCGGAGAGGACGAGGTTGCGCAGGTCGGTGCCGCTGCTTGCGTGGAGGGCGACCAGGGCGAGAACCAGGCGGGTAGCAGGGTTGGAGCTGGTCTCCAAGAGCCCGGCCAGCCGGTCGGGGGCCAGAGTTGTGGGCAGCAGTTCCTGACGGGTGATGCGGAGTCCACGGGTGGGGTCGACGAAGACGAGCTTGGCGTGTTTCAGGGCTCGAAAGAGCGACCGGACCGCCACAGCGCGCTCGTGGGCGCGCGGGCCTTTGACCGCGGTGACAGCGGCCGTGACGTCAGGCTCCGTCACCTGGCGCAAGGTGGTGTAGCGGGTGGTCCAGGCAGCGAGTGGCGTGGCCAGGTAGATGAGGTAGCGGCGCAGGGTGGCGTAGTCGGTGACGAGGTGGTGGGACCTGCTAGCGCCACGCAAGACCCCGACCCACGTGCCGAGTTCGTCGCTGATTCGTGGAGGGAAGGCGGCGATGGTGCGCTGGACGAAAGCCTCGTCGCTGTTGCGCCGCGGCGGCGAGGTGACGAGCTGTTCGCGTTGGTCCAGGAAGGCGACAAGCCCGCGGATGCGACCCTTGCCGCCGAACGCGCGGTGCATCGCCCGAATATCCTCCTCGCGGAAGACGGTGTCGGCGCCCAGCCAGGTGGCGGCCACTCGTAGAACCCGAGCACTGGGCTCGTGGACTTTCTGGTTCCAGCGGTTCTCGGTGGTGTACCGGGCGAAGTCCGCCAGCAAAGCCTTCACCGGCGGTAGCGGGGCCGGCAGCAGGGCTCCGGCCAGCGGGCGCCAGTCCCGCTCGATCTCAAAGATCGTCGCCTGACCTTCAAGTACGGTCGGCGGACTGAGCTCCGGGCGATCCGCGAGCTCGCGACGGGTCGCACTGCCGTTGGCCAAGGACGGTCCGGCAACCGTAGTTGTCGCCAGGTAGAGGCGTCGGTGTCAGGTCCCAGCTGAAGGCGTTGTCGGGTGCAGTCGCGGCATCGACCGTTCCGCAGGGGATGGTGTCCCGTCGAGTGGTGTAGCCGGTCGAGCGACGGGAACGCGCGGGTATCTGCTCGGGGCGTGCATCCGCTGTCGGCGACTGCTCCCTGAACAGAGGCAGGCCATCGCGTAAGTCTCCCTGGTGAACGGGCAGTTCGACCGGAGGAGAGCGCGATGGCCTTGTCCCAGTCTGACCTGATGCGGCTGCTGGAGTCACTACGTACGGCCGACGGAGTTGAGACGATCAGGGTGCTGTGCGAGCGCATCCTGCAGGAGCTCATCGAGGCCGAAGCCACTGAGGTCATCGGTGCCGCCCCGGGCGAGCACTCCGAGAAGCGCACGACCTGGCGCAACGGCCACCGGGACAGGCTGCTGACCACCCAGGCCGGCGACCTGGACCTGAAGATCCCGAAGGTGCGGATGGGGTCGTTCTTCCCTTCCCTGCTGGAACGGCGCCGGCGTATCGACCGGGCCCTGTTCGCCGTGGTGATGGAGGCATACGTGCACGGCGTGTCCACCCGCAGCGTGGACGACCTGGTCAAAGCACTCGGTGCGGACTCGGGGATCTCCAAATCGGAGGTGTCGCGGATCTGCGGCGAGCTCGACGCCGAACTCGACGCGTTCAAGGAACGGCCCCTGGACCACACCGTCTTCCCCTACGTCTTCCTGGACGCCACCTACTGCAAGGCCAGGGTGAACCACCGGATCGTCTCGCAGGCCGTGGTCATCGCCACCGGGATCTCCGCCACCGGCCACCGCGAGATCCTCGGGCTGATGGTCGGCGACAGCGAGTCGAAGCCGTTCTGGACGAAGTTCCTGCGCTCCTTACGGGCCCGCGGCCTGGAGAATGTCCAGCTGGTCATCTCCGACAGCCACAGTGGGCTGGTGGCTGCTGTCCGCACCGTCTTCCTCGGTGCCGCCTGGCAAAGGTGCCGGGTTCACTTCGTGCGGGACATCTTCAGCGTGATCGAGAAGGGGTCCGCGGAGATGGTCGCCGCGACCGTCCGCACCATCTTCGCGCAGACCACCGCCCAGGCCGTCCGCACCCAGCTGGACGTGGTGGCCGACATGCTCGGACGGCAGTTCCCACAGGTCAGGACGATGCTGCTGGACGCTGCGACGGACATCACCGCGTTCGCGGACTTTCCGTCGGCGCACTGGAAGAAGATCTGGTCGACCAACCCGCTGGAGCGGCTGAACAGGGAGATCAAGCGCAGGGCCGACGTCGTGCAGGTCTTCCCCAACCCTGCGGCCCTTGACCGGCTCGCAGCCGCGGTCCTGGCCGAACTCCACGACGAATGGCAGGTCTTTGATCGCCGCTACCTCTCCGAAGGCTCCATGGCCGAACTCTTCACCGCCAATCCCACCGAGGACGACCGGCAGCTTCCTCCGCCCGATGCGAATCAGCTCGGCCAGTGACTACACCACTTCGCGGGACACGATCCCGCAGGGGAAGCGGCCCGGCGCCACACCGACCGCAACATCCTCGCTGGTCAGCGTATGTGCGACGCCAGTTTCTACAGGCGTCGCACACTTGGTTTCGGCCCCACGAGAGGCAGTGATCGCAACTTCGTGGCTGAGGTTGGGGGCGGGCCCGCTGGGCGTGCGGCAGCAGGGCCACCTCGCGGTCTAGGTCAGGGGCAAGCCAGCAGCTGCTCGTCTTCCTCGTCCGCCCCGCCTGCGTACCGGCGCTGCAGCAACAGCACATCGCTCAGCCCAGGCTCGCCGCCCAGCAACTCCGCCTCTGCGGGCGACGGTTGGCTGGGCGGCGGTACGAGGGAGAGCACGCGCGTCCCGGGATCTGCCATGAACGTTGAAATTACAGCAGTGAGTCCTGAAATTCAGGAGAGCGGCCCAACATCTGGAGAGGCTGATAAGGGAGCCCATCGAGCCTCCTGCCAGCTGAAATGGAACGACGCGGCGATCAGCCCCTCAGTGAACCCGCCCGTACTCCAGTTGAAGCGGGCCCACGGTCTGCGGCCCGGCGGGACGACGATGGTCGACAAGCTGCTGCCCGACAGCGAGCTTGAGTTGTGGGTCATGCTGGGCAAGCTCGGCGGATCACGGCACCATGCTCCTGGTCGTCGACCCGCTCGCCTCGATCGGCGCCTGCCGCTGGCGGTCGCCCGCGACGCGGCGGGCATCGCAAATGCCGTCCCGCTCCCTGCCGCACCCACTCCGCTTTGTCGAGCTGGATGACGAGACGGCCGGCCGTCCACGGTCACGCCGCTTCCTTGAGGGGCACATCCTCGGGGATGGGGGGCTGACGCCGCGGCATGAGCAGCATCGTTCCGGCGGCCAGTGCGACGGTGACGGAGCACAGGTTCATCATCGTCACGACACCCAGCGCCTCACTCAGCAGTGAGCCGGCCAGCATGCCCGACAAGGAGGCCGCCGCCTGTAGAAATCCGTTGGTGGCGCTGACCCTGCCCAGCACGGCGTCAGGGGTGTGACGGGCGACGAACGTCCCGCTCGTGATGGTGAAGCAGACCATGGGCGCCCCGATGGTGAGGAACAGTACGGCGCTCCACCCGATCACAGGGGTGTTGAATGTCGCCGCGAAGGCCACGGCGAGCGCTGCGAGGGAGCCCACCAGCACAGTCCGGTCGGCGAGCCTCCGGGCGAGCGCGCGGCTGAGCGGCACCCCGAGCAGGAACCCCGCACCGAAAGCCCCGAAGAGCAGGCCGAGGATCTGTGGTGAGGCGTGCAGGACCCGGTCCATGTACGGTATGAGGCCGACGTTCACGGCGGACGTGGCGATCGCGAAGAGAGCACCGGCTGCCGCCAGCGCCGCCAGCCACGGGCTGTGGCGTATCTGTGCGACTCCGTCGCGGATCTCGGCGACCAGCCTGCGTACCTGCCCGCGCCCCGCCCCGGTGCTTCGGCGCGCGGTCGTCCGCGGCCGGTAGCGGACCATCGAGAGGCACAGTGCCGAACTCGCGTAGCTGATCGTGTCGATGGCGACGACTGCCGTGAAACCCAGGCCGCCGTACACGGCCCCGCCCAACGGGCCGCCGACGAGCCGGATGGAGCCGACGATCAGGGCGCTCAGGGAGTTCGCCGAGTGGAGGTCGCCCTCACGGCCGACCAGTTGCGGCAGCAGGGCGGCGGAGGCCGGGTTGAACAGCTGGCTCAGGGACGATTCCAGGACCAACGCGACATAGATCAGCCACACCTCGTCCGGACTGTCCACCCACAGCATCAGCGAGACCGCCACCATGCGGACCAGGTCCGCGGCGATCATGACGCGCAGCCGGTTCCAGCGGTCGACGAGCGCCCCGGCCAGCGGACCGAGGACCAGCGCCGGGACCGTTCCCGCGGCCAGCGAGAAACCCGACGCCATGGCGGAGCCGGTCAGCTCCAGGACGTAGTACGGGACCGCGAGGAGCAGGAACCAGTCGCCAAGGCTGGACAGCAGTTGACCGGACGCGAGAAACCGGTAGTCCCGGATCCGCAGCACGCTGAACAAGACTGTTCCTTCGGGATGGAGGCCAGGCCCGGGCCCGGCACCTGGTACTTCTGGCGCTCACACGGCTTCGAACAGCGGGGATGCCAGGGCGCGTTGCAGGGATTCGAGTCCGGTCACCGAAAGGCGGCCCAGTACCCCGTCATCATGAGGTGGTCCGTGCCGAAGACGGAGAGGCTGAGGCCGAAGTACTGAGGATGGAGCTCATGCCAGCGCCCTGGGGACGCATCAGGTACGCCGTGGCGGAGTTGTCCAACCCGCCGGAAGTGATCACAACCGCGTGACGCGGCCTATGTCCAGTCATCTCCTGCCCTTCAGGCGGACCAGGTTCCCCCGCACTTCAAACAACTCTCTTTCGGTCGGTCACATGCACAGCCGACCGACTGGTGTCGTGAGATCACCTCGGCGGAAGCGCTCCCAACGCAACGTACATGATGTACAGAATGTACGATACGCAGCATGGCTCACGAGAGTCCAGTGACGCAAGCCCGGTCCGAGCTGGCGGAGCTGATCAACCGCGTCGTCTACGGCGGGGAGCACGTGGTCCTGACCCGCCACGGCAAGCCGCTCCTCGCCCTCGTGTCGGCTGCCGACCTGGAGCGACTCGAATCCGCGGCACAGGAGCCGGACAAGGTGATCGGCACGGTGTCCGTCGCCCTGGACGCCCCGTGCCCTCACAGCGAGCCGAACCGGTTCGGCCTGGTCGCCGGGTACGGAAGTCCGCACGAGACTTACCGGCCTCACTGAACTCGTCCTGTTTACGGACCGGCGTTCCTGGTGCGGGTCGACTGGTGTCGTCGTGCATGGCGGACATTCGGGCGACGGCGGCCCATGACCGAAAGCTCCGTGGAAGTGCGAACGCTTTCGCGAGACCCCTCCGGCTACGAACCTGATGGGTGGCGACTTCCCGGCACAACTCGACAGCAGCCAGGTTGGTGGTGTTGCTCCATCAGCCCCCCTGCCCTCGGTGCCGTTCGGAGGTGCCCGACCCGCGTGATCCATGCGGGGTGCGTTACCGGCTGGCGTCAGGGACGTCTCGGCTCGTTCAGGTGACGCCAAATCGCCTATCAGCTCACATACCGCCCTCTCACGTCGTGAACCGCTACGTGATCACGATCAGGAAGGGCACCGCGGTCCCCGCCCAGGCAGTGACGCCCAACCCTCGCACCATCACCTCATGGATCATGAGGCCCCAGGAGACACTCCGGCTCTCGGAGACCGCGCAACTGAAAAACGTACGGAACGCCTGCCCGGAGATCACCGCCGCCTGTGACCTCGCACGGGAGTTCACGGACATGGTCCGCCACCGTCAGGGCCGCCTACTCCGGGCCCGGATCCAAAAAGCCGAGCTGAGCGGCCCCGAGGCCGTCGGCATTTTCGCCGGCTCTGTCCGCCAGGACCTCCACGCCGTCACCGCCGGCCTCACCCTGCCCTACAGCTCCGGCGTAGTCGAGGGGCACGTCAACAGAATCAAGACGATCAAACGGCAGATGTACGGCCGAGCCTCCTTGAGGCTGCTCAGAGCCCGCATCCTCCTCCAGCCGTAGTCATCACGTAAGCGCGGTAGCAGCCAAGAAGACCGGTGGCGAGTGTGCGAGCGGGGGTGGGCGCCGGTGACCCGGGCCGTCCTCGCTGCTTGGCTCCCTGCTGCCGGGCGGGCGGCTCCGGTCCGGCGAGGCGGCCAGTGCCGGTGGTGACATGCCGCTGCTGCTGGCGCACGCCGCCCAAGCGTCCACCGAGGCCGTCGGCTGGGCGGCGGCGGGCTTGCCACAGATGGGGGCGCTCGTGCCGAGTCGGCGGGGTGGATCTGGCGAGCGGCACGCGGATCGACGATCCGGGCCGGAATTGGGTGCAGGTCCTGGCCACGGTCTCCGAGGCGGTTCCCGTCGTCCTCGTCGGTGCGCTGGGACCGGCTCCCGACCGGATCGCCCGGCGCCTGGCCGCGTGCTGTGGCGCAGCGGATCGATCCTGCTGTCCGTCGGCCCATGGCAGGGTGCGAGGTGCGATGGCAGGTGATCCCCACGGTGTCGTAGGGGTGGGCGACGGGCAGGGTCTGCTGCGCGGCCGACGCGTGAGGGTGGCGGCCGCCGGGCGCGGCACCGCGTCCGCGCCCCGGTATGCCGAGATGTGGCTGCCCGGAGCCGACGGCGCTACCGCCCGGTGTGCACCGACGGCGCGCAGGAGATCGAACCTGTAGCCGCTGGCGAGCGTGGGTCGTTGACGGGATTGAGGGCGAGCTGTAAGGGACTTGGCAACCGTCCTTCCCGGTGAGGCCCGCCCGCCCCGAATCAGATCTCCGGCAGGCCGTAAGCGCAGACTTGACCGATCATCAGGAGTGCTGCCGTGCGACCCACAGAGCCATCATCTGCGCCCGGCGGCCTTGGTTGGAACCGTGAGACAGCGATGCTGGCGCTCCTGTCCTTCGCCATGCTGATCGTTTCGCTCGACCAGTACATCGTGGTCGTGGCACTCCCCGACATCGCACGCGACCTCGGCTATTCCGCGCAGACCCTCCAGTCGGTCATCAGCGCCTACGCAGTTGCCTCGGCCGGCTTCCTCCTGTTCGGCGGGCGTGCCGCCGACCTGCTCGGACGACGCCGCATCCTGGCCACCGGCCTCGCACTCTATGCCGCGACAGCGCTCGCGGGAGCACTCGCGACCGGCCCCGGAATGCTCCTCGCCGCCCGCGCATTCCAAGGTCTCGGCGGAGCCCTCGTCTTCCCCACCACCCTGGCACTCATCAACACCACCTTCGTCGAAGGCCGCGCCCGCAACCGTGCACTGGGAATCTGGGGAGGGGCAGGCGCGGCAGGACTCGTCATCGGTGTGCTGCTCGGCGGTCTTCTGACACAGATGTTCGGCTGGGAAGCAGTCTTCCTCGTCAACGTCGCCCTGGCCGGCCCTGCGCTGCTGCTTGCCTTCGTAGTGATCCCCCGGGACGGCGCACGCGAGAAAGGCCGCACGTTCGACCTACCCGGTGCGCTCAGCGTCACTCTCGGTGTCACATTCATCGTGTTCGCCCTCGTGCAAGGCCCCGGATTGGGCTGGCTTTCGCCAGGCATCCTGGTCAGCGCAGTAGCGGGCCTACTGCTGATGGGAGCTTTCGTCATCATCGAGCGGCGCAGCCACGACCCGCTCATGCCACCCCGGCTGCTGTCCAACCCGAACCTGATCACCGGCGTCGTCATCGCGTTCATGTTCATGGCGACCTTCGGCTCCGTGCTCTACTTCCTGTCCATCTACTTCCAGGAGATTCTGGGCTACGACGCTTTGCAGACCGGCGTCGGCTTCCTCATCCCCACGGCAGTGGTGGTGGCCGGTTCGACAACCGCAGGCCAGCTCGTGACGCGGTTCGGTCTCCGGCGCACGTTGGCCGCAGCCCTCGCCGTCGGTGCGCTCGGTGCGGTCGCACTCGGCCTCGCGATCTCGCCGAACGGCACCTACATCGAACTCATCCCCGGCCTCGTGGCGCTCGGCATCGGCGACGGGGTGGTCTTCACCACCATGTTCATCGCCGCCGCCACCGGAATCTCCGACCGGCAACAAGGCATCGCCTCCGGCGTTGCCTCCACCGGCTCAGGCGCGGGCGCCGCTGTCGGCCTAGCCATCCTCGTCCTGGTAGCGACTGCCGACCTCGATGGCCTCTTTGGTGAACAGCTTCGAATCGCCACCGCCGACGGGATCAGCACCACGCTCTTCGTGGTGGCAGGGGGAATCGCGCTGATCCTTCTCGTCGCCTTGCGCCGGTGTCCGACACCGCCCGAACCGCAACCCACACCCGTGCCGTACCAGACCCGCCGCTGCTGACAGCGTCCAGTGCCTGCCCGGACGAGGAAAGCGGCTCGCAGCGACTTCCGACAGTCGGTCGCTGCGAACAGCTGCCTGAGTCCCGAAGAACTGGGTCCGCCAGGGACCGAGTCGGCAACGGCCACTCCAGGTGCTTGGCGCGCCTCGCGCTCTCATGTCGACGGCGAGCGTGATCCAGCCGCTCTCCGTACCGGTCATGACGATGGCGAAGTCACCGGGGTCGGCACGCCTACCGGGTGCCACCAGGCTGTCGAGCAACCCGTTGGGCCCGGCATGGCGCCACTCTCGCGCGGAGAGGACATTTCCGCGAATCCACTACTGATGGTGCGAGATGTCCACCCGCGCGGTCGCCCGCAGCAGATCTCGAAGCCAGGTCTGACAGCGTGGCCTCGATCCGCTGACGATCCCGGACCACGCCCCGGTCTGACGGAGTCGAACCTCCGACGCCCGCTGCTGTGCGGATGCCGTACCCGCGCGGCACGCGCCGTCCTCTACCCGAGCGTGAGCATCGCCTCGGCGACCTCGCCGACCGCCGCATCGGGGATCGCAGCGGCGGCCTCCTTGAGGACGAGCAGCCGCGCCCCGGGGATCTCGCGCGCGATCGCCTCGCCGTTGCCGACGGGGAAGAACCGGTCGCGGCGGCCGTGGACGACGAGCGTGGGGATCTCGATCTCGGGCAGGCGCTCGCGCCGGCGGGGTTTGCAGTCGAGCCTGGAAAACACCATGCCCATCTGGTTGGCCATCTGGACCGGGGGTGCGGTGCCGGGCGTGCGGTCCCAGATGCGCGCGGCGATCGCGCGCGCGGCGACGGGGTCGTCGCCGAGGATCTCCGCGCCGGCGGCGGCGAACTCCGCCACCGCCTCGCGGTCCGTCCAGTCGGGCATCGGATGCGCGAACAGCCGGCCCATCGTTGCCTGGTCATGGTCGGGGAGGTCGTCGTCGGGCGGGCCGGGCGCAACCGCGCGGGTGCCGGCCAGGGTGAGCGTCGAGAACGCGCCCGGATGGTCGAGCGCGGCCACCTGGGCGACCATCCCTCCGACGCCGATCCCCGCGAGGTGCGCGGGCCCGCCGCCGAGCGCGTCGGCAAGGGCCGCCGCGTCGGCGGCGAGGTCGCGCAGGGTGTAGGCGGGCGCCTCCGGGTCCACCGTCGTCGATTCTCCGCTGTCGCGCAGGTCGTAGCGCACCACGCGGCGTCCGCCGGCGGCGAGACGCTCGCAAAGCGCGTCGGGCCAGGAGAGCATCGTCGTCCCGCCCGCGAGCAGGACGAGTGGCGCGTCGTCGTCACCGAACGACTCGATGCCCAGGGCGGTCTCATTAACGTTGACGGTGGTCATCGGATCACCGCAGGACGTCGTAGGTCAGGTGCGTCGCGGTCGATGTCGAGGTCACGCTCCGCTGCACCAGCATGCGCGGCGCTCCGCCGGTGAACAGTGGCGTCCCGGCACCCAGCACGACGGGCGCGAGGTGCAGCGTCAGCGCGTCGACCAGCCCGGCGTCGAGCGCCGAGCCGATCGTGGCGCCGCCGCCCATGAGGACGACGTCGAGGTCCTTGCCGCTGTCCGACGACGCCGCCTCGGCGCGCTCGCGCGCGGCGGTGACGGCGTCGGGCAGACCGGTGGTGACGAATGTCCAGTCGAGGTCGGTGAGTCGCACCGACTCCGGCGGCGAGCTCGTCACGACGACGAACGCGGGCTTGCCGACCTCGCCGGCGCCGTAGCCGGTCTTGTCGTCCCAGCCGTTCGGCCCGTCGACCACGTCGAAGAGGTGGCGGCCGAGGACGACGGCGCCCGAGCGGGCGGTCGCCTCGCGCAGGACCCGGCGGTCGTCGGGGTCGTCGGAAAATGCCCAGGTGTGCAGGGCCTCGCCGCCGGTGCCCAGACCGTTGTCCAGGCCGGGGTCGGGCCCGGTGACGAAGCCGTCGAGGGAGACCGAGATGTCAGCGATGATTCGAGTCATGCCAGGGCAGACCTGATCCGCCGCCCAAACTCATCTCGGCCGGCCACACCCCTGAACAGGCCGAGGCGATCGCGCGGCAAGTCCCCGAGTACCGTGCGGCTGCCCCTGCGACCGTGACCCTCTTCGCGCGCACCGTCTACGCCACGTGGGAGAACTGGGAACGCACGCGCCCGCTGCCTCACCGCGCTGCACTCACTGCCGCGGCCCGTGACTGGGCAGCGTGCCGTGAGGCCAGGTCCACAACCCGCACGCCCTGAATAGCGCTTCGGACGGCCCTCCCCATGGGCGCCGTCTGTCCGCTTCCCCCGTGGCGGATGGGCCGGGCCTTCCCTGTCAGTCCACGAGGACTGAGGCGCGCATGTCGAGGGCGGCGGCGATCATGAGCAGATCTCGGTAGCGCGGATCGCCCGCACCAGACTCGATGCGTTGGAGGGTGCGGCGGCTGAGGCCCGTGACCTGGCAGAACCGTTCCGGGGCGCGTGCGTCCACACACGCCCCGGACACGGCCGCCATGAACCCCGCTGGGGTCCACGGCCACCGGCCGGGAGCCGTCCCTCCCGACCGGGGATCAAGTGCCGTACTGAATCGAGGAGTTGTACGGCGGTCAGCCCGCCGTGGCGATCCGTGCCAGCCGCTGCGCCTCCTCGCGCGTGGAGCGGGCGATCGCGTCCTCGTCGGCGGTGAGCAGCCGGTTGTTCTCCACGATCTGACGGCCATTGACGAACGAGGCCGTGACCGGCGCCGCCGCGCCGAAGACCAGCGCCGTCACCGGGTCGGCGATCGAGGCGTGGGCCAGCGTGTCGAGCTTCCAGAGCACCAGGTCGGCGAGCTTGCCGGGCTCCAGGGAGCCGATCTCCCTCCCGCGCCCGAGGACCTGGGCGCCGCCGTATGTGCCCAGGCGCAGGGCCTGACGGGCGTTCAGGGCGGCTTCCCTGTGGGCTCCCAGTCGGTTGATGAGGAGCGCGGTGCGCAGCTCGGTGTGCAGTTCGCCGGACTCGTTGGACGCGGTGCCGTCGATGCCGAGGCCGACCGGGACGCCGGCGGCGAGCATGTCGGGTACGCGAGCGATACCGGCCGCCAGTCGGGCGTTGGACGAGGGACAGTGGGCGACACCGGTCCTCGTGCGGGCGAAGGCGGCGATGTCGAAGTCGTTCATGTGGACGCAGTGCGCCATCCACACGTCCTCACCGAGCCAGCCGGTGGACTCGAAGTAGTCGGTCGGGCTCATGCCGAACAGTTCGTGGCAGAACTTCTCCTCCTCGACCGTCTCCGAGCCGTGCGTGTGCAGGCGTACGCCGAGGCGGCGGGCCAACTCCGCTCCCTGCTTCATAAGTTCAGTGGAGACGGAGAAGGGGGAGCAGGGGGCGACGGCGACCTGGGTCATCGCGTCGAAGGAGGCGTCGTGGTACTGCTTGACGGTCTCCTCGGTCGCGGCGAGGGCGCCCTCCAGGGTCTCCACGGCGAAGTCCGGCGGCAGCCCGCCGTCCTTCTCGCTGCGGTCCATGGAGCCGCGGGCGAGGGTGAAGCGGACGCCCATCTCGCGGGCCGCGTGGATGATCGCGTCGGACAGGTCGCCGGAGCCCCGCGGGAAGACGTAGTGGTGGTCCATGGCGGTGGTGACGCCACCTCGGGCCATCATCGCCAGCGAGCCCTGAGCGGCCGCGTGCACCATCCGCTCGTCGATGCGCGCCCAGGTCGGATACAGGGCGACGAGCCAGTTGAAGAGGTTGTGGTCCGTGGCCAGACCCCGGGTGATCCACTGATAGAAGTGGTGGTGGGTGTTGACCAGGCCGGGCGTCACCAGGTGACCGGTGGCGTCGATACGGCGGACGACGTCCTCCAGGCCCTCGGGGGCCTTGCCCGCGCCGAGCGACTCGATGCGGTTGTCGACGAGGACGACGTACCCGGAGGCGTACTCGGTGTCGTGCGCGTCCACGGTCGCGATCGCCGCGTTCTCGATGACGATGCGCTGTGCCATCGTGTGTCCTTTGCTGTCCGTGTCCGCGTCAGAGGTTGGTGAGGTCCGCCGGGATCCGCGCCTCGCAGCCGTCCCGGAGGACGGTCGCCTCGATCAGGCCGTAAGGGCGGTCGGCGGCGAAGTACACAGCTCCGTCGGCGGTATCGTTCTTGAGGCCGAACGGCTCCAGGTCCACCAGGAAGTGGTGCTTGTTCGGGAGCGAGAAGCGGACCTCGTCGATCTCGCCGCGGCGGTCGATGATGCGCGTGCCCATCGCGTAGAGCGTCTGCTGGAGCGAGAGCGAGTACGTCTCGGCGAAGGCCTGGAGCAGGTGCTGCTTCGTCTGCCCGTAGGACGCGTCCCAGTCGGGCATCTCCTGCTCGTCGGCGGACCAGTTGAAGCGCCAGCGGGCGGAGACGGAGGTCGCGAGGATGCGGTCGTACGCCTCCGGGAGCGTCGTGTACTTGTCCTTCACATAGCCCCAGAACTCGGAGTCGGTCGAGTTCATCACGGTCAGGTCGGTGAGGCCGGAGACGACCTCCCAGGTGTCGCCGTCGTACGTGATCTGGGCGAGCCGGGTCTCCTGGCCCTTGCGGACGAAGGAGTGCGCGCCTTCACCGGAGGTCTCGATCCGCTCCCAGGCGTACTCCTCGATGCGGATACGGGCCCGGTGGATCGGCTCCTGACTCGTCACGAAGTGACGGGCCAGGTGGATGCCGAACTGCTCGGCGGACTCGATGCCGTGCTCCTTGGCGAACGCGTACACCGTGTTCTTGGTGGTGTCGGTCGGCAGGACGTTGGCGTTCGAGCCGGAGTAGTGGACCTCGTCCATGTCGCCGCTCAGCGACACCGAGACGTTCAGGTCCCTGATGTGGTGGGTGGCGCCGTCCCGCGTGATCTTGACGACTCGGTTCTCGGCCTTGCCGTACTGGTTCTGTCCCAGGATCACAGGGCGGGCAGGGCGGGAATTGACAGTCATTGAGCTAGCTCCCTCGGTAAACGGAGTAGCCGAACGGGTTGAGCAGCAGCGGTACGTGGTAGTGCTCGCCCGGCACGACGGCGAACGTGATCGCCACCTCCGGGAAGAACACACCAGGGCCGCTGTCCCGATTCGCGGGGGCGTCCTGCTGCGCATCGGCTTGCTTGTTCGCGAACTTCTCGAAGTACGGCTCCACCACGAAGTCGAGCCGTACGTGGGTGGTCCCCTCCGGCAGCGCCGGGAGGTCCTTGCACCGGCCGTCTCCGTCGGTCGCGGAACCGCCGAGCGCCCGCCAGTCCGCATCACGCCCCGAGCGGGCGGAGAGCCGGACGGCAACGCCCTCGGCGGGGCGGCCGACGCTGGTGTCCAGGATGTGCGTGGACACCGAGGCGGTGGTACTGGTGCTCATGCTGCTCTCAGTCCTCTTCTCTCAGTCCTCTTCGACGAGTCGGGTCAGTCGGATGCGGTTGATCTTGCCCAGCTCGGTGCGGACGATCTCCCGCTCCCGCTCCGGCGAGTTGCCGATCCGCTCCTTGACCGCGTCGCGCATCTGCTCGCCGGTGCGGCCGGTGGCGCAGATCAGGAAGACATGGCCGAACCGCTCCTGGTAGGCCAGGTTCAGTTCGAGCATCTCCGCCTTGAGCTT
The DNA here is from genome assembly GCF_040295365.1 of Streptomyces sp. NPDC002838. Taxonomy (NCBI): domain Bacteria; kingdom Bacillati; phylum Actinomycetota; class Actinomycetes; order Kitasatosporales; family Streptomycetaceae; genus Streptomyces; species Streptomyces sp. NPDC002838. Next base: position 61,706 of record NZ_JBEOVF010000024.1, on the reverse strand, counting down.
CTCGGAGGCGCCGGCCATGCCACGCTGCTCCCGCGCCGAGGTCGGGTCGCCCGGCTTGGGGCGGCCGATCGGCGGGTGCCCGGCCATCGCCTCCGCGAGGTCCTGTGCGGTCAGCTCGGCCATGGCGGCGTCGCTCGTGCTGTAGAGGTGCTCGGGGGTGGCGTAGGGGCGGGCGGCGAGCAGCCGTTTCGCCCACGCCGTGGAGGCGCACGCCTCGTGGAGTGCGGCGAAGGCCGCGTGCTCCTCCAGGGCGTTGAACCGGGCCAGGCCCGGGGGCATGGAAGTCGACGTCACGGGAGCCTCCGTGGCCGCGAACGGCCTTCGTACTGAACGGGCTGCCGCCAGCTAACGCCCTACGGAGGAGCACGTCAACAGTTTGTTGAAAATTCCGGGTGACGAACGCCGTCGAGCCCGGCGATCAGACCCCCTTCTCGCGGTTGAGGTAGTTGTAGACGGTGAAGCGGCTCACCCCGAGCGCGCTCGCCACGGTCTCCACGCCGTGCCGCACGGAGAAGGCGCCGCGCGCCTCGAGTATCCGTACGACCTCCTGTTTGGCCTTGCGGTCCAGGTCGGCGAGCGGCTTGCCCTTCTTGCGCTCCATGGCGGCCAGGATGTGATCGAGGGAGTCGGCGAGCTGCGGCAGCCGTACGGCGACGACCTCCACGCCCTCCCAGGAGAGCACGACGTCGTCGGGACCGGCCTCGTCCGGCGGGAGGATCTCCCCGCCCATGGCGTCGACCAGCGGCTTCACGGCGGTGATGAAGGGCTCGTCCGCGGCGCCGGTCACTTCTCCCCCTCCCCGATCACGTTGACCTGGAGCGAGATCCGGGTGGCACCGGCCTCCAGGGCCCTGCGCATCAGGGTGTCCACGGCGGTGAGCACGACGTCGGCGCTGCCCTCCGCCGTGTTGCCGAACGGCCCGACGTCCACCGCGTCCAGCTCGGCCGCCTCGATGACCTCGCGGGCCACCAGGGCGTGCGCCGGCGCCTCGTCGAGGTCGAAGGGCTCGGTCGTGAACTCCACTCTCAATCGCACGCGCACAACCTAACGCGCGCGGGGCGGCCACGGGGAGCCACGCTCGGATCCGCTCCGCCCGTCGCCCGGTCAGGCCGGATCACGGCCGGGGGCAGGTGTTCTTCCCCGGCTCCTCATAGGTCCGGTAGAGCGGCGACCTGTCTCGCCGCTCCTTCGGGAAGGTCACCACCGGTACCGGTTTGCACACCGGCCACAGGCCGGTCGCCGCCTCGTGCCGGGCGCCCTCGTCCGTCCCGATGCTCTCGTCCGCGAAGGTGAACACGCCGCTCACGCCCGGTACGCAGCCCGCGGCGCAGTGTCCGCCCGGGCTGCCGCGGCGCAGTTCGTCGTAGACGTCGTTGTGACTCACGGCCTCGATGCCGCTGTCCCGGGCGGCGGACACGGCGGTTCCCACGGCGGTGAGGGCGTCGTGGTACATCACGGCGTACCCGTCGTTGAGGGCGTCGGCCTTCTCCTCTCCGAAGTACCGGTCGTAGGACTGGGCGAAGAGCGCGAAGGCCTTGGGGACCTGGTCGTCGCTTCTGGCCGCACGCCAGCGGGGTGCGTCCACGGCGGCCGCGGTCACGATCTCGAGGTTGTTGCGCTCGGCGATCGCGCGCATCCCGGCGGTCTCGGTGACCGGGTCGCGGCCCGTGCTGACGCGCAGGATGCGCATCGGTTCCTCGTCCGGGCCCCGGTCGCAGGAACGCGTCTGGTCGATGGTCTCCAGGAAGGGCGGCAGGTCCGCGTCCCGGCCGGCCAGGAACACCGTCCTGGTGCCGACCGCGCACATCGCGGACACGGCCCGCCGGAAGATCTGCGGCTCGCCTTCCTCGGGGCCCTTGATGCCCTGGTACGTCTCGGTCCGCCGCTGCACCTCGTCGTCGGTGATGCCGTACTGCGCGCCGAACTCGCGGCGGAAGACGCGGCGGAGGTTGGCGACGTAGTTGTCGTCCCGCTCGTCGGCGATCATGAACGTGTCCTCGCGGTTCACCCGGTTCGCGCTCACGTAGCGCTTGAGGGCGTCGACGAGCTGGTCGGTGGAGGGCGAGACCTTGAGCAGGTAGGGGTGCTCCATCTCGCGGGAGCTGAGCACCGCGCTGACGGACGGGATTTTCGCGTGCCCGAGTCCCTTCTTCACGGCGGCGAGCGTGGCGTCGTCGCTGTTGGGCAGGCCGATGGCGGCGACGAGGGGTCTGTCGTCGCCGGTCCGGGAGGCCAGTTCGTCGGTCACGGTCCGCCAGTGGCTCAGATCCTCGCCGACGTTGGCGAAGAGGAGCTGGACGGCTGTGTCGCGGGTGGCGGGCCCGTGGTTGTGGCCGCGCTGGGCGAGGTAGGCGCCCTGGAGGGAGTGCCGGATCAGCTCCTTCGACATGGCCGCGCCCCGGCTCCTGGAGGTGTACGGCATGACGACGGCGACGCTCACCACCGGCTTGCCCGACTCCCGTGCCGCCTCGTTCTCCTCCTCGATCCGGCCCAGGACGTCGGCGAGGTCCGGGGCGAAGGGGTACGCCGCTGCCGTGACGCCGATGCACTCGTCGGCCGCCTCCCCGTCCACGCGCCGCAGCTCCTGGTTCTCGGTGCAGTAGTCGCGGTGCTCCCGGTAGGTGTCCAGGCCCCACCAGGCACCGGCTCCCGCCAGGACGGCGACCAGCGTCCACAGGACCACCACATCGATCAGGCCGAACACCCGGAAGCGGAGCCGGCCCGGCAGCCAGGCCCAGTTTCTGCGGTCCGTCCTGCTCATCGCGCCCCTCCCGTTCGCGGCTGGTCGCCCTGCCAGCGGCGGTCGAGGGGCCAGTCCTCGCCGTCCCGCACCGCGCGCGGCCAGCGGATGGCAGCCTGGGCCAGGACCGCGCGGCCGGTCAGATGCTGGGCGGAGAGGAAGGACAGGTCCTGGCCGATCCGGTCGGCCAGGGTCCGGTCCGCCTCGGCCAGTTCGTCGGCCGCGTACCACAGGGCGTGCAGCAGCCGGTTGACGGCCTGCTTCTCCAGGCCCCCGTCCGGGTCCGCCTGGAGCTGCAGCCGGTCCCGGCGGCCCTTGGCGACCTCTTGGCACTGCTCGAACCAGATGTCCCCCGGCGGACGTGGCGCATGGGCCACGGTGCGCAGGATGTGCAGCCAGTCGACCGCGTCGCCGTCGTCCCTGAGGAACTCCGCGTGCAGCCAGTCGACGACCTCCCACGCCTCTCCCCCGGCGAGCCGGTGCCACAGGAAGCGGGACCGCTCGTCCCGCTCCGCCTGCCCCGAGCGGCCCTCGGCCCGCTGCCGGTGGTGCTCGGCGAGCAGGGCGTGCGCGCTGAACCAGTCCACCCCACTGCCGCCGCGCCCGCTGCGCATCTGGTGGACAAGGAGGGCGCGCAGGAAACGATCGGTAATGAACGGCCGGCTGCCCGTTCCCCGCGACCAGCGCTCCCGTTCCAGCTGAGCGGCGGCGCCGTCGGCTGCGGGCAGGCCGTCGATCCGGCGCGGCACCCACCGCTCGGCCAGCTGCTCGGCCGCCTCCCGGTCCCAGGCCAGGGAGAACAGGCACAGCTCGTCGTGGTTCTCGCTGCCGACCAGGGTGTTCAGCAGCCGCCAGATGACGGATTCGCCGGCGCCGCCGGGGTGGGTCAGGTCGAGGAGTTCCTCGGCCGCCACCCACTGACCGGTGCGCGCCTTGTGCACCACGGCGTCGCACAGCCGGCGGGCTCCCATGGGGTGGCCTCGGGTCAGATCGTGTACGGCGGTGGCGATGTACGGGTCGAAGGAGGCCCGGTCGTCGCGCTTGAGCATCCTCTCCAGGTGCTCCGTGTCGAGCGGCGGCAGCGGCAGGACCAGCACGCCCGCGGAGGGAGCGGTCCCGTTGCGGGTCCATCTGGAGTTCTGGCCGACCTCGTGCAGCGACCGGTGGGCGGCGGCCGGGTAGGGGTCGTTCTCGCCGTCGGGGGCGTCGTCCCGGGTGGCCGGGCTGTCGTCGCCGCGCAGTTCGGTGGCGATCACGACCAGCTGGTCGCGGGCTCCGCGGCCGATCCGCGCCCGTTCTTCCAGGAGCAGTTCGAGGAAGTCACGGCCGGCGTCGGTGTGCGCGTTGTCGAGGAGGACCAGCGGACGCGGGGCGCGGTTCCCGCGCCGGAAGGGGCCGTAGCGCACGTCCGCGAGGAACGCGGCCATCAGCATGCGTTCGACGCCGCGCCGGAAGCCGCGGCCCTGGTGGAACTCCTGGCAGAGCCGGGCCACGGCCTGCGCGCGCTCCGCGGCCGGCACCGGCCGCGGCTGCGCGTCCGCGCCCGGCGGCATGCCGCGCAGCCGGTTGTCGGCCTCGCTGCGGTAGCTCTCGTACCAGCCGACCAGATGACGGGAGGCGAGTCTGCGCGAGCGCCATCGGTACTGCCTGCCCAGGTAGGTGCGCACGGCCGCCTCGGGAAACTCCGCGGGGTCGGGGGAAGCGGGCAGCGCCGCGCGGAAGAGCGTGTCCCAGGTGGGCGGCGGGCCCCCGCCCGTCGGGGGCCCCATCAGGGCGGCCGTGTGCCGGTCGGCCACCCGCAGTTCGTCGTCGTTGCCGGGGCGCCGGGCGGACACCACGGCGAGCAGCCCGGCGGTGGTCCGGGGAAAACACAGCCGCCCGAACCCCGCGACGGGACGGGACAGCTGGGTGACGAGTACGGACAGGACCTCCACCGCGTAGGAGTTGTTGGAGATCTCCGGGCCGACCCTGGCCCGCTCCTGAAGCGTCGCGCAGTTGATCCGCGCGAACGGCACGCGCGGCCCCGGCCAGGGCCCGGCGTCGGGCGCGTAGGCCTCCTTGAGATCGTCCAGCAGGGCGCTCTTGCCGGTGCCGTGCCGCCCGCTGAGCAGCACCACCGGCAGGTCCTCGGCGAACTCGTGGTGCCGCCGTCTGCGGTGCCGGTCGCGGTCGAGACCGACCAGCCGCGGTACCAGCTGCCGCAGCAGGGGCTGGCGCGCGTATGCCTCCGGAATCTGCTCCTCTGCCCCCGGTGCGGGACCCACGGCATGATCGCTCATCCCAGCCTCAGCATCGAGTTGAGGATCTCCGACACGATGCCGGACGCCATGTCCCTGCCCATCGAGCCCACCGATCTGGAACCCGCCTGCACCAGGTCGCTGCTGTGCTTCAGGAAGCGCTGCAGCGTGCCCGCGTCGGGCTCGGCACCGCGCTGGGCGGCCTCGGTCAGGGCCCCGGCGAGCTCGCGCACCTGCCGCACCTCGCTGTCGGCCTCCGACAGGTCGGGGCGGGACGCCTGCACCAGCAGGGCCAGCTGCTCGAAGGACAGGAACACTCCGGCGCCCTGTTCCGTGACGCCGACGTGGACCGGGGTGGGCAGGTCCAGATGGTCCTTGGCGTACTCCAGGTCCTCGAGGGCGAGCCGGCGGCCGCAGTAGAAGGCCTCCCGGGCCCACAGGAAGTCCTCGGGGTTCGGCTCGCCGCTCCGGTGCCGCCCGGCCCGGTCCCACCAGGCGAACAGGGCCGCCTTGGCATACCGCCGCCGGGAGTCCCGATCGGCGTACGCCTCGTCCCAGGCCCGCACCTCCGCGAGCCCGGTGCCGGTGGGGCTGACCAGCGGGGGCACGGCACCGGAGTCGTTGTGCACGGCTATCCAGCCGAGGGCGGCCAGGCGTTCCACGACGTCCTCGACCAGTTCCAGGCTGCACCGCTCATGGGGTGCGTAGGCGGCGCTGGGCACTCGGTTCCCGGCGACGCCGCCCGTCTCCTCGCCCAGCCACCTGAGGAAACGCGCGGACGCGGCACCGGTCTCGTCGTACACGGGAGAGAGTCCGTTCGTGGGCACTGCCCGGGATCCGATCATCGTCCGCCCCCAACTCCCGTGACCGCCATGCGCGTTCGCCTTCCCCGAACAGCGATGTCAAACACGTGTCGCATGACGTTCTTGTCTCCCCCTCCACAACCGCGGCTACCGGACGGTAATGTCACCACCCGCCGGACGGCCGAGACCGGCGGGCGAGCACGAAGGGGCCCTCATGGCGACGAACATGCCTGCGGAGACGCAAGCCGCCGACGAACGTTGGCAGCGCATGTGGAGCCACCGCGAGCACTTGCTCAAGGTGGCCCGGCGCAGGTCGATGAGCCTCGAGGACGCCGAGGACGCGGTGCACGAGGCGATGCTGCGCGCCGCCGAGCGCCCCGACCTGGACGACGAGCGGCTCGCGGCCTGGCTGACGACGGTGACGGTGCGGCTGTGCGTGGACCGCTACCGGCAGGTCAACCGCGAGGCCGAGGTCCGCACCAGCCCGACGCTGATCGCCCCCGGTCCGGTGCCCGTCGAGGACGCGGTGTGCGACCGGGCCGAGGCGAAGTGGCTGGCGGTGCGCAGTGGTGAGCTGCCCGCGCGGCAGGCCGAGGCGCTGCGGCTGAAGTCGGAGGACCTCGACGTCGGCCAGGTCGCCGTCGAGATGGGGCTCAGCTACCGGACCGTCGAGTCGCTGCTGGCCCGGGCCCGGCGGACGCTGCGGCAGTCGCTGGCGGCCACGTTCGGGGTCGCGCTGTTCCTGATCGGGTGGGGTCGGCCGCGCGGGGTCGGCAGGGCGCAGGCCGTGGCGGTCGCCTCGACGGCGGCGTCCCTGGCGGTGGCGGGGTTCGTGCTGCCGTACGCCCTCGACGGCAGCGGAGGCGGGGGCCGTACGGCGCCTCGGCCCGCGGTCGCCTCGCCGGACGCGGAGACGTCGCGGCCGGACGGCGGTGGCGGGGGTCGTCCGCCTCGGGGGAATGAGCCCACGGCTGCGGCAGCCGAGCGCACAGCGGCCGAGTCCCCCGCCGGCGCGTCGTTCCTCCCGCTGTCCGTGCCGTCGCTGCCGGAGGTCCCCGACGTTCCAAAGGTCTGGGTGTCGCCGCTGCCCGGGCTGTCCGCGCCGGAGGTCCCGCAGGTGCCCGACGTCCCGCAGCCGCCGGACGTCCCCGACCTGCCGGTGGAGCCCTCCGCGGTGCCGACGGACACGGCGGTCCCGGCAGTCCCGGAGGCTCCCGCCGCACCGTCCCCCTCGCTCCCCGAGCCCACGGTGCGCCCGCTTCCGTAGCGCCCGGAAACCCGCTGGAAAAAAATCCGCCACTCGAGCGACGGACGCCCCGCCCCTCCCCGTAGAGCAGATGTCAGAGCTGCTCCATGGGCTGAAGGGTGGACCGGATGGGTGTCGAGATCTGTGTGGAAGGGCTGACCAAGTCCTTCGGTCACCAGGTCATCTGGCAGGACGTCTCGCTGACGCTGCCTGCCGGGGAGGTCTCGGTCATGCTCGGCCCCTCCGGCACGGGCAAGTCGGTGTTCCTCAAGACGCTCGTCGGCCTGCTGAAGCCGGAGCGCGGCTCGATCACGATCCAGGGCCGGGACATCACCAAGCTCCGCGAGCACGACCTGTACGAGGTGCGCAAGCTCTTCGGCGTGCTGTTCCAGGACGGTGCGCTGTTCGGCTCGATGAACCTGTACGACAACATCGCCTTCCCGCTGCGCGAGCACACCCGTAAGTCCGAGAGCGAGATCCGGCGCATCGTGCTGGAGAAGATGGACATGGTCGGGCTGATCGGCGCCGAGGGGAAGCTGCCCGGCGAGATCTCCGGCGGGATGCGCAAGCGCGCCGGGCTGGCCCGGGCCCTCGTCCTCGACCCGGAGATCATCCTCTTCGACGAACCCGACTCGGGCCTCGACCCGGTCCGCGTGGCCTACCTCAACCAGCTGATCGTCGACCTCAACGCCCAGATCGACGCGACCTTCCTGATCGTCACGCACGACATCGCCTCGGCCCGCCAGGTGCCGGACAACATCGGGCTGCTGTTCCGCCGCGAGCTGGTGATGTTCGGGCCGCGCGAGGAGCTGCTGACGAGCCACGAGCCGGTCGTACGGCAGTTCCTGAACGGCCGGATGCAGGGCCCGATCGGCATGGCGGAGGAGAAGGACGCGGCGCAGGTCGAGCAGGAGCTCGCGCAGATCGACGACAGCGCGCGCGTTCAGGAGCTGACTCCCCGCCTGCTGCCGGGGCCGGGCATCGCCCGGCCACCCCGCTGGGAGGCGATCGCCCGGCGCGAGGCCGCGCTGCGTCAGAGGGCGGTGGCCGGCGCATGAGCCTGTCCCCCATCGGAGGGCTGCGGCACTCGGGCAGCCTCTTCGCGATGGCGCTGGACGTCGTCCGGACGATTCCCCGACGGCCGTTCCAGGCGCGGGAGTTCATCCAGCAGGCGTGGTTCGTCGCGAGCGTGACGATCCTGCCGACGGCCCTGGTCTCCATCCCCTTCGGGGCGGTCATCGCGCTGCAGATCGGCAGTCTGACCCGGCAGTTGGGCGCCCAGTCCTTCTCGGGTGCCGCCTCCGTGCTCGCCGTCCTGCGCGAGGCCTCGCCGATCGTCACCGCGCTGCTGATCGCGGGCGCCGGCGGTACGGCGATCTGCGCCGACCTCGGGGCACGGAAGATCCGCGACGAGATCGACGCGATGCAGGTCCTCGGCATCGACCCCATCCACCGGCTGGTCGTCCCGCGCGTACTGGCGTCGATGGTGGTGGCGGTGCTGCTCAACGGCCTGGTGTCGGTGGTCGGCGTGGCGGGCGGCTACTTCTTCAACGTCGTCCTGCAGAACGGCACTCCGGGCGCCTACCTCGCCTCCTTCACCACGCTCGCCCAGCTCTCCGACCTGTGGGCGGCCGAGGTCAAGGCGCTGGTGTTCGGCGCGATCGCCGGGATCGTCGCCTCGTACAAGGGACTGACCGCGAAAGGCGGGCCGAAGGGTGTGGGCGACGCGGTGAACCAGTCGGTGGTGATCACCTTCATGTTGCTGTTCGTGACCAACTTCGTGATGACCGCGGTGTACTTCCAGGTCGTCCCGCAGAGGGGTTAGCCGATGAGACTTCTCGATCGACCTCTGCGCTCCCTGGAGGCGCTGGGCACCCAGCTCTCCTTCTACGGCCGCTCGCTGGCGTGGACCGGCCGCACCCTGCGCCGCTACAAGAAGGAGATCCTGCGGCTGCTCGCCGAGGTGAGCTTCGGCCGGGGCGCGCTCGCGGTGGTGGGCGGCACGGTCGGCGTGATCGCCTTCCTGTCGTTCTTCACCGGCACGGAGGTGGGCCTGCAGGGCTACGCGGCCCTGAACCAGCTCGGCACCTCCAACTTCGTGGCGTTCCTCTCTGCGTACTTCAACACGCGCGAGATCGCCCCGCTGGTGGCCGGGCTCGCGCTCTCGGCGACCGTCGGCGCCGGTTTCACGGCCCAGCTGGGCGCGATGCGGATCAGCGAGGAGACCGACGCGCTGGAGGTCATGGGCGTTCCCTCGCTGCCGTTCCTGGTGACGACGCGGATGATCGCCGGGTTCGTGGCCGTCATCCCGCTGTACGTGATCGGCCTGCTGTCCTCGTACCTGGCCGCCCGCACGATCACCACCGTCTACTACGGGCAGTCGGCGGGCACCTACGACCACTACTTCCAGCAGTACCTGCCCCCGGTCGACGTGCTGTGGTCCTTCGGCAAGGTGCTCGTCTTCGCCGTCCTGATCATCCTGGTGCACTGCTTCTACGGCTACTACGCGAGCGGCGGCCCGGCGGGCGTCGGCGTGGCGGTGGGCCGTGCGGTGCGGACCTCGATCGTGGCGATCAACGTCCTGGACTTCTTCCTGTCGCTCGCGATCTGGGGCGCCAACACGACCGTACGGATAGCGGGGTGAGCCGCCGTATGAGGGTGCTGAGACTGCGGTTGTACGGCGTCGTCTTCATCGCCGTGCTCGCACTGCTGCTGTCCCTGTCCGTCGCCGTCTACCGGCAGGTGTTCACGCCGGTCGTGCGGATCACCCTGGAGGCCGACAGCCTCGGCAACCAGCTCGATCCGCGCGCCGACGTCAAGCTGCGCGGGCTGCTGGTCGGCGAGGTGCGCGAGGTGCGGGCCGACGGGACGAAGGCGACGCTCGACATCGCGCTCAAGCCGGAGCACGTCGCCCACATCCCGTCCGACGTGCACGCCCGCCTGCTGCCCAAGACGCTGTTCGGCGAGAAGTACGTCGACCTGGTCCCGCCCGAGCGCTCCGCGTCCTCTTCAGCTCGCCCGATCCGCGCCGGAGACGTCATCACCCAGGACCGCACCCGCGTCGGCATCGAGCTCCAGCAGCTGATGAACGACCTGCTGCCCCTGCTGCGGACGGTCCAGCCCGGCAAGCTCAACGCCACGCTCTCCGCGTTCGCCACCGCCCTGGAGGGCCGCGGCGACCGGATCGGCGACAACCTCACGCGAGTGGAGGCCTACCTGCGCCGCCTCAATCCGCACCTGCCGTCCCTGAAAGAGGACATCGCACGCTTCGCCGACGTCGCCGAGATGTACGGCGACGCGGCGCCCGACCTGATGGAGATCCTGCGCAACACCGTCACCACCAGCCGCACGATCGTCGAGCAGAAGGACCGGCTGGCGGCGGCGCTGAAGAGCACGGCGACCGTCGCGGGCACCGCCGAGGACTTCCTCGACGCCAACGGCGACCGGCTCATCACCCTCGGCCAGGTATCCCGCCCCACACTGGAGCTGTTCGCCCGCTACTCCCCCGAGTACCCCTGTCTGCTGGCCGGCCTGGTCCGGCAGGAGAAGGCGTCCGAGGAGGCGTTCCGAGGCGGCAAGATGCACATCACGCTGGAGGTCGTACGGCCGCAGGGGGCGTACGAGCCGGGCGAGGAGCCGCGTTACGGCGAGCGGTCGGGGCCGAACTGCCATGGCCTGCCGCATCCTCAGGTGCCGGCACCGGGCGTCCATCTCGACGACGGTTCCAAGAAGCCGGGTTCGTCCTCGGACGGCCCGCTCGGCGTCTCCTCCACCCGGGCCGAGCAGCGGGCCGTCGGCTCCCTCGTGGCGCCGGTCCTGGGGGTGCCCGCGGACGAGGTGCCGCCGGTCGCGACGCTGCTGTTCGGGCCGATGGCGCGCGGGACGGCGGTGAGCGTCGCATGAGCACCGCAGGAGCCCGGCAGACCGCCGCCCCGCTCATCAAGTTCAGTCTCTTCGCCCTGGTGACGATCCTGGCCACGGCCCTGCTCGCCGCCACCATCGTGAACATCTCCTTCGCCCCAGAGCACCGGTACCGCGCGGTCTTCAGCGACGTCACCGGCCTGGAGGAGGGCGACGACATCCGGGTGGCCGGAGTGCGGGTCGGCGAGGTCGAGGGCATCCGGATCAAGGACCGGACGCTGGCCGAGGTCACCTTCACGGTCACCGAGGACCGGCCGCTGCTGACCGGCACCGGCGCCGTCATCCGCTACCGCAACCTGGTCGGACAGCGGTACGTGGCGCTGACCGAGGGCGCGGGCGACGGCACCCGGCTGCGGCCCGGCGCGACGATCCCGCTCTCCCGCACCCAGCCGGCCCTCGACCTGAACGCCCTGCTGAACGGCTTCAAGCCGCTGTTCGCCGCACTCAGCCCGAAGGACGTCAACCAGCTCGCCACCGAGATCATCAAGACACTCCAGGGCGAGGGCGGCACCATCAACAGCCTGCTGGCGCACACGGCGTCGCTCACCACGACGCTGGCCGGCCGGGACAAGCTGATCGGCTCGGTGATCGACAACCTCAACACCGTGCTGGGGACGCTCGACAAGCGCGGCGCCCGCTTCTCCGGGCTGCTCAAGCAGCTGCGCCGGGTCATCTCGGGCCTGTCCGCCGACCGCAAGCCCATCGGGGAGTCACTGGTGAGCATCGGCGACCTGACGGAGGCCACCTCGGGCCTGCTGAAGGACGCGCGTCCGCCGCTCAAGGACGACATCGCGGAGCTGACCGAGCTCACCGGGACGCTGAACGACAACGAGGAGACCGTGGAAGGCGTGCTGAAGCGGCTGCCGAACAAGCTCAACGAGCTGACGGGGACCGCGTCCTACGGCTCGTGGTTCAACTTCTACCTGTGCGACTTCGACGGCCGGATCGTGCTGCCGAAGACGAAGCAGGTGCTCACGCCCCAGATGCACGTGGCGAGGGCGAGGTGCGGGGCATGAGCCGCAAACACCGCCCGGAGCCGCTGTTCAAAGTGCGGGTGGAGCCGCCGAAGCTGCCGAGAATACGGCTGCCGAAGGTACGGCTCCTGCCGCGCCGGGGGCCCCGCCGGCAACCGCTGATCAAGGTGCGCGTCGAGCCGCCCCGCATACGGCTTCCCCGCATCCGCCGCCCGCGCCTCGGCCCCTTCCGTGAGCGCAATCCGGTCGTCATCGGCGCGGTGGGCCTCACCGTGCTCGCGCTGCTGGCGGTGGCCGCGTTCAACGCCGACCGTCTGCCGGTGATCGGCGACGGCGAGACGTACAGCGCGGCCTTCGCGGAAGCGGGCGGTCTCAAGCCGGGCGACGAGGTGCGGATCGCCGGGGTCAAGGTCGGCAAGGTCGAGGAGGTCGACCTGGACGGCGACCACGTCAAGGTCACCTTCAAGATCAAGGGCGAGCCGGGGTTCGGCACCGCGACCGGCGCGTCGATCCGGGTCAAGACGATCCTCGGCGCGAAGTACCTGGCCCTCCACCCGAAGGGCGGCGGGCAGTTGAAGCCGGGCAGCGAGATCCCGCTGAAGCGGACCGTCTCCGCGTACGACGTCGTGCAGGCGTTCAGCGATCTCACGACCACGACGGAGGAGGTCGACACCGACCGGCTGGCGAAGGCCCTGGACACCATCTCGACGACGTTCGAGGACTCCCCCGCCGAGGTACGGGCGTCCCTCAAGGGCCTGTCGCGGATCTCCCGGACGGTGGCCTCGCGCGACAAGGCCCTCAGGGAGCTCCTCGACCACGCGAACGGCGTGACGGGCGTACTCGCCGACCGGTCGAGCGACTTCACCGCCCTGGTCAAGGACGGCGACAAGCTGTTCAAGGAGATCAGCAAGCGGCGTACGGCGATCCACAAGCTGCTGAAGAGCTCCGCCGCGCTCGGCGTCCAGCTCTCCGGCCTGGTCCAGGACAACGAGAAGGAGATCGGGCCCGCGCTCAGGGGCCTGAACCGCGTGGTGGAGATGCTCGAACGGAACCAATCCAGCCTGGACCGGAGCATCAAGCTCCTGGCCCCCTACGTGCGGGTCTTCACCAACACCCTCGGCAACGGCCGCTGGTTCGACTCCTACGTCCAGAACCTGGTCGCCGCTCCCGTGGTGCCGCGGACGGGAGGTGCCCGGTGAGCAGCCGTTGGAGGAAGCGCCTGGCGCTGCTGACCACCCTGGTCCTCGTCGCCGCGCTCACCTACGTCCTGTGGCCGCGCTCCGAGCCGGTCCGTGTCACGGCGTACTTCCCGCGCACGGTCGGCATCTACCCCGGCTCGGACGTCCGCGTGCTCGGCGTCCGGATCGGCGAGGTCAGGAAGATCACGCCGGAGGGCGGCCGGGTGCGGGTCGACCTGGAGTACGACGCGGGCCGCAAGGTCCCGGCGGACGCGCAGGCCGCGATCATCAACTCCTCGGTGGTCAGCGACCGTTACCTGCAGCTGCTGCCGGTGTACCGGAGCGGTCCGGTGCTGCGGAGCGGGGACGAGATCCCCGAGTCGCGCACGGCCGTACCGGTCGAGCTGGACCGCATCTTCGACAGCCTGCACACCACGGCCGACGCACTCGGCCCCGAGGGCGCCAACAAGGACGGTGCCCTGTCCCGGCTGCTCGGGGTCAGCGCCGACAACCTCGACGGCCAGGGCGAGAACCTCCATCAGACGGTCGAGGACCTCTCGGAGGCGGTCACGACCCTGTCCGACGGCCGTACGGACCTGTTCGGCACGGTCCGCAACCTCCAGGTGTTCACGGCGGCGCTGGCCGCCGACGACAAGAGCGTGCGGTCGTTCAACAGCAGCCTCGCGACGGTCGCCGAGCAGCTGGCCGGCGAGCGCAAGGACCTGGCGGCCGCGCTGAAACACCTCGGCACGGCGCTCGGTGACGTGTCCGGCTTCGTGAAGAAGAACAAGAAGTCGCTGACCTCGAACGTGGAGGGCCTCAGCAAGGTGACCAAGGTGCTCGTCACCCAACGGGCGGCACTGGAGGAGCTGTTGGAGGTCGCGCCGACCGGCATGTCGAACCTGAACAACGCCTACAACCCCTCCGCCGGCACCCTCGACACCCGCAACAACCCCGACCATCCGCAGGATCCGGCGTCGCTGCTGTGCTCGATCCTGAAGACAACCGGGGAGAAGACCGACTGCGGGGAACTGAGGGACCTCTTCGACTCCCTGCCCGAAGTGCCCCAGGGCACCGCGGTCACCGGCACGGTCGACCGCACCCTCGGCGGCATCCTGGGGGCGAGCACATGAGGCCACTGCGCAAGGGCGGGGCCGTCGCGTGGGCGGCCGTCGGGACGCTGCTGATGTCCGGCTGCGAGTTCAACGGCTGGTACGACGTCCAGCTCCCCGGCGGAGCCGCCGCCGACGGCCACGCCTACCACGTCACCGTCGAGTTCCGGGACGTCCTGGACCTGGTGCCGCAGTCGGCGGTGAAGGTCAACAACGTCACCGTGGGGGCCGTGGAGAAGGTCGAGCTGGACGGCTGGCACGCCCGCGTGCGCCTCCGGGTCGCCGACTCGGTGAAGCTGCCCGCCAACGCGGTCGCCGAGCTGCGGCAGACGAGCATGCTGGGCGAGAAGTACGTGGCGCTCTCCGCCCCGGCTCAGGCCGCGCCCGTGGGCCGGCTCGGCGACGGCGACCGCATCCCGCTGTCCCGCAGCGGCCGCAACCCGGAGATCGAGGAGGTGCTGTCCGCCCTGTCCGCGCTGCTCAACGGCGGCGGGGTGGCCCAGCTCAAGACGATCACCGTGGAACTGAACAAGGCCCTGGAGGGCCGGGAGAACCGGGTGAAGTCCCTGCTCAAGGAGCTGGACACCTTCCTGGGCGGCCTGGACGACCAGCGCGAGGACATCGTCCGCGCGTTGCGGGCCGTGGACCGGCTGGCCAAACGGCTGGGCAAGGAGAAGACGACGATCGCCGAGGCCGTGGACACGATGCCGCCGGCCCTGAAGGTCCTGGCCGACCAGCGGCGCGACCTGACGCGCATGCTCACCGCGCTGTCGAAGCTGGGCAAGGCGGGCACGAAGGTGGTCAACGCCTCGCACGACGACACGGTCGCCAACCTCAGGCAGCTGCGGCCGATCCTGCGACAGCTGAACAAGGCGGGCAACAACCTGCCCAACTCCCTTGAGCTACTGACCACTTACCCATTCCCGCGCAACGTGGTGGATGCCATCAAGGGTGACTACGTCAACCTGCACATCACCGCGGACCTCGATCTGGCGGGTCTCTACGGCAACTTGACGGACGAGCCCGGCCCTGGCGGCGACGGGGACCCCCAGGTCCCCGGGCTTCCCGAGACACCCGACCTGCCGGACGTACCCGATCTCCCGGAGGTGCCGGGCGTCCCGACGCCCACCGCGCTGCCGAGCACACCGAGCGTGCCGTCCCCCTCGGCCCCGTCCGGCGGCGGCCACCCGCTGTGCCCGCCGGTGTGCACCAGCAGCTACACGTCCTCGGGCGGCCTGCCCGAGGGGATCGACCTGGAACTCGCGGAGCTGATGCTGAAGGGGGTCCAGTCGTGATCACACGTACGGTCAAGGCCCAGTTGCTCGCCTTCGCCACCCTGACCGCCGTCGGGGTGTCGTACGTCGGCGCGGAGTACACCGGCCTGGTGGACGAGGTCCTGGACCGCGGTTACACCGTGCGGGCGGACTTCGCCGACTCCGGGGGGATCTTCCCCGGAGCCGAGGTCACCTACCGCGGGGTGCCGGTGGGCCGGGTCGGCGCACTGCGGCTGACGGGATCCGACGGCGTGTCCGTCGCGCTCGACATCGAGGACGGGGCGCCGCGCATCCCGGCCGACACCCTCGCGGTCGTGGCGAACCGTTCGGCGGTCGGCGAGCAGTACGTCGACCTGCAGCCGCGCACCTCCCACGGCCCGTATCTCCTCGACGGCAGCGCGATCCCGCGCCACAGCACGCGCGTGCCGCTGCCGACCACGGACCTCGTCCGCAGCCTGGACCGGCTGGTGAACTCGGTCGGCAAGGACGATCTGCGGGTCACCGTCGACGAGCTGGACAAGGCCTTCTCCGGCACCGGACCGAACCTGAGCCGCCTGGTGGGCTCGGGCAACTCACTCGTGGAGTCGGCGTCGGACGCGCTCCCGGAGACGATCTCGCTGATCGAGGACTCACGGACGGTTCTCAAGACGCAGGCCGACCAGGGCTCGTCCATCAAGTCGTTCGCGCGCGATCTGGCGGCGCTCACCGCCCAGTTGAAGGCGAGCGACGGTGACCTGCGCAAGCTGATCGGCAACGCGAGGCCGGCCGCTCAGGAGGTCAACTCCCTCCTGAAGTCCCTATCACCGCGTCTGTCGGTGCTCCTGGCCAATCTGATCAGCGGTGGCCAGGTCATGGTGGCGCGGCTGCCCGGGGTGGAGCAGGCCCTGGTCACCTTCCCGGTGATGGTCGCGGGCAGCTACACCGTCGTCCCGGGCGACGGCACCACCCACTTCGGCCTGGTGGTGAACGCCGACGACCCGCCCGCCTGCACCCAGGGCTACGGCACGGCCCGCCGCGACCCCGCGGACACCAGCACGCGCGAGGCGAACACCGACGCGCGCTGCACGGCCCCGCGCGGCAGCGACACCTCGGTGCGGGGCGCACAGAACGCCCCCGGCGCTTCCGCCGCTTCCGGCGGCGCGAACCGGACGGCGTACGTCACGCCGTACGACCCGGAGACCGGCACCACCACCGGCCCGGACGGAAGGTACGTCGAGATCGGCTCGGCGGGCGGCCAACAGGCCGTGTTCGGAAAGGAGTCGTGGCAATGGCTGCTCGTTGGCCCCATGGCATGAGGCTGATACGACCCGGGGGGATGACGGCCGGACTCGTCGTGGCGACCGTCCTCACCACCGCGCTGACGATCTGGCTGAGCCTCGGCCTCCACGAACAGCGCGAGACGGAGCAGCGGCGCCAGGACGTCCTCGCCGCGGCCCGCCAGTCGGCGCTGAACTTCACCTCGCTCGACTACCGGCACTACGACCGGGACAGCGCGAACGTGCTCAAGGCAGCCACCGGCGACTTCAAGAAACAGTTCGCCGCGCAGACCGAGCAACTGACCGAGCTCGTCGCCGAGAACAGGTCCGTGTCCGAGGGCCAGGTCCTGGAAGCGGGCATCGTCCGGTCCGACGAGGACTCGGCCCGTGTCCTGGTGGTGGCCGACAGCAAGGTGACCAACACGGCCGTGCCCGACGGGGAGGCGCGCACCTACCGGCTGCAGCTCGACCTGGTGCACCGGGACGGCCGCTGGCTGACCTCCGGCGTCGAGTTCGTCGGCTGAGGGCCACCCACGAGTGAGGAGTACGACCATGGCGAAGACGACCACCCGAGGCCGCGGCCCCGCCTCCGGCACCCGGCGCACCATGCCCGCGGCCGCCCGCGCCGCTGCCAAGCGCGCGGAGCGCGGCCACCGTGAACCGGGCCCGGCGACCGACGACGAGGAGCCCCTCGCAGGACGCACCGTGCTCGTCGAGGCCCCGAAGGACGGCTGGGACGACCCACCCGAGCCGTCACCGGAGTCGTTCGAGGAAGAGGACCCGCCGGAGGAACGGGGTACGCTCCGCCGGCGGAGGCCGCTCACCGCGGTCCTGGGCGTCCTGCTGGTCGCGGGGCTGGTCGCGGTCGCCGTACTCGGGTGGCGGTACAAGGAGGACCGGCGGGCGGACGACGCGAGGGCGGAGGCTGTCGCGGCCGCACGGAAGGCGGCACCGGTCGTGTTCTCGTACGACTACCGGCATCTGGACCGTGATTTCGCCCGGGCCCGCACCCATCTGACCGGGAAGTTCCGCGACGAGTACCGGAAGACCACGGCCACCGTGGTGGGACCGACCGCGAAGAAGTACCGCGGGGTGGTCAAGGCGACGGTCGCCACGGCCTCCGTCGTATCTGCTTCTCCGGACAAGGTCAGGGTGCTGCTCTTCGTCAACCAGATCACCGAGAGCACCCAGGTCTCGGGGTCCCGCGTGGATCTGAACCGGGTGCGGATGACGATGACCCGCGCGTCCGAGGGCTGGAAGGTGAGTGCCGTCGACGCCCTGTGATCCTCCCTGAGCCCTCCTCTTCCGAAGCGCCCCCGCGCCGCCCGCGCCGGGGGCGCTTTTTTGCGGGCGCTCTTGACAGTCCTCCCTGACCACGGGCAGTCTTCCGTTAAGCAGAAACTAACTTCCGCGATACGAAATAATCAGCAGTCACCCGTACGGAAGGGAGCGCCGACCCCATGGGATTCGCACAGCAGCGCTTCAACGTCAACCTGTCGATCCTCTTCACGGAACTCCCGCTCCTGGAGCGCCCCGCGGCCGCCGCCGCGGCCGGATTCACCGCGGTCGAGCTGTGGTGGCCCTGGGTCGACTCCCCCACCCCCGAGCGGTCCGAGCTCGACGCCCTGCGGCGGGCGATCGAGGACGCGGGCGTCCGGCTCACGGGCCTGAACTTCTACGCGGGCCGGCTGCCGGGCCCGGACCGCGGTGCCCTGTCGATCCCGGGCGAGGAGTCGGAGCGGTTCCGCGCCAACATCGACGTGGCCGCCGACTTCGCCGGGGCGCTCGGCTGCGGGGCCCTCAACGCGCTGTACGGCAACCGCGTCGAGGGCGTGGACCCGGCGGAGCAGGACGCGCTCGCGCTGGAGAACCTGGTCCTCGCGGCCCGGGCCGCCGACCGGATCGGCGCGATCCTGCTGATCGAGGCCCTGAACCGGCCCGAGTCGCCGCGGTACCCGCTG
Organism: Streptomyces sp. NPDC002838; assembly: GCF_040295365.1. NCBI lineage: Bacteria > Bacillati > Actinomycetota > Actinomycetes > Kitasatosporales > Streptomycetaceae > Streptomyces > Streptomyces sp. NPDC002838. The sequence goes on along the minus strand of NZ_JBEOVF010000024.1, from coordinate 43,004 downwards.
GTGAGCGCGCCCGCCGCGGTGGGGATCGTCGACAAGGTCAACGACGCGACCGGGCTCGGCAACGCGAGGTTCCTGATGGACCTCTACCACCTGTCGATGAACGGCGAGGACCTGCCGTCGGTGATCGAGCGGTACGCCTCGAAGACCGGCCATGTGCAGATCGCCGACAACCCCGGGCGCGGCGCGCCGGGCACGGGCTCGCTCCCTCTGGAGGACCTGCTCGGCCGGCTCAGGAAAGCCGGTTACGACGGCTGGGTCGGCCTGGAGTACAAGCCGGGCGACAGGACCGGCGCGGAGGCCTTCCAGTGGCTGCCGGCCGAGGCCCGCGCGGCGCGCCGAACCCCCTGACATCGCAGAGCAGTTAGAGAGGCACCCCCATGACCACCACTCTCCCCAAGATCTCCTGGATAGGTCTCGGCATCATGGGCTCCCCCATGTCCGAGAACCTGATCAAGGCGGGTTACGACGTCACCGGCTTCACCCTGGAGCAGGAGAAGCTGGACCGCCTGGCCGCCGCCGGCGGCACCGCGGCCGGTTCGATCGCGGAGGCCGTGCGGGACGCCGACGTGATCATCACGATGGTGCCCGCGTCCCCGCAGGTCGAGGCCATCGCGTACGGCCCGGACGGCATCCTGGAGAACGCCGGGTCCGGCGCCCTGCTGATCGACATGTCCTCGATCACCCCGCAGACCTCGGTCGACCTCGCCGACGCGGCGAAGGACAAGGGCATCCGGGTGCTCGACGCGCCCGTGTCCGGCGGTGAGGCCGGTGCCGTCGAGGCCGTGCTGTCCATCATGGTCGGCGGCGAGCAGTCCGACTTCGACCGGGCGAAGCCGATCTTCGAGGCGCTCGGCAGGACCATCGTGCTGTGCGGTCCGCACGGCTCGGGCCAGACCGTGAAGGCCGCCAACCAGCTGATCGTCGCCGTGAACATCCAGGCGTGCGCCGAGGCCGTGGTCTTCCTGGAGAAGTCGGGCGTGGACCTGAAGGCGGCGCTGGACGTACTCAACGGCGGTCTGGCGGGCTCGACCGTACTGACCCGCAAGAAGGACAACTTCCTCGCCCGCGACTTCAAGCCGGGCTTCCGTATCGACCTGCATCACAAGGACATGGGCATCGTCACGGACGCCGCCCGCAATGTCGGCGCGGCCCTGCCCGTCGGTGCCGTGGTCGCCCAGCTGGTCGCGAGCCTGCGCGCGCAGGGCGACGGCGGCCTGGACCACTCGGCGCTGCTGCGGGCGGTGGAGCGGCTGTCGGGCGCCCGGCTCTGAGACCTCCGGGCGGTGCCGCCGCCGACATCTGTCCTGTCGCGCCCAGGCGGGGGCACCGCCCGGAAACCAGGCCGACCGCGGCGGCGTGCGAGCCAGTGCGGTGGTGAAGGTCCCGTGGCCTGTTTCTTCGACCTGAGGGAAGCAGGCCCGCGGTTCCGTCGCATCCGCCGCGGTCCCCACATCAACCGAAGAGTTCACCGGCCGAGGAGCGCCGGGTACGGACGGTCCCGTATCCGGCGCTCCTCGGTTTCCCGGGTGCGGAACGGCCACGCCCGCAGGAGCCTGAAGGCATGGCACATCCAGCACATCCGACGCAACGTCCGCACATCGTGGTCCATGCCCCGGCCCTGGACGGATCCCGGCGGGTCACCTCGGGCGACGAGACCCTGGGGGTCGCCTCGCACGTCGACGACGTCAGCGAGATCCTGCGGCTGGCCGATCTGTACGTGACCGACGTCGAGCAGACCGACCTCATCGAATGGCAGGGCGGCGGCCCCGACGACTGGCCGGGCCTGTCGGAGCATCACGAGCGGTGAGCCCGCGTACGCCACGTACGCCACCGGTCGTACGCCGTCTACGGAACCCTCAAATCAACCTCTGAACCGGCGTCGAGGGGCTTCAACCGCCCCCGGCCGTGGGCACATTCTCGTCACGTGGGGCCCGCCGGCACGGGGGCGGCGGACCCCACGCACGGGGGGGTGTCATGGACGGCGGTACGACGGTCGGGCTGGAGCCGTACGAGGTCGCGCTGCTGCGGGGCGGTCCGCGCGCCGCCGTCACCGTCGCCGTCGTCGCCCTGCACCTGCGGGGCGCGGTGGAAGCCGGCCGTCCAGGCACTCTGCGCAAGACCGGGGCGGCGTCCGCGGCCGCGGGGGACGCGCCGCCCCACCGCCATCCCTTGGAGAAGGCGGTGCGTGTCGGCCTGTACCGGCCCGCGGGCATCCGGGAGTTGCTCAGCCGGGCGGTCGTACGCCGGGCGCTGGCGCGCATGCGAGCCGAGCTCGCGGCGGCCGGACTGCTGCGGTCCCTGGTGCCCGGCCCGACCCGCGCCGCCCGCCGTCACCTGACGGCCCTGCGGGAGCGGCATCCGCTCCCCGACGGCCCGGACGGGCTGCCGGAGGAGACCCTGCTGTTCGCCGTCGCGCTGTACGGCGACCGGGCCCTGACCGCTCTCCTGCCGCTGTTCACCCGCGGCTCCGGTCTCATCGGCCGGGGCGCGCTCGCCGACGAGGGGCTCTTCCCGTTCGGGCGGGGCAGCGGCATCGGCAGGCGGGTCAGCGGCGACGAGGGCACGGCCGCGGACGGCGACGGCGGAGGCCACGCCTACGGGTACGGCGGCGGAGGCGACTACGGAGGTGGCGGCGGGGGCGGCGGCTCGGACTGAGCGGACGCATGGTGAGGGGCGGCCCCTCCCCCCGGGCGGGCCGCCCCTCACCTGCGGGGTTGCGGGTAGGTGTCAGACCTTCAGCGTCCTGATCGAGGTCGGCGCGTGCCCGGGCTCGGTCGCGATCTCCTCGAACTCCACAACATTGCTGATGTCGTTGGTCGTCGACATGGAGATGTTGGTGACGCGTTCCAGGATCGCCTCGACGACGACCGGCACCTGGTGCTCGGCGGCGAGCTTCTTCGCCTGCTCGAAGGCCGCGCCCAGCTCGTTCGGGTCGGTCACCCGGATCGCCTTGCAGCCCAGACCCTCGGCGACCTTGACGTGGTCGACGCCGTAGACGCCCAGTTCGGGCGAGTTGATGTTCTCGAACTCCAGCTTGACCTGGAAGTCGATGTCGAACGCCCGCTGCGCCTGCCTGATCAATCCCAGGTAGGAGTTGTTGACCAGGACATGGACGTACGGGATCTTGTGCTGCGCGCCGACCGCCAGCTCCTCGATCATGAACTGGAAGTCGTAGTCGCCGGAGAGCGCGACCACAAAGGCCTCCGGGTCCGCCTTCGCGACGCCCAGCGCGGCCGGGACGGTCCAGCCGAGGGGGCCCGCCTGGCCGCAGTTGATCCAGTGCCGCGGCCGGTAGACGTGCAGCATCTGGGCGCCGGCGATCTGCGAGAGGCCGATGGTGGAGACGTACCGGGTCTCGGGGCCGAAGGCCCTGTTCATCTCCTCGTAGACGCGCTGCGGCTTGATCGGGATGTCGTCGAAGTGCGTACGGCGCTGGAGCGTGGCCTTCCTCTCCTGCGCGGCGGCGGCCCAGTCGGAGCGGTCGGACAGCCGGCCTGCCGCCTCCGCCTCCCGTGCCACCTCGACGAAGAGCTCGAGCGCCGCCTTGGCGTCGGAGGCGATGCCGTAGTCCGGGGCGAAGATCTTGCCGATCTGGGTGGGCTCGATGTCGACGTGGACGAACTTCCGTCCGGCCGTGTAGACGTCGAGCTTGCCGGTGTGGCGGTTGGCCCACCGGTTGCCGATGCCGAGGACGAAGTCGGACTCCAGGAAGGTGGCATTGCCGTAGCGGTGCGAGGTCTGCAGGCCCACCATGCCGGCGTTCAGCTCGTGGTCGTCGGGGATGACGCCCCAGCCCATGAGGGTGGGGACGACCGGGACGCCGGTCAACTCGGCGAACTCCACCAGCAGTTCGGCCGCGTCGGCGTTGATGACACCGCCGCCGGCGACGATCAGCGGGCGCTCGGCGGCGTTGAGCATGCCGATCGCCTTCTCGATCTGGGCGCGGGTCGCGGCCGGCTTGTAGGCCGGGAGCGGTTCGTACGTCTCCGGGTCGAACTCGATCTCGGTGAGCTGGACGTCGATCGGCAGATCGATCAGGACCGGGCCGGGGCGGCCGGAGCGCATGAGGTGGAAGGCCTGCTGGAAGACGCCGGGGACCTGCGCGGCCTCCAGGACGGTGACCGCCATCTTGGTCACCGGCCCCGCGATCGAGGCGATGTCGACGGCCTGGAAGTCCTCCTTGTGGATCACGGCGGTCGGGGCCTGGCCCGTGATGCACAGGATCGGGATGGAGTCGCCGATGGCGGAGTACAGGCCGGTGATCATGTCGGTGCCGGCCGGGCCGGAGGTGCCGACGCAGACGCCGATGTTGCCGGGGTGGGTGCGGGTGTAGCCCTCGGCCATGTGCGAGGCGCCCTCGACGTGCCGGGCGAGGGTGTGGTGGATGCCGCCGGAGGCCTTGAGTGCCGCATAGAAGGGGTTGATCGCCGCGCCCGGGACACCGAACGCGTCCGTGACGCCTTCGCGCTTGAGGATCTCAACTGCCGCGCGGGCAGCGGTCATTCGAGCCATCGAGTACTCCTGCTTCGGCTGTCGGATTCACACTCCCGTCGCGCCCCGCCGTGAGCTTCTTCCGTATAGTGGAATTAATTTTCTGCTATCTGGAAACAATGTAGGTGGATGGGCAAAGGGCGTCAAGAGACCCACACAGAGGCGCTTCCTGGAGCACCATGGGCCCATGTCCGAGAGCATGTCGGTGCGCTGCCCGGCCTGCGGCCACGAGCATCTCTACGCCGCGCCGTCGTATCCCTGTGTGTGCGGGGCCCCGGTCACCCCGCCCCTGGACCGACGTGCGGCGGCCACGACCGTGACGCACCGGGTGTGGGACGAGGAGTGGGTCGCCCTGCGCTGCGCCGCCTGCGGGCGCCGGAACCAGTGGCCGCGCCCGGAGCTGGGCTGCCCGTGCGGCACGACGCTGCGCATCCCGGTGAGCGGGGCGCCCGCCGCGGGCCACGCGAGCCCCGAAGCCGCCCGCCCGGCACCCCGGCGCGCCTTCCAGCCCGTGGCGATCCGTACCGCCCGGGACGCGGTCACGGCGGTCGCGCTGTATCTGCGCTGGCTCGGCTACCGGGACATCCGCCGGGCCGACCAGCGGCCCCCGTCCGGCATCGGCCTCGCCGCCCGCGGCGTGCTGGCCCAGGTGGACCCGACCGTGCGGCCGGCGTCGCCGCGTGACGTGGAGTGCCTGTGGCTGACGGCCATGACGGAGTCCGTGGGCTGCGTCTACTTCTCCCTCGCCGGCTACACCGACACCGCCCGCTCCAGCGCCGACACCCTGAGCGTCCCGCTGTTCGTCCTCGACCTGACGGGGATGCCGCGCGCGGTCAACGATCCCGCGGACCGGCTCGACGCGTCGGGGACGGCGTGAGGCGTCAGACCCGGGTGCGGCGCCGGTAGTAGTGCACGGTGACGACGCCGAGCAGCGGCCCCCAGGCCACGATCGGCAGGTAGCAGGCGTTCATCAGCCACTGCCCCCAGGGCTGGATGTCCATCTCGGCGTGGAAGGTCGTCCACACGAAGAGGACGCCGTAGACGGTGCAGGCGAGCGCTCCGAGGCCCGCGGGGACGACGGCGGCGAGCACGGGGACCGGCCTGCCGCCCAGGCCGGGCAGCCAACGCGGCCAGCGCTCGCCCCACGGCCGCACCAGCCCCAGCGTCAGCGCGGCCAGCGCCTCCTGGGCCAGGGACAGCAGAGGCAGGATCAACAGTCCCCAGCCGGGCAGCAGCATGGCGTCGTACTCGGACTCGCCGAGACCGAGGGGTACGCCGAACGCGGCGGCGAGGCGCCACAGGCCGGACGGCAGGGAGACCCACACGGCCCCGGCGGCGGCCCGCCGGGCCCAAGTGGGAACGCCGGGTAACGCGCGAGGGCCGACGGTGGTGCCGGCGGTGGTGAGGTGCGGTGCGATGGTCATGAGGTCCCCTCCGGGCTGACGGTGCTCCGACAACGGATCATGCTGTCGCGCACCGCCGTCCGCCGCGTCGGACCGTGCGGGTAACCTCCGTCCGCCGCCGGACGGAGGTTTTCCCGTGGAGGATCAGACCTCGGAGGTAGGGCGCGTCGCCCACGTCTCCCTCAGCTCCACCTTGCGCACCTTCCCCGACACCGTCATCGGGAAGGACTCCAGGATCTGGAGCCGACTCGGCACCTTGTAGTGGGCCAACCGCCCCTCGCAGAACACCCGCAGCTCCTCCAGTGTCAGCGGATCCGCAGGGTCGCGCGGGATGACGCAGGCGAGGACCTCCTCGCCGTAACGCTCGTGCGGGACCCCGACGACCTGGACGTCGGCGATCTTCGGGTGGCCGTACAGGAACTCCTCGATCTCACGCGGGTAGATGTTCTCGCCGCCCCGGATGATCATGTCCTTGATGCGGCCGACGATCTCGACGTAGCCGTCCTCGCGCATCACCGCCAGGTCCCCGGTGTGCATCCACCGCCCCGCGTCGACGGCCTCGGCGGTCTTCTCGGGCTCGTTCCAGTAGCCGAGCATCACGCTGTAGCCCCGGGTGCACAACTCGCCCGCCGCACCCCGGGGTTGGGTCACTCCGGTCGCGGGGTCCACCACCTTGACCTCGATGTGCGGCAGGACGCGGCCGACCGTGGCCGTGCGGTGTTCGAGGTCGTCGTCCATCCGTGTCTGGAGTGACACCGGGGACGTCTCGGTCATGCCGTAGCAGATGGACACCTCCGCCATGTTCATCTCGGCGACGACCCGCTTCATCACCTCCACCGGGCAGGGCGAGCCCGCCATGATGCCGGTACGCAGGGAGGACAGGTCGTACGCCGCGAAGTCGGGGAGGTTCAACTCCGCGATGAACATGGTCGGAACGCCGTACAGGGACGTGCACCGCTCCTGCCGCACGGCCTCCAGGGTGGCCTTCGGGTCGAAGGAGGGGGCCGGGATGACGATGCAGGCACCGTGCGAAGTCGCCGCCAGATTCCCCATCACCATGCCGAAGCAGTGGTAGAAGGGCACAGGGACGCAGATCCGGTCCTGCTCGGTGTAGGCGAGCAACTCGCCGACGAAATAACCGTTGTTGAGAATGTTGTGATGGGACAGAGTGGCCCCCTTGGGGAAGCCCGTCGTGCCCGAGGTGTACTGGATGTTGATCGCGTCGTCGCAGGACAGGTCCGGATACGAGCCAGGGGTGCCACGCCCGATCAGCGCCTCCCAGCTCGGGTCACCGAAGTACACGACCTCTCGCAACTCCGGGCACCTGCCCCGCACTTGGCCGACCATCGCCCGGTAGTCGCTGCTCTTGTGGCTGAGAGAGGCGAAGAGCAGGGAGATCCCGGCCTGCTTGAGGACGTACTCGACCTCGTGGGTGCGGTAGGCCGGGTTGATGTTCACCATGATCGCGCCGATGCGGGCGGTGGCGTACTGGACGAGCACCCACTCGGGGCAGTTGACCGCCCAGATGCCCACCCGGTCGCCCTTGGCGACCCCGGCGGCGAGCAGTGCGTTCGCCAGCTTCTCCACGTCCGCGCCGAATCGGGCGTAGGTCCAGCGCCGCCCGGACGGGACGTCGACGAGGACCTCGCGGTCCGGCCAGGCCGCCACCGCCCGGTCCAGGTTGGCCCCGATCGTGTCGCCGAGCAGCATCGTCCCGCTCGTCCCGTGCGTGTACGACAGTCCGGTCACCGGAAGTCCTCCTCGCGGTACTCGGCGTCCGAGCCGGCCGCCGTGGCCTCGCGCAGCTCGATGCGGCGGATCTTGCCGGAGACGGTCTTGGGCAGTGGGGCGAACTCCAGTCGGCGGACGCGCTTGTAGGGGGCGAGGACCTCCCGCGAGTGCTCGAACAGCACCTTCACCGTGTCGGGTCCCGGCTCCCAGCCGTCCGCGAGGACGACGTACGCCTTCGGCACCGCGAGCCGCAGCCCGTCCGGCGCGGGTACGACGGCCGCCTCGGCCACCGCCTCGTGCTCCAGCAGCGCGCTCTCCAGCTCGAACGGACTGATCTTGTAGTCGGAGGCCTTGAAGACGTCGTCGGCTCGGCCGATATACACGACATATCCGTCTTCGTCCCGGCGCCCGATGTCGCCGGTGCGGTAGTAGCCGCCCGCCATCGCCTCCGCCGTACGGTCGGCGTCGCCGTGGTAGCCGGTCATCAGGCCGACCGGTCGCAGGGACAGATCCAGCGCGATCTCGCCCTCGTCCGCGCCCGGCGCACCCGACACCGGGTCGAGGAGCTCCACCCGGTAACCGGGGCTGGGGCGGCCCATAGAGCCGGTTTTCAGGGGCTGGCCGGGGCTGTTGGAGACCTGGACGGCGGTCTCGGTCTGGCCGAAGCCGTCCCGGATGGTCACGCCCCAGGCGCGGCGGACCTGGTCGATGACCTCGGGGTTGAGGGGCTCTCCGGCGGCGACGGCCTCGCGCGGCGGGGTGCGCAGCCGGCTCAGGTCGGCCTGGATGAGCATGCGCCACACGGTCGGCGGGGCACAGAACGTGGTCACGCCCGCGCGGTCCATCTCGGCCATCAGCCGGGGCGCGTCGAAGCGCGTGTAGTTGTGGAGGAAGACGGTCGCCTCGGCGTTCCACGGCGCGAAGAGATTGGACCAGGCGTGCTTGGCCCAGCCGGGCGAGGAGATGTTCAGGTGCACGTCACCGGGCTGGAGGCCGATCCAGTACATGGTCGCCAGGTGCCCGATCGGGTAGGAGGCGTGGGTGTGTTCGACGAGCTTGGGGCGGGCCGTCGTACCGGAGGTGAAGTACAGCATCAGCGGGTCGTCCGCGAGGGTCGGCCCGTCGGGGGTGAAGCCGGCGGGGGCGGCGTACGCGTCCTCGTACGGCAGCCAGCCCGCGGGCGCGCCGCCGACCGCGATGCGCGTGTAGCCGCCGGGCACGTCGTCGAACTTGCCGGTGTCCTCCGCGCGCACGATCACGTGCCGGACCTGGCCGCGCTCGACCCGGTCGCGCAGGTCGGCGGGGCCGAGCAGTGGGGTGGCCGGGATGACGACGGCGCGCAGCTTCATCGCGGCCAGCGCGGTCTCCCACAGCTCGGTCTGGTTGCCGAGCATGACGAGGATGCGGTCCTCGGCGCGGACGCCCCGCGCGCGCAGCCAGTTCGCCACCCGGTCGGAGCGGGCGGACATCTCAGCGAAGGAGATCCGGGTCTCGCCGCCGTCCTCCTCGACGATGTGCAGCGCGGTCCGGGCGTTGCCTTCCGCGACGACGTCGAACCAGTCGAGCGCCCAGTTGAAGCGCTCCGGCCGGGGCCAGGCGAAGCGCTCGTAGGCCGTGGCGTAGTCCGCGCGGTGTTCCAGCAGGAAGTCCCGCGCGCTGCGGAAGAGCTCCGTCGCCGTAGTCATTCGTCCTCCCTTTTCATTTGGTCATTCGCCTCCGGGGCGCTCCAGCCGGTGTCGAGACCTTGCCGGGCGGCTCTGTGTCATCGTGTAATCCGTGACGCAGGTCTCACTACCCCCGAACGGGGGTGTGCGCCGCGGCGAAGGGACGAGCGGGTGACAGGAGACGGTGCCGGGACGGCGGAGATCAGGAGTGCGCTGGTACGGCTGCGGCGCACGACCGGGCTCCCGGTCGCCTTCGGCGGCCTGGTGGAGTCCGGGCGGCAGCGGATGCGCATCAGCGAACTGAGCGGCACGGCCACGCCCGCCCTCAGCGCCCTCGCGGTGACCTCCGGCCACGGTCTCGGCGGCAAGGCGGTCGCCCTCGCCCGCCCGTGCGCCGTGACGGACTACTCCTCCTCGCGGCAGATCAGCCACGAGTACGACGCCGCCGTGGCCGCCGAGGGACTGCGCTCGGTGCTGGCGGTGCCCGTCGTCGTACGGCGCCGGGTGCGCGGGGTGTTGTACGGCGCCCTGCGGGACGCCCAGCCGCTGGGTGACCGCACGCTGACGGCGGCTGTGGCGGCCGCGCGGGACGTGGAGCAGGCGCTGGTCGTCGCGGACGAGGCGCGGGGGCTGATGGCGGCAGTATGGGTGGAGCCGGCCCGGGCCCCTGCGGACGGGGCCGCGTGGGAGCAGGTCCGGGAGGCGCACGCGGCGCTGCGGGCGCTGGCTCCGCGGATCGCCGACCCGGCGTTGCGGTCCGAGCTTCTGGACGCCTGCGGACTCCTGACCGCGCGGACCTCGCCGTCGGAAGGGGTGCGTCTGGCGCCCCGTGAGGTGGACGTGCTGGCGTGCGTGGCGGCCGGAGCCACGAACGCGGTGGCCGCCGAAAGGCTGGGCGTGACCACGGAAACGGCCAAGGGGTATCTCCGCTCGGCCATGCGGAAGCTGGGGGCGCGGACACGCGGGGAGGCGGTGGTCGCCGCACGTCGGGCGAGGCTGCTGCCGTGAGCTCCGTCGGCACTTCATTCATGCGCCGGCGCTTTGAATTTCCCTATGCCCCCCCGGCTGTTATTTCCCTCACGACGTCGTCCGTCCGAATTTCAAGAGCCGTTGCCTAATATTGGCCAGGACACGACACACGGAGGGGAGCGGTGACCGTGCGACGGGACTTCAAGGAGCCTGCCCGATGCCGCCCCGACCTGGTGATCGGCAGGGAGGAGCTGTTCACGGCGGCCCGTGAGCAGCTCGTCGGCGGCGGCAGCGTGCTGCTGCACGGCCCGGCCGGAATAGGAAAGTCGACCGTGCTGCGGGCATTGGCCGCGGATTACGCGGGCACCGCCCGGACCGTGTTGCGCTGTTCGGCGACGGAGTCCGAATCCCATCTCCCGTTCCTGGCACTGGCCGACCTGCTCGGCCTGGTCGCGCACGAGGTGGCCGACCGGTTGCCCGCCGCCCAGCGCACCGCCCTGGAGTCGGCGCTCACCGGCCGCGGCGAGTCCACCCTGCAGAGCGACGGACTCGCGCTGCGCCTGGCCGTGCTGTCCGTGTTCCGTGCGCTCGCCGCCGAGGGTCCCGTGCTGGTCGTCGCGGACGACCTGCAGTGGCTGGACCCGGCGAGCGCGGAGCTCCTCGGCTTCGCCGCCCGCCGCCTCGGCGACACCCCGGTCCAGCTGCTGTGCGCGGTACGGACCGAGGGGCAGGAGTACGACCGGCATCTACGCGCGTTGCCCCCGGACAGCCAGGCCATCCGCCTCAACCCGCTCTCCCGCGCCCAGGTCTCCGCGCTCCTCGACCACCGGGGCTACACCGGCCTGCCGCGCTCCACCGTCCGGGACATCCACCGCACCAGCGGCGGCAACCCGCTCTTCGCCCTGGAACTGGGCCGCGCGCTCGCCGAGAATCCCACCCCGCCCCGGCCGGGCGAGCCGCTGCACGTGCCCACCTCGCTGCGGGCCCTGGTGCTCAGCCGCCTGCGGATGCTGTCGGCCGAGGCCCGCCGCACCCTCCTCGTGGCCAGCGCCGGCGCGCGCCCCACGCTGGCCCTGCTGCACGCGGCCGGCCGGGAGAACGCCGAGGCCGAGACGGCCCAGGCGGCCGAACTGGGGCTGCTGGCGACCGAGCCGGAGGGTCCCGCCGTACGGTTCGCGCATCCGCTGATCTCGGCCGCGCTGTACGCGGAGGCCCCCGCGCAGGAGCGGCGGGCCGCGCACGCGGCGCTGTCCACGGCCGCCTCCGACCCCATCGAGCGGGCCCGGCACCTCGCCCTGGCGACCACCGGTACCGACCCGGAGGTGGCGGCCCGGCTCGCCGAGGCCGCCGCCCTGGCCCGGGACCGCGGGGCGCCGTCGGTGGCCGCGTCCCTCGGGCTGCTCGCGGCCCGGCACACCCCGGCCGACAGCGTGCCGGGCCCGGACGAGCGGCGGTTGCAGGCCGCCGAGGACGCCATCACCGCCGGCGAGGTGGACCTCGCCCGGGACATCGCCCGCGAGGTGCTGACCCGGGCCACCGTGCCCGCGGACCGGGTGCGGGCCTGGATGGTGGTGATCGAGTCGGCCGGGCACGCCCTCGGCGAGGTCGACGCCGTCTTCCCGCAGGTGCTGGCCGACGCGGGCGACGACCCCCGGCTGCTCGCGCTGGTCCACTACCAGCTGGCCTGGCGCGGCCTGGTGGTGGAGGGCGACTTCGCGGAGGGGCGGGAGGAGGCCGCGCACGCGGCGGAGCTGGCCGCCAGGGGCGGCGACCGGCGCACCGAGCTGCTGGCGCTGGCCTTCCAGGCCCAGACCGAGACCCTGATGGGCCACCCGGACGCGCCCGCGACCATCAAGCGGGCGCTGAGGGAGCCCCAGGACCCGCAGGTGGCGTGTCATCACAACGGCGCGGGCTCGGTCCGCTTCCGCTGGCTGATCATGAGTGACCAGCTGCTTGAGGCCCGCAGCACCGTCACCGCGCTGCTGCGGGAGGCGCGGCGGCGCGGCATGGTCGAGAGCGAGGTGCACTTCGTGCGTCTGCTCGCCGAGACCGAACTGCGCTCCGGGCACTGCGGCCGGGCCCTCGACCTGGCCCGGGAGAGCCTCAGGCTGGCCCGGGACGCAGGGATCGGCGAGGTGGCCTCGGCCAATCTCGCCTCGCTCGCGGAGGCCTCGGGCGGGGACGTGGACCGGGCGCTGGCACTGGCCCGGGAAGCGGTGCGGCACGCCGAGGAGGACGGCGACCAGATGTACCTCTCCCGAGCCCTGGCCGCCCTCGGTCACGCCCAGCTGGTGGCCGGAGACGTCGAAGGAACGGTTCGCTCCCTGCGCCGGGTGCGGGAGCTGGAGCAGGCGCTCGGCATCACCGACCCGGCGCGCGGCCGCTGGCACGGCGACCTCGCCGAGGCTCTCGTACGGATCGGCGAGCCGGCCGAGGCGCAGGACGTCATCGACCTGACGCGCGAGCACGGGCTGCGGCTGGGCCGCGAGAGCGTGCTGGCCGTACTCGACCGGGCCGAGGCGCTGGTGCGCGCGGCACGCGGCGAACACGAGGTCGCCCTCGGCCAGTTGACGTCCGCTCAGGACCGGCTCGCCAAGCTGGGCCACGGTCTGGAGGAGGCGCGGGCCGCGTTCGCGCTCGCCGTGCTGCGCACGAGCCGGCCGGGGCCGACGTCGTACGACGAGGCGGCGCGGCTGTTCCGGCGCTGCCGGGCGCTGCCCTGGCTGCGCCAGGTGGAGTCGGCCGCCGTGACGCCCCGGGCCGAGCCGCCGGTCGTCGCCCCCGCCGCCCTCCCGCACGACGGACCGGCCTGTCTGGACGGGCTCGCCGCGATGGAACGTCAGGTCGCCGCGCTCGTCATGGAGGGCGCCACCAACCGGGAGATAGCCGCCCGCCTGTTCATCAGCGTCAAAACGGTCGAGGCGACCCTGACCCGCGTCTACCGCAAGCTGGGGATCCGATCGCGGGTCGACATCGTCAGACTGGCGGCGGGCCGCCGGACGACGTGAGGCCGAGCGGGCCACGAAGTGCGTCCCCGCGGGTTGAGACGAGTCGCCGCGGGCTGAAGTGAGTCCCCGCGGGTTCACGGAGGGCCGACCGAGGGTTTTCCCTGCCCAACTCCCCTAGGGGGTTCCCTCATTGGGAAGGGCATGTTCCGGGTTCTAGCGTTGGGGCCGTGCCGCTCGCTCGGGCATACGGGGGCCGGTCCCGCGACCCCCGTGCACACCCCCCACACCCGCGCGACCCCCCACCGGCATCACCGATGAGGAGACTCATGTTCGGGCTCGCCCGTGCCAAGAAGACCGCGGCCGTCGTCGCCGCGACCGCGGCCGCCGCCGCGACCGCGCTGCTCGGCGCCCCGTCCGCCGTCGCCGCTCCCCAGCCCATCGTCGGCGGTACGACGACCACGACGACCGCGTACCCGTTCATGATGCAGATCACGGACGCCTCGCAGAACCAGTTCTGCGGCGGCACCCTCGTCTCGCCCACCAAGGTGGTCACGGCCGCGCACTGCGTGGTCGACGAGACCACCGGCAGCGTCCGCGTGGTCGGCGGCCGCACCTACCGCAACGGCACGAACGGCACCGTCGCCAGAGTCAGCAAGATCTGGATACACCCGAGCTACACGGACGTCACCAACGGCGACGACGTGGCCGTACTGACCCTGTCGACCTCGATGCCGTACACCACGGCCAAGTACGTCTCCTCCACGGACACCTCCGTGTACGCGGCCGGCACCACCGCCCGCATCATCGGCTGGGGCACCACCTCCTCGAACGGCAGCTCCTCCAACCAGCTGCGGACGGCGACCGTGCCGACCGTCTCCAACTCCGGCTGCGCCGGTTCCTACGGCTCCAACTTCGTCGCGAGCGACATGGTCTGCGCCGGATACACCTCCGGCGGCATCGACACCTGCCAGGGCGACAGCGGCGGTCCCCTGCTCATCGGGGGCGTCCTGGCAGGGATCACTTCCTGGGGCGAGGGCTGCGCGGACGCCGACTACCCCGGCATCTACACCCGGCTGACCACGTTCTCCAGCCTGGTGACCGCGCAGGTCAACTCGTGACCCAGCAGATCTCCTGAGCACCCCTCAGGGGAAAGACCAGGGGGCGTTGCGGGCCTCCACGAGCGGCCCGCAGCGCCCCCTCTCCAACGGACGGTGGCCGACGACGTCCTCGTCGGCGTCACCAACCGTTCCTGAAGGCTGAGCAGGTGTGAGCCTGGTCAGCCGCACACCCCGAACGATCCTCTGGTGGAGCGGGGGCCCCGCACGCTGGCGCCGCAACCGGTGTCCCAGATCGCGTGATCACGTTAGCCCGGTTCGACCACGGTGCCGCGAGCCGACCATCACACGATCGAGCTAACTCAACCTCGTGCACACTCCCCAACGAACAGCTGACAACCCCAAGGGCGTGGTGTTCTTCGCCGCCGTACTCCCCCAGTTCGTGGACCACTCGGCCGGTCATGTCCCGTTGCAGCTGCTGCTGTTGGGCCTGATCCCGATCGGCATCGGCACGGTCACGGACACCCTGTGGGGGCTGACCGCATCGGCGGCCCGCGCGTGGTTCGCCCGCTCGGACCGACGGCTGTCTGTGATCGGCGGTGCGGGCGGGTGCACGATGATCGGCCTCGGGGGCACCGTGGCGGTGACGGGCCGGGCCGACTGAGCCCTCATGGCCGTACGGCGCCGAAGCGGATGTCGTACGACGACTCCGGGTGCATCACCGCCGTCATCCGCTCCGCCTCCGCGCTGACCTCGTCCCGCTGGGCCTTGGTGAGCCGGCCGAAGGGCTCGACGACGAGTGTGTCCCCCTCCAGCTTCCATACGCCAGCCAGGAAGCCGTCGACGAGGAGCGTGCGGTAGGCCTGGTTGCCCTGCCAGGCGCGGCCGCGGTGCTCGGGCGGGACGACGCGGGTGCGGTCGGCGTGGGAGAGGAGGAGGTTGTCGAACTCGGGCAGGAAACGGGGCGGGGCCGGGGTGTCCGGGTCGGGGCGGGGCGCGTCCGGCAGGTCGAAGAGTTCGACGCCGTTCGCGTCCCTGAAGGTGACCAGCTGCGGACGGAGGCGTTCGAAGGCGTCCCGCAGCCGGGTCAGGCCGGCCCAGGTCTGCATGTCCTTGACGGAGGCCGGGCCGAAGGCGGCGAGATAGCGCCGTACGACGGCATACGGCGCCGGGGCCTTCTCGGCTGGGCGGCCCAGCCAGTGCTCGGCGGTGGTGAGGGCGACCTGGCCGCTCCTGCCCCACAGTCCGCGCGGGGTGACCTGCACGAGCGGCAGCTTGCAGCGGGCGGCGATCGCGAGGGCCTGTGGATCGGCGTCCGGCCACTCGGCGAGGAGCGCCTCGCGCAGCTGCTTCATGGTGCGCGGCTCGGCCTCGACGAGTGCGCGGGCGAGGGCGGCGAGCCGGTCGAGGTCGACGCCGACGAGTCCCTTGCGGAACTGGGTGAGTTCGCGGTCCCGGGCGGCCTGCACCAGCGGCCGCAGGGTGAGGCAGTCGTCGGCGGTGTGGGTGTGGATGGTCGAGCGCATGGTGACGATGCGGACGACCTCGCGGTCGGCCATCAGCCCGGACAGTTCCGCCGGGGCGAAGCCGTCGAGGCGGGCGGCGAGGGCGTAGTACGGGGGCTTCACGTTCTGCGCCTGCAGGCCGAGCAGGTGCTCGACGGCCGCCTTGGCGGACAACGGCGAGCGGCGCAGGAGCAGTTGCCTCGCGAGGGTGGCGCGGTTGAGGGCGCGGATGCCGAGCACGGGGGCGGTGGCGGTCGTCCTGGTCGTCGTACTCCGCGTCGTCTTCGTCATGCGTCGCACGCTAGCGCCACTCGCGGACACCTTCTGTCCGCAACTCTCACCGAACCCCGGACCGCCACCCGCTCCCAGGTCGTTGGCCCCGGACATCCTGCTCCTTGATCACGCACACGTTGGCTCGGCCCGAGAGGCAGCCACTGCCCAAGTACCGTGCAGGGCGCCGGATGTGTGCACGCCACCGCGTTGTGGCACTGTCCACAAACCTGGGATTGGGCGGACTCCGGCCGTCCGCCGGACTGGGGAAAGGACTATGCTGTTGTACGGACGTCCCAGACCCCGGCGGCTAGTCGTTGCTCGACACAGATGGTCCGGGGAGCGGATCTTTCGTCCGCCACCCGACGCATCCCTGGAGGGAACTGGGTGGGTCCTCTGTCCTGTCGCACAGGCTGTCGGACCGGCCGTTGCTCCACCTCCGCCGAACGTACGCTCCTGCTTGCAGCGCGCCAAGGGGGTCGGGATTCCCGGCGTCACCGCGTGCGCTGCCGGATGGTCTTCTGAACCGAGGCGTCATGCCCCTACCGCAGCTCAACGTCTACCGCCATGGTCGAAGGCGCCGGGCACTGAACACCCTGGCCGGTGAGACCGACCTGGAATCGGCGCCGCTGGTGCGCGCGGCACTGACGCGGTGTCTGAGCGACGGCTTCCGTGCCATCGACGTCGACCTCACTCCCGTCACCTCCTGCGACTGCGGCGCCCTCAACGCCTTCCCGCACGCCGCGCAGAAAGCCACGAAGGCCGTCGGGACTCTGCGTCTGCACCGCCCACCACCGACGCTGGGCCTGATACTCGACCTCGCCGGTTCCGGGTTCCTGCTCCCTGGCGTTCCGTTCGGGAAACTGACACATCCTCTCGGGGGTGTACCAGCCCCGGCCGCCCAAGCCCCGCCGCGCCGGACTGTTCCGCTTGCCTCCGTCCTCTCGGGCGATGCGCGGTGACGGCCCGGTCCGAGCAGGGGCAGCCGTACAGGCCCCGTGGCGGCGAGCCGTCCGACGCGGACGCGGTGCGGCTACGTAGGGTGAACCGCTGGCAGGCGCAGGGCGTGAGCGGGGGGCTCGCGGATCTGTACGTGGCCTCCCACGAGACGTCTCCCCGTGAGACCTACCGCGCTGCCGGCCGCCAGGACTTCCTGAACCGTCTCACCGGCGACATCCGCCGGCCGGGGTTCGCCATGGTGATCGCGGAGACGGACCACCTGGTGGGATGCGCCTTCGGATTCCCGGTGCGCGGCGACGGCCTCTGGTGGCTCGGGTTCGACGGAGCACTACCGCACAGCATTGAGCAACTCACCGAGTCGGGCGGAGTCTTCGAGATCACCGACATCCTGGTCCGCCCGCACCCGCAGGACCAGGACGTGGCCCGCCGGTTGCAGAAGCGGTTGCTGACAGATCACCAGGCGTCGCTCGGCGCCACCCTGGTGGACCGGGCTGATCGCCCAACTCTCACCGCGCTCCGTTCCTGGGGATGGCTGGACGTGGGAGAGATCTGGAGGCCGATCAGCGCCACGCCGCTCCGGGCGCTGGTCCTTCCCGTCGGGGAACGTACCGCGGCGAGGCTGGAGGGCCTGGCGCACGATGCCTGGACCCGGTGGCCCGGGTGAGGTCCGACAGCCGCTCGGCCCGTATCCAGGCGCTGGTGGCCGAGCAGGCGGCCCGACGCGGCTCCCGGGTCGGCGTGGTGGACGTGTGCACCGCGGCCGTGGCCGCGCTCCCGGTCGGCGGAGCCGGAGTATCCGCGATGTCCCGGACCACGACAAGCCATCCGCTGTGCAGCACCGACGACATCAGCGAGCAGTTGGAGGAGCTCCAGCTCACCCTGGGCGAGGGACCCTGCGTGGACGCCTTCACACAGGGTTCCGCCATCCTGACACCCGATCTGCTGACCGGCGCAATGCAGAACCGCTGGCCCGTGTTCGCCGATGCGGCGCTGGAGGCCGGGGCACGCGCGGTGTTCGCGCTCCCCCTGCAGATAGGGGCGATCAGCCCGGGAGTCCTGGACCTGTACGCCAACGTGCCGACCGTGCTGGACGCGGAGGAGTTGGCCGACGCGCTGGCCTTCGCCGATCTCGCAACGCTGCTCCTGCTCGATACTCGGATCGAGGAGACGGGCGCGCCGACCGGCGGAGCGTTGCCGGACCGCGGCTTCGAGAACCTGGGCGGATACCGGCCGGAGATCGACCAGGCCACCGGCATCCTCACCGTCCAACTCGGCGTCGGCATCGACGAAGCCTTCGTCAGGCTCCGCGCCTACGCCTATACCCAGGGACGCCGGCTCGCCGAGGTGGCCGCCGACGTGGTGGCCCACCGGCTCCGCTTCTCCCCGGACGCGGAACCGAGACGGACCGACGAGGAAACCTGACGCACCGGTGCCGACCGACGAACGTGCTGCACTTCCCGCCCCCTCCCGGCGGGACCAGTCTCAAGCGAGGGTGTCACGATGAATCAGCAGCTCCTGGCCAAGACCTTCGTCGAGCTGGCGGACAACCTGGTCGCCGACTTCGACCTGATCGACTTCCTGCGCCTGCTCACCGACCGCTGCGTGGGCATGCTCGGCGCCAGTGCGGCCGGGGTGCTGCTCGCGGACCGCGACGGTGAACTCCGCGTCATGGCCGCCTCCGACGAACAGGTACGCCTGCTGGAACTCTTCCAGCTCCAGAACGACCAAGGCCCCTGCCTCGAGTGCTTCCGCACCGGCACACAGGTGATCGTCCCCGACCTGACCCGGGAGGTCGACCGCTGGCCACGCTTCGTCACGGCAGCCCACCGCAGCGGCTTCGGCGCGGTCCAGGCCCTGCCCATGCGTCTGCGCGACGAGGTCGTCGGCGCCCTGAACCTCTTCCGCGCCACCCCCGGCCCCTTCGACCCGGCCGCCACCCTCATCGCCCAGGCCCTCGCCGACGTCGCCACCATCAGCCTGCTGCAACAACGCACCACCCACCGCAGCACCGTCCTCAACGAACAGCTGCAGACCGCACTCAACAGCCGGGTACTGATCGAGCAGGCCAAGGGGAAACTCGCCGAACGCCAGAACATCGACATGGAGCAGGCCTTCACCGCACTGCGCGGCTACGCCCGCGCCCACAACCGACGCCTGTCCGACGTCGCCCGCGCCTTCATCGACGACTCCGAACCCCTCCCCGGCCTGGTGGCCTGACACCGTCGCCGAGGCGGTGACCGCACGCAGCTGCCCAAGCACGGGGAATCACGCTCGGATCACGGGCCGTGCTTCTGGAGGCGCGGTGCTGCTCGTGCGCGGCTACCGACTGGCGCACGCTGTGGTGCGGCGTCGGCTGCTGGGCTGATCCCGGGCTACGGGCTCTCGCCCTCGGCTGTCTCGCCGGACCGCACCGCCGTCCCCGCTGCTGTCGCTGTCCAAGCGGCGCAGTACAGCAGCAGCCTTGCCATGAGGTTGATCCACAGCACGACGGCCACCGGCACGGCGAAGGCGCCGTACATGCTCTTCGCCGCAACGCCCTGCAGGTAGCCGGTCAGCAACCACTTGAGCAGTTCGAAGCCCACCGCACCGATCAGCCCGGCGACCACGACCGCACGTCGGCCGGGATGCACCCGCGGCAGCCGGGTGAGCAGGTAGACCAGCAGGAGGAAGTCGACGACCAGGGCGATGGCCAGGCCGGTGAAGAACAGCAGAGCGCGTCCCGCCCCGCCCTCGATACCGGCCCTGTCGGCGGCCCAGCCGACGGCACTGCTGGCGAACACCGAACTACCGATCGCGACCAGCCCGACCGCGCCGAGGCCGACCAGCACCACGGAGTCCTTGAGCCTGAGCAGGAACGGATTGCCCGGGTCCTGCTCCTTCTCCCACACCGCGCGCAGGCACCCGCGCAGAGCGCCGACCCAGTTGATGCCGATCACGAGCAGCAGCGCGCCCGCGATCAGCCCGACGGATCCGGCATGCTCGACGAGACCGTCCAGGTCCAGGAGGTCGGAGAGGCCTGGCGCCTGGGCGGCGATCTTGTCCTGGAGTTTCCCCAGCTGGTCGTCGCTCAGCAGCTTGGCGCCGATCGCCGCGCCCACGGTGATCAGCGGAAAGAGCGCGACGAAGCTGGTGAAGGTGATGGCCGCGGCGAGCCGGGGCCAGTGGACGGCATCCAGCCGTTCGAACGCCCGCCAAGCGTGCGTACGCATCAGCTTTCCGATCACAGGCAGGCTTCTCAGCCATTCCATGAGGAACACCCACTCCCTGCGTACCCACAGCCGAGAAGAGAGGCATCCAGCGGCGAACCCGCACCGCCTTCCGCCGCATGAGAGCCGCGCAGCCCGATGCTTGCCGAGGGCTGCGACGGAGCAAGCCGATGACGACCGCCGCGGCGCGAGGTCGTCCGGTGCGGCCAGACCGTCTGTCGGGCGCGCGGCAGGTCGCCAGGCGGCCGACCTGGATCGTCAGTGAGCGGCCCGGCGGCGGAACCAGTGGTCCTTGTGACGGGGGCGATCGACCAGTCCGGCAGAGTCTTCCTCACCCCTCTCCGCCTGCGCCGTCTGCGCGCGGGCGGAGTCGCGTTCGTTGATCAGAACGTCCCGTTCCTGTTCGGCTGCGGCTGTCTCGCGCCGAGACTGATTGAGCCCGCGACGTGCGGTGCGGCCGCGACGAGCGGTGCGGCGTGTACCGGTCAGGAGCAGGCTCAGCCCGAGCAGAGCCGCCGCCCCGACGACGATGCCGTAGAGGAAGAGGGTGCCGGTGGAACCGGTGACGTCGACTCCGAAGACGGAGAATTCGCCGGTGAACTCGTGGGCGCTGCCGCTGTTGGAAAGAACGCCGGCGACGCCGATGACTACTGCGGCGACGAGAATGACGAGGCCGAGGATGATCATGACGTGCTCCTGGGATCTGCTTTCTGTCCCCACGGTAGAGCCGTTCTGACCGGCACGCCACCACCATGGGTTGCGTCTACCCAGATGATGAGGTAATGGCGAGACCGGAGGACGCCGACACTCGTCATCGGCGCTGTCGTATACGGCATGCTGTATCTGCTCTCCATCGGCGTGCGGCTGGCGGACGCTCGGTCGGTGGCGGGAGCGGGACCGTTCGCCGCCGTTGTGTTGACCAGTGCGTGGTGACGGCCCGGCCCAAGGGCGAGCCTGCGGGAGAAGCCGGCAGATCCGGCTCGGGGCAAGCGCTCACAGGCGGCGCCAGCGAGCCGAGGCGAAGGAGAAGACGCCGAAGAGAACCAGCCCGATCGCGACGCCAACCAGGAGCCATGGCCCCACCGGTGTCTGCGTGAAGCTACGGAGCGTCGCGTCCACGCCCTTGGCTTCGTCCGGGTCGAAGCGGACGGCTGCCACCAGGATGAAGATGCCAGCCGCGGCGAACACCACACCACGTGCCACGCCTCCGCCCACGCCCAGAGCGGTGACGACCTGCTTCGTACGATGGCTCATGGTGCCGGTGTCCAGCTGCCGCAGGAAGCGCCGCATGGCCGCCCGGACGGCGAGTACCGCGCCGATACCGATCAGGAGGCAGCCCGCGGCACCCACCAGCACCCGGCCGTACGGCAGTTTGAGCGCCGATGCCGTCCAGTCCTGCGACTGCGCGTTGCCACTGGAGCCCTGCCCGCCCCCGGCGGCATACGCCGCCGTGGCCCAGCAGACGGCGGCGTAGAAGACCGCCCGCCCGCCGTCAAGGACTCGCGAGGCGGCCTTGTGCCGGGGCCCCCTGCCAAGCGCGCGGGCGCCCCGCCACAACGCCATGGAGCCGAAGCCGACGACCAGCGCCCACAGCATCGACTTCCCGAAGGGCTGCGCCGCGACCTGGGCCAGCGCACCCTGGCGGTCCGCCGACTCGCCGCCGCTGCCGCGGGCGATCCGCACGGCCAGTACACCGATCAGGACGTACACCACCCCCCGTGCCGCAAAGCCTGCCCGCCCGGCTGCAGTCAGTGTCTGCTTCTCCGCGGAGTTCCTTGTCCGGAGCCCGGCAGTCCGGCGCCGCCCCTGCACCCGGGACGTCGTCACGATGCCCTCCTCAGATCGCGGTCCGCCATCACCTGGTCGCGCAGGCGTGCACAGGTGCGGGTGATCAGACGGGAGACATGCATCTGGGAGATACCGAACCGCTCGCCGATGCGGTTCTGCGGCATCTCGCAGAAGAACCTCATGTAGAGGATCTGCCGCTCTCGTTCGGACAGCGCCCGCAGCAGGGGGCGGAGTGCCTCGCGGTTGATCACCCGGTCGAAGCCGGGCTCCACGTCACCGAGCGTGTCGGTCAGCGGGCGACTGTCCTCGGAGCGGCCGGGCACGGCGTCCACGGACAGGGCGATGAAGCCCTCCAGCGCCCTCCGGCCCAGCCGTACCTCGGCCTCGGTCAGGCCGCTGTGCGCGGCGATCTCGTGGACCGAGGGTTCGCGGCCGTTGAGCGAAGCGCACTCGCTGGCGGCGGAACGGGCCCGGGCGCTCAACTCCTGCACGCGCCGCGGTACATGGACGCCACAGAGCTCGTCACGGAAGTGCCGCTTCACCTCGCCGAGGATCGTCGGTATGGCAAAACTCGGGAAGGCGGTGCCGCGACTCGGGTCGAAGCGCGACACCGCCTTGACCAGGCCCAGTTGGGCGACCTGCTCGAGGTCCTCGAAAGTCTCACCGCGATGGCGGAAGCGCCGGGCGAGCCGTACGGCCATCGGCATCCAGGCGCGCACCACCTCCTGCCGCAGCGCGGACCTCTCCGGGCCGTCCGGCAGGGCGGCGATACGGAGGAACGCGACGGCGGTATCCGGTGCGTCGTGGTGGGGGTGGGCACTTCGCCGGCTCTGCGTGCGTTCGTACGTCACGGACACGTGTCTCCCTGATCGGTGGCGTCACTCACCGTGGGAGCCGGCAGACCGCAGCGCACTGGGGAGCAGCGACAGCTGCTCCCACGGGCGTGCCTCCGGTCCGAAGCACACCAGGCGGGTTCCCGGACAATCCCCTTTCAAACAGGGTCTCCGCAGCCCATCTGCGGCAATCCGTCGGGGACCGCGCGGGAACAGAACGTGGAGGGCGCGGTAGCTGACTCGGCCCAGGGCGGGCAGCGGTCGCTCGTGAGGCCGCGGTCGGAGCGAGGCCGTTGGACCTGGCGTGCCTTCCGGTCAAAGCCCCGCACCATATGTCGTTCCCGCCGAAAGCCCCGGCCGACTCGCCTGACAAGAGGGCCCGGCCGATGTCTGGTCCGGAAATCTGATGGTCAACGAACAACGGAGCACGGGCCGTTGGCCGATTCATGAGTGCGGGTGGCCGCGTGTTCGGCATCGCCGCGGGTACGCAGTCGGCATGAGACACCTCCGCGCGCTCGATGCACGGCTCTTCGCACGCGTCGCCTCTGCCCACCCCATGCTGCCGTGGCTGACCGGCGCGGCCGTCATGGGCCTGTCCGGCAATCGCGGCGCACGCCGTGCCGCACTGCGCGCAACCGGATCCCTGGCCCTGGCCTCCGCCGCCGTCAATATCGCCTCCAGGTCGGCTTCCAGCCACCGCCTTCTGCCTCGGCCCACCACCCGGGCGTTGCCGTCCGGGCACGCGGCCGCCGTCGCCGCCTTCACCACCGCCGCCACGCTGGAGTCGCCCCGGCTGGGCGCCGCTCTCCTACCCCTCGCTACGGCGTTCATCTCCTTCCGCGCCCGCACCGGCGCGCCCTCCACCGGTGATGTCCTCGCGGGCGTCGCACTCGGGACCGGTATCGCGGCGGCGACCTGCCGTTGGTGGCCGCTGCACGTGGACGAACCCGCCGACGCAGCCCGGCCGAACGTCCCGGTCCCCGCGCTTCCCGCAGGCCTGGGACTGATCGCGGTCGTCAACAGCGACGCGGGCGGCGACACGCCGGCCGAAGCCGAACTGCGGATCCTCTTGCCGATGACGGACATTCGGCTCTGCGAGAGCGGCGTCGACCTGCACCTGGTGCTCGACCGAGCGGCCAAGGACGTACTCGCCCACGGGGGCGCGCTCGGGGTCGTGGGCGGTGACGGGACGGTCAACGCGGCAGCGGTCAGGGCAACCGAAAGCGGGCTGCCGCTGGCCGTGTTCCCCGGCGGCACCCTCAACCACTTCGCCGCGGACCTCGGGCTGACGACCCTGAAGGCCACTGCCGACGCCGTGGAGGCGGGCTGCGGTGGAGCCGTCGATCTCGGCCGTGTCACGACCGAGGGCGGTGCCGACGGTGACTCCAGCACGTACTTCCTGAACACCTTCAGCATCGGCGTCTACCCCGAACTCGTCCGGGCCCGGGAGGCCCGCGAGGCACGCCTGGGCAAGTGGCCCGCCCTCGCCGTCGGCCTGCTCCGCGTCCTCGCCGACGGCACGCCCCGCAAGGTCACCATCGACGGGATGCACCGCCGACTGTGGCTGCTCTTCGCCGGCAACAGCCGTTACGACCCACCCGGCTTCGCCCCCTCCTACCGCCGCAGCCTCAATGACGGACTCCTCGACATTCGCGCCGTCGACGGCAGCCATCCCTTCGCCCGCACCCGGCTCATCATGGCCTTCCTCACCGGCACCCTCGCGCGCTCCCGCGTCTACCAGGCCACCACCGTGGCCCGGCTGCGCATCGACGGCGTGGGAGAGGAGGGGGACTACACCCGTGACGGCGAGGTGAGCCCGGCCGCCGACACCCTCCTCCTCGACAAAACGACACGTGCACTCACCGTCTACCTGCCACCGCCGCAGTGACGCCGCCGGCGGGGTGGCGCTCTTCGAGCGTTCTGCCTGCTCAACGGCTTCGCGGTCAGGGAAGGGACAGGCCGGTGTTTCATTTCCACGAGGTGGGCTGCACAACGGAGGCGTCCGACGGCCGTCATGGACGAAGGCACCGGAGAGTTGAACCCACAGCGTCCGGTGCCGTCCGCTGTGCACGCATGCCGTCACCGCCGGTCTGCCAGATGCAGGCGCCGCAGTGCCCGGCGCAGCTCCCGCTGTATCGGTTCCGGGAGCGTCTCGTCCTTCGTCGTGGCGACCAGGGCCGCAGTCACGTCCCGGAGCTTGAGGTTGCGGTGCTGCGACACGTCCACCAGCAGATCCCAGGCCCTCTCGCTGGAACACGGCGCCAGGGCCATCACCATGCCGCGCGCCTGGTCGATCACCGCACGGCTCGCCAGCGCGCGGCCCAACTGCTCGTTTCTGGCGCGTAGTTCGACGACCGGCGTGGTCAGCTGGCGCATGGTGCGTACATCACAGGGCAGACATCCTGTCCGCAGGCGGTCAGCGGCGCGCCAGTTGCCGTTCTCCCGCCGCACCGGGCTTGTAGGCCAGTCCGTAGTGCTTGAAGATTGCTTCCTCCTGCTCGGCGGGCAGGACGTCGTCGGTGCCGATCGAAGGAGCCTGCTTCACCAGCGTTTTGACATAGCCGACCTTGAGATGGTCCGGCCCGGCGATCGCGTCCTCAAGGGGGACGAAGACCAGACGGTGCCGGGTGGGCAGTCCGATCCGTACCGTGGCCATGGCCGGCTCATCGGTGGTGGTGTCCACATACACCGCCTCCAGAACACCGATCTTGTGCGACTCGGCGTCGACGACATCGCGGTTGCGCCATTCCCGGACGTCGGCTGCGTGAATCATGGCCTTCCCCCTCCGGACGGCTCATCCGCCGGTGGGGAGTCGCACCCCAGGTCTTCCGCGTAAAGCTGCCGCAGCGCACGCCGCAGCGCCCGCCGCATCAGCCGCGAGAGCGGCTCACCCTCCCAGGCGGCGACCACGGCTGCAGCCACCTCCGGAAGTCTGGTGTCGCACTGCCGCGAGATATCCACCAGCAGGTTCCTGGCCGGCCCACGGCGGCAGGGGACCAGGACCATCACCATGCCGCAGGCCTGGTCGATGACCATGCGGCCGGCCAGTGCCCGCCGCAGCTGATCATTCTCGGCGCGCAGTGCGACGACATCCTGACCGGCCGCGTTCTCCGCCGAGGCGTCAGCCCCCACATCCCACCAGTTCTCTGAGAGCAAGGTTGTGCGGTACATGGCATCTGCCTTTCCACGATTTCCGTGCGTCCGGTGTGGCTGAGGCCGCCCCGGAATCTCTGGATGCCGGCCAACTTCATCGGTCACCCGCGGCGTTCATGGTCCCGACGGTCCTCGCGCCTCCAGCGCGCCCGGTGCTGACGGCTGTAGCGACGGTTCCAGCGGTCCTCACGATCCCGGCGGTTCTCGTAGTCCCGGTAGTCCCCGAGATCGGAACCGTCGCCACGGATCCAGCCTCCCCCGCGATCGCGGCCGTGCCGGGTGGCGCCGAAGACCAACACGGCCGCGGCCACCCACCAGATGGGGTTGATGAAGCCGAGGCCGAACAAGACCACGATCAGGATGAGAAGCAGAACGAACACGGCGGGCCTCCCCGGAGCGGAACAAAGCATCACTGCCGGGGGCCGGGGCCAGTACGAACAGCGTAGCCCTCCCCAGAGGTCGCGGATAGCGACCCACGTCAGCGTCTTCCGCCGGGACCAGGTGGCCACTTGACATCTGCCCAGGGAGCGCGGCGAGGGCCTGTCCGGCGGATCAGGTCGCAGGAAATCGGCGGCGACGCGATGGGGGTCCCCCCGCGCGAGGTCGTTCGAGCGTGGGGGAGTCGGCAACCGACGGCAACGCCGCAGATGGGCGCCCGCCGCGGAGCGGCTAGTGTCACTGCGACCCCGCGTCTGCGGCATGATCCGCCGGACAGACCCTAGGGTGTGCGGTACGGCCCGAGCCCCCGGCAGCGTCGAACGCCTCTCGCGTCCCTTCGAGGGCGCACCTTGCGCATCAGTGCCGGACCTTGTCCCGCCCCCAGCGGGCCGCTCCCGCACTCGCCGTCGCTGCGCGATCCGGCGCAGCCTCGATGCGCCCCATGCGGGCACCGTCCATCCGCTGCCCGCCATGTCGCACGTATCCACCGACAGGCGATACACATGTACGCGCTGATCGTTCCCGCTTCGGCCCCCTTCGTCCTGCTCGCCACCGTGCTGGGCCTGTCCTGGTGGGAGGACCACGTCCTGCCGGCGCCGCCGGCCGAGCCGCTCGAAGCCCTGCTTGTTTTGACAGAAGGCGTGTCCCGCGCAGGTCGTGTCGGATTGGCGGTGTCGGGTGGGGGTCTTCGTGTCGCGTGAAGTGGCCTGAGTGCCGTGATCAGTTGCCGGAACCGAGGGGGTCCCGTGGCTAGTGGCGGTGAGCCGGCCGGAGTGGAGTGGGGCCGGGCTCGGGTTGGGAGTGGCGAAGGTGAGTGATCTCGGCGTGCTGTGCGGCGAGCCGGGACAGTGCCAGCTTTTTGAACGCGGCCAGTTCGTCAAGGGCCACGTCCCGGAGGGCGATGCGCGTCTTCAATGCCGCGTTCTCGGCCTTGAGACGCTCGATCTGAGCGTCTCTTGGATCCACAACAGTCCTGGCCTCTCGCAGGATTTTGAGACGCCGCTCGAACTCTCGGGCCAGGTGTTGGTAGGGGCCTTCGCGGACAGTGCCGTCGTGGTCTTTCTTAGGGTAGAAGCCGGTGCGGGTCACTCCGGCCCCGGCCGCGAGGGTCTTGAGGTCGCAGTGTCCGCCGGGTGGGAGTTCACCGCGCAGGAGGCGGTCCATGGCGGCTCTGATCGCCTCCTCGTTGCGGGTTCGTCCGGTGTCACTGAGTCTGCCCACGGGCCCTTCCGTGGCTGACGGAGCGAGCGGCGTCGATTGCGGTGACGATGCTCTCGGCGCGTTCTGCTTCGGCTTCAAGTCGCGCTCTCTCGGCCTTCTGGCCACGGCTGATCTTCCCGATGAAGATCCGGTCGTTGGCAGCGGACGAGGCTCAAACGGGGCGGTGACAGGGGTGGTGGGTGGCCTGCGGGCAGCGGGCCGAGTCGCACATCCCGGCCAGCGGTCGGCTGCGGTCGGTGGCGTTGGCGAGCTTGAGGCAGAGGGCCTTGTCCGGGGCGAGGAACCAGCCGTAGTTCGCCAGCCCGAGGTGCAGGACACCGGCTCGCTGTGCAAGCAGGTTGATCACTTCCTGGTCGCCGTGCCTGATGGCTGGCTGCGGGAGCCAGTCCGTCGAGCTGGGTCTCGATGGCCTTGAAGAAGGTGACCAGGTCGCGGGCTCCGGGCCCGGCGGGGCGTTTGCCGTTTTGGTAGTCGCGGAACGCCTGGAGGATCAGCGAGAGATTGTGGGTCTCCTCTTCTTTGCCGACCTCAGCGAGGAACTTCGCTTGGGCGCCAGCGGGTCGGTTTAATGGTGCAGTCGGGTATCGGAACTCTCCGAATAGCTCGGACAGCATGGAGCTCGTCTGGCCCCTCCGAGGTGAGTCGGTTGGCCGATGACTCGGAGGGGTGACGTTCCTCCCTGATGTCGGGCGATGACGAAGGGGATGAGTCGACGACTGGCGGTGTTGGGGTACGCAGAGCAGTGGAAGACCCATGAACGCCGCGCGACCCGTACCTAGGGGCGTGACCGAGATACGCGCCAGAGGGGCAACGGGGTGATCTTGAAGCCCTGAGCCCGGCCCCCGTATTTCAGAGGGACACGCGCGCTGTTCTGCCAGCGGCAGAACACCGGCCGGACCGGGCTCGATGATCACTACAGTCCAGTCTCATGACGACGATTACGACGCGCACGGTCGAGTACCCGGCGGACGGTTTGACGATGATCGGGCACCTCGCGCTCCCGGCCGGTGTCGACCGCCGGCCTGCGGTGCTGCTCGGACCAGAGGGCATGGGGCTCAGCGACGTCGAGCGACGCCGGGCCGATGCTCTCGCCGAGCTGGGATATATAGCGCTGGCCTTCGACCTGCACGGCGGGCGCTATTTGGGCGACCCCGAGGAGATGCTGGCCCGTTGCCTGCCGCTGCTCGCTGATCCCGACCGGATGCGGGGCATCGGCCATGCGGCGCTCGACGTGCTGCGCATCGAACCGCGGACCGACCCCGACCGGATCGCCGCCGTCGGCTACGGCACCGGGGGCGCCGTCGGGCTGGAACTCGGGCGCGGCGGCGTCAACCTGCGCGCGATCGGGACAGTCAACGCACTGACCACGGGCCGGCCGGGCGAGGCGGCGCGCATTCGCTGCCCGGTGTGGGCCGGGGTCGGGTCGGAAGACCCGATCATGCCGCCCGCGCAATGGAACGCGTTCACCGCTGAGATGCAGGCCGCGGACGTCGACTGGCGCCTCACGGTCTACGGCGGCGCCTTGCACGCCTTCCACCACCCGCCGGTCGACCACCCCGCGGTCCCCGGCGTCGGCTACCACCCACAGCACGCACAGCGAGCCTGGCGCGACGTCGTCGACCTGCTCGACGAGTGCCTGCCCGTGACGGAGGCTCTGGGGGCATGACCCAGGCAGACAGCCTGGCGCCAGGCCTGGTCCGCGTCGGGCACTGACAGTCCCCTCCCTTCAAGTCCGCACAGCAGAACCACATTCGGGCGGATGCTCGATCGCGGAGACGCGTTCGCAACTGCCGCAGTAAATACCGGATTTACTGCGACGGAGCCCCTGCCGTGATCGTCGCGACCTGCGGCGGTCCGTTCCGGCCGCCAGGGGGAGGTGCACGCATTTACTGCGGCTTCATTGTGCTGACCACGTGCGAAGTCACATCAAGATCAACTCATTGCCCCTTTGGCGCGTATCTCGGCTGGACCCCTACCTACCGCAGCGAGCCCGGTGGCCTCGCTCGGGCGTCAACCGTCAGGCTTACGCCGCCGTGTGTTGCACGGATACGATGCACTCCGCGTGCAGGTCACTGCTGAGCGGAAGAGGGGGACTCTGCTCCATGGGAAAGTCAGCACGGGTGCTGGGCTGGGAGTTTGGTCGAACGGCTCGCGAAATGAATGAGCTCCTCAAGCTCCACGGGTACCTGGACGGAAACCCCGGCGCGTACGGGCTCACCGAGAAGGGGCAGCAGTACGCGGAGGAGAAGTACCACTCTCGTGGCACTGGCGGTTACGCACAGTACAACCCTAGCTGGGAAACACGCACCTGGAGCGACGAGGCGGCAGCGGCGCTTAAGGCTGACATGGAAGCCAACCCCGGAGGCTTCGACGCAGGAGACTCTCCCACTGAAGAAGAGGACACTTCCCCGTACGAACCTTCGTCGGACTGCAGCAGCAGTGGCGATGGCGATGTCTCTCAGCCCAGTTGGAAAGGGTTGGCAATCGGGGGAGCCGTAGTGGGTGCTCTTCTCATCGCTCCTCATGTCAAGCCCTTCTGGAACAACAAAGTGAAACCTGCTGCGAAGAAACTGCGGGCCGGGCTGGCGAAAAAGGAGTCGGTGGAGTCCGCCGACTCCTGACGCTACTGAGAGGCCGATGTTTTGCCGCTACACCCTCGATTGCGATGAGTTCGTTATCGAGGGCAAGGACTGAAGGCCACTTCTGCACGAACGTCATGTCGGCCTTGTCCGTCGACTGACGTCGGCCGCGTAGGCGGCCCAGTCCCCTCCGGATGCCTGCTGCCACTGAACGGCGACCTTGATGTGGACACCGAGCATTCGGGCGAGGATCGCGGCGGGGAGTTCGGTCGCGAGGGTGAACAGTGCGGTGGAGCGATCCTGTTTGGGTCGGATCCCGATCTTGTGGAGACGCCCCGCCCCGTTGCGGGCCAGATGACGCCCGCGGAACCGTCCCGGCCCCTCCTCCTCGCTGCCGTCCGGACGCAGGCCAGCCAGGCCGTTCACGAACGCGGCAGCGAAGTCGTCCTCCAGGTACTTGATGGTCACGTGGCGTGCGGCACCCGCCGCCTGGCGTGGTTCACCAGGATCGGACGGGCCGTCTCCGAATAGACGGCCACCGCCTGCCGGTAGGTGATCGGCACCGCCGTCGCGTACTTTTCGTCCACCGCCCACCGGTAGAACTTGCCCAGCACGCTCATGTGCTGGTTCCAGGTCACCGCCCCCAGATACTGCTTGGGGTCCCCGCTCGACCGGTCCACCGCGTATGCGCTCAACAGGGCTTTCAGCCGGTCCCGGGTGTCGAAGATCTCCACTCCAGCAGTTGGGCGGCCACGATCCAGTCCCGCAGGATCCGCGCATACGTCCCCCACGAGGACGGCGCAGGACACCCGTCCGACGGCCGCAGTAGCAACCACTCATTGGCTACCGCCGCAGCCCGCGGCCCATGCCTGTCCTCGAAGAGCAGGTCGTCGTCGATCAGCACCGCCATCCCCTCGGGGATCACGGGCTTCGCTGACAGACCCCAGGACTCCAGCCCTCACTGGCGTAGAACGCGATCTCCATACGCACCGACGGTACGGAGAGACACCGCTGCCCACATCGGGCAAACATGTTCGAACGAACGGTGGACGTCCCGGTGCCTTACCGCCGCCGTTCTCGCAGGCTGCCCGTGGCGTCACAACACCCGGCGCAGCAGTGGCAGTCGGCGTATCCCGGCCGCGAACAGGAACGCTGCCGAGACGCCGATGACGGACACCACGGCCCACGCGGTGGCTGCGGACAGCCCTCGCCCTGCGAGGTAGTACTGCAAGGTCACCACGAGCGGGAGGTGGATGATGTAGACGGCGTAGGCGGAGGGCGCCAGTTCCTTCGAGAGCCGCCCGCTTCCGGTGACGACCTCGCGGAACAGGACCAGCAGCCCGAACCACAGTGCTACGCACAGGGCACTTTCGTAGGCTGCCCACAATGCGGAGGGGCCGTCGAGCCCGCCGGGCCCGAAGCAAGAGGCATCTGCGCCGACGACCGCAAGCAGTCCCACCCCGTGACGTCGCGACCGGTCCGCGACTGCAGCCGGACACTGTCCTCGGTCCGCCACAGCACGGTCCGCTGACCATCGACCTTGATCTCGGACGCCCACGACGGGCCCGTCGGCAGCTGCGGCACGGGCCGCGCAAGGGCGACCTCTCCGGGCCACTCCATAGGAACAGCTTGCGGCGGCCGATCGGTGGCCGCCCGTCGGCCAGCGGCCAGTACGGCGGGCTCCTGGATTGTCGCCTCAATGGGAGAGGTATGTCCGCACCTCCACGATATTCTTCATGGGCCCTTCTGCTGACGCTGCCCGCTCTCGGCGACCGCCGACGGTGGCACTGGAGCGCCATCGACTCCGCCACGATGCACCCGCGCTGGCTGCTGCTGGCCGGGACCAGCTCGCTGATCGTGGTGCGGCTGCAGATGTCGTTCGTCTACTTCCAAGCGTGCGTGTCGAAGCTGCCGCATGCGGAGTGGGCGGACGGTACCGGCATGTGGTACTGGGGCAACAGTCTGGCCTTCCGGGCACCCGGATGGCTGCACCCGCTGATCAGCCCAGTGATCGCCAACCCCATCGGCGTCGCCGCGCTGACCTGGATCCCGCTGTTCATCGAGATCTCCCTGGCAGCTGCACTACTGGTACCGCAGCGGGTGCGCTATGTGTTGCTGGCGGCCGGCGTGAGCTTCCATCTGAGCATCGCCGTGATGATGGGCCTGTGGAGCTTCGCGCCGGCGATGGGGGCGGGCCTTATGCTGCTGTGCTTGCCGCTGGGCGGCCAGTTGCGCGTGCGCGAGCCGCGCGCTGGTCACGAATCCTCCGTCCAGCAGGAGCGCAGCAAGGCGATGGTCTTGGACTCCGAGAAGCCGGCCTCGCGAGCCGCGGTCACCAACTGAGAGGCTGCTTCGCGCAGTCGCGCCTGCGCCGGTACAGCGATCACCACAGCGCCCCGGCCGCGCCGGAGGTCGATCAGCCCTTCATCACGCAGCTGCTGATAGCCGCGCAGGACAGTGTGGATGTTGACTTCAAGTAGCCGCGCCACCTCCCGGGCGGCAGGCAGCCGCTCGCCCGGGTGCAGTGCGCCCTCGGCCAGCGCCCGTCGTACGGTGGCGGCGACTTGCTCCGCCAGCGGGACGGTGGAACTGGTGTCGATACGGATCAGCATCTCAGCGATCCCGTTGAGCGTCCCTGGCCAGCAGGTCGCCCAGCAGTCCGGCCGCCGTCGCGGCGTCATCCACGGCCACGACGAACTGCTTGCCGTCGTCCAGCTCCAGCCACACCGCCTCCCCGGACCGTAGCGCAAGTCCGCGCCTGCCCTTGGCGATCCGGTACCCCCAGCCCCCGAGGTCTGGCAACGGCCTAACCTCCGCGGCCCACGCCCGCTCGATCCGCTGAAGCGGGATATGGATCCGGGGCACGTGAAG
This sequence comes from Streptomyces sp. NPDC002838, assembly GCF_040295365.1. NCBI lineage: Bacteria > Bacillati > Actinomycetota > Actinomycetes > Kitasatosporales > Streptomycetaceae > Streptomyces > Streptomyces sp. NPDC002838. The sequence continues at coordinate 9,919 of NZ_JBEOVF010000024.1, read as the reverse complement.
CACCGACGGCCGGATGGTCAGCCCGCCGCCGTCAACACTCACCCGGGCGCCGGCTATCACCGCGAATAGCAGCCCCACCGGCCACAGCCAGAAACCAGGGCCCCAGCCGAGAACACCCGCAGCCAGGGCGACGACCGCGCTCAGCACCCCGGCGGCCACCAGCCACTGCGGACCGACACTGCGCACCCATACAGCCTTCTCGCCCCGCTGTAGACCCACGGAACCAGAGGCCGCAGACTGATCGGCGCCATCAGGGCGCCCCCCAGGCATCAACACCCGTACCCCACCAGCAGCGGCCACGGCCAGCCCTGCGGCAATGGCCAGGTGCCACAACGGCATACGCACCTCGTCAGCGGTAGCGGCGTCGGCGTTCACCAGTACCGCCACCGTGAACAGATAGCCCAGGGAGGCGGCCGCAGCCGCAGAAGTGGCATAGAGCGTCCGCAGGGCGAGCGACCCCCGCACCGCGCCCCGGGACAGCCCCACGCCGAGGCTGAGCAAGGTCAGCTCGGAGATCAGCAGCAGCTCTACCGGGGACGCGGAGCGGTTCACGTCTCCGCCTTCGTCGAAGTGCACGGCCATGGGATCGGGCAGATTCGGCCACGACACCGTGAACATCACAGCCACCACCAATGCGGCCACCAGACAGGGGAGCCCGGCGAACCACCGCAGCCGGTCCGGCTGCTGGACGCGGGAAGTCTGGTCGGGGCGATCTATTTCGCCTCCTCGGTGAAGTTATTCGGTTAGGACTAGAACAACTAAAATTTAGTGCGGTCGCCTCGATGCTGCCTACCGTGTTCCGGCCACATCCATGGAGAGGACGTGACTGTGCCGGATGCGACGGCAGCCGCTGGTTGGCCGGGCGTGACGGGAAGGCCCAGATGCGTACCATCAGCGAGGTGCAGCCGAGCATCACAAAGTGGTTCGACCGCGATGTGTGGACCGCTGCCGACATCGACAGAGGCTTCACCGTCACCGGTTGCTGATCTGCATCTCGAGGGACACGGCAGGTAAGCAGAAACAACCCCCGCCGAGGCTCCGTTTGTCCCAGGGGCCCCTGCCCAGCTCGCAGAACTCCCCCGTGTCGGCACTGCGTTGACAAGGGAGGTTGTCGGGCGTTGACTGGCAGCACGGCGTAGGGCCATGCCACTCCGGATCACTCGGGCGACGCATTCCACCTTCCCGCTTCGCCCGGACCCCGCGGAACTCAGGAACTTCCCGCGATCTGGAGGCCCGGCGATGTTATGGATTCTTCTCCTTCTGCTGATCCTGGTGGTGTTCGGGTTCGGCTTCACCATGCAGACCCTTTGGTGGGTCGCCGCCGTACTCCTGGTCGTCTGGATCGTCGGCTTCGCGATGCGCGGGCGCAGCAGTGGCGGGCGCGGCGGTGGCAGGCGTGGCGGTGGCGGTGGCGGCCGCCGGTACGGCCGCAGTCGCGGATAGCCCGAACGAGCAGAGGACAACCAAGAGCGTCGGACGGACGATCAGGCACAGGACCCAGGCATTCAAGGGCCGGGGCACCGAACGTATCGGCCGGACCACCCGCAACAGGCGACTGCAGCGCGAAGGCAGGACCGACCGGGTCTCCGGAAATCTGAAGCAGTCCGGTGACAAGGCCAAGAACGCTTTCCGGCGCTGACCACGAACGCCCCAGGTGGTGTCCCCGTTGCGCGGACGCCACCCGGCAGGCCAACGCGTGGTCAGCCAGCAGGAATTGAGGGAGACGGTAATGAAGCAGAGCACCCTACGAGCCGAGAGCCAGAGAAGGCAGCCATGCTCACCATCGTGATCATCGCCGTGATCGTCATCGCGGCGGTCGCCGTCCTCGTCGTCGGACGTGGCCGCATCCGGGACGGCGGCGGGCGCGGGCTGAAGCACCGCTTCGGACCCGAGTACGACCATGCCGTCGCCGACCACGACGGCGACACCAAGGCGGCCGAGCGGGAACTCGGCGAGCGCGTCAAGCAGCACGGCTCCCTCACGGAACAACCGCTGTCACCCGCGACCCGCGCGCAGTACACAGCTCAGTGGGCCGGCGTGCAAGAGCAGTTCGTCGACTCGCCGCACAAGGCAGTCACCGAGGCGGAGGCACTCCTTGCACACCTGGCGAAGGACCGGGGCTTCCCCGGTGAACAGTTCGAGGAGCAGTTCGCCGCCCTCTCCGTCCATCACGCCGCCCAGGTCCACGGCTACCGCAGCATGCACACGGCCGCCCGCGGCCAGAGCGGTACCGAGGAAATGCGGGAAGCCATGGTCGAGGCCCGAAGCCTCTTCGAGGCACTGGTCACCGAACAACGGGCCGACCCGGACCAGGACACTCCGCGGACCCCCGACGACCGCGGCCACGCGCCGTGGGCACTGAACCGACGCCACGCGAAGGGAAGCAGCACCTGATGTCACACAACGCCGAACACGCACCGCACCCCCAGACCGAAAGCCCGAATCCCGCGACCCCGCGCGCCCCGCAGACACCCCGCACCGAATCCGCTGACGCACCGCGTGAGCGCGACACCACCGCGGACCACCCCGATCGCCCGCCGGGCCCGGAACTGGTCCCGCAGGGCGAACGGGACAAGCTCACCCTGCGCCTCCAACAGGCCCTGAGCAACTTCGTCGACAGCCCGCACAAGGCGGTGGAGGAGGCCGACGCCGTCTTCGACGACATCGCCACCCAGTTCACCAACACCCTCACCGAACGGCGCCGCGTCCTGCGCGCAAGCTGGCAGGACCAGGACACCGATGCGCAGACCGAGGAACTACGGCTCGCGCTCAGGCAATACCGGGAGATCACCGAACGACTGCTGCACATGTCGGAGCCTGCCAGTCAGTAACGCTGTCCTCCCCGCGGAAACCACTGCCGCCGCAGTGACCGGTGCGTACACCACACCGGTCGGACTGCGGCGGCTTGCGTTCTGGAGGCGGGGCCGTCGCACGCTCAACTGCTCCTGCAGAACTCGTGCCTGGGCCGGCGCGTATCGGCCCGCCCTCCATCAACCCTCGCGTCAGCGCCGCCATGAGCGGGACAAGCCCGGCCATCACGCAGCGGCCGACGAGTTGTTGCCCGGCTCGGTCCTTGCCGTCCGCCATCACACCGATGGTCAGGGAGCCGATGGCTGCCGGGCTCCAGAACTATCAAGGGATATTGATGGAGAATCTCAGAGAAGAAGAGGAACGGGCGCCCAGCGCAAGGTGCTCGACCTGACTCTTGTGCAGGTGGTAGCGAGCGCACTCGCGACTGTGGTGGGCGCGGTGCTGGCGTCCCTTCCGGGGGTAACCGGGACGATCATCGGCGCCGCCGTGATCAGTACCAGCGCCACGACAGGCGCAGCGGTCTTCTCGCATGCCTTCCGACGGACGGGCGAGGGGATCCGCAGCCGAGTGCCGCCCATAGGAGTGCCGAGGACGCCGGGCCAGGAGCGGGCGGAGCACCGCGCGGACGCCCGGGCGGCGTTCGGTTTACCGGCGGACGCTACGGCTGTTGACGCGCTCCCCAACATCGCCCGGACCGACCAGCACATGGACCTGGCCCGACAGGAAACCGCATCGCTCGCCGCCGAGATCGCCGACGACACCGCCCCGTTTCCGATCCGCCAGCGCCTCCAGCAGCGGCAGACCACCCTTCTCGCAATCATCAGCCAGCACGAAGCCAACCGCGTCCATCCGACGAGCACCCCATGACAACCACAACAAGCCAACTCTCAGAGTCCCCTGTCCAGCTCGCCGCCGCCATCGGCTCCGTGCTGACCGACACCACCGCTTCCGCCCAGGAAGAGGCCGAGATCAGAGCCATCACCGACGCCATGATCAGGCTCCTGGCTGGCGCGCCGCTTCGGTCTGACGGCAAACCGACCATCAAATCCCTCGCTGCCGAGGCCGGGCTTCGCCGTAACAAGCTCACCCACAAGCACACCGGGCTCAGAGATCTGTTCTATGCCCTGGTCCGGGCGCAGGCCGGCCGTCCGGCCATCGCTGATCGTCTCCACCATGACAACGAGGCCCTGCGTGCCGCTCTGACCCGTGCGAAGGAAGTGCGTGACCAGCTCAAAGCGCAGGTCCAGCAGCTCGCCCGCGTCGTACAAGTGCTGGAAGTGGAGAACGAACAGCTCCGCCGAGGCGACATCGATCGCCGGACTGTCCGGGCGTTCCCCGGCCCGCGGAGCTGAGCCGGACATTCTCCCAAAGCGGGTGTCGCAGGTTCGAACCTGCCGGGGAGACGGAGAAACACCTGGTCAGATGCCCTTCCGTCCGGCGGGCGGGGAAGTCTTCTGCGCTTGCGGCACGCATATGGCGGGTTGTGCCGTCGGTGGGCCTACGACACCTTGCGCCGCCAGCTCTGCTCCACCTGGATCGCCCCCGGACGGTGCCTAGTTGCGCATGGGAAGGCGTGCGGGGGCGGTGTTGCTCACCTGCTGGAAGACGACCGAGGTGCGGAAGCCGGTGATTTCGCCGCGCTTGCTGAGCCGGTCGGTGAGGAAGGCGTGCAGGTGGTCCAGATCCTGAACGGCGACGTGAAGGAGGAAGTCGTCGCCCCCTGAGAGCACGAAGACGTGGAGGACTTCCGGCAGGCCGCTGGCGAAGACCTTGAAGGCGTCGATGACGGCGCGGCTGAGAGGGCGTACCTGAACCGACACGAGCGCCTGAACGCCGCGGTTGAGGGCCGCGGGATCGATGTCGGCGTGGTAGCCGCGGATGACTCCCCGGCGGTGGAGCGCCCGAACCCGCTCCAGGCAGGTCGAGGGGGCGATGCCGAGCTGCCGGGCGAGTTCGCGGTTGGACTGCCGTGCATCTGTCTGGAGAAGCCGGACGATCTCCGAATCAAGTTCATCCATGGTCGGCTACCTTACCCGATCTTCAGCCAAACGTTCGGCCAGGTGCCTCACCAGCGAGTCAGTCGTCCAGTATGACGTCATCGAATCGGACAACGAAGGGACTGGCGGACTCATGCTCGATCATGAGCAGGTTGCGATCCACACCGGTCGGCGCTCCCGGCTGCCGGTGATCGTGGCTGTTCACTCGACGGCGCTCGGCCCGGCGGCCGGCGGCCTCCGGCTCTGGCACTACCCCGACTGGCGGGACGGCCTCACCGACGCCCTTCGCCTGTCGGCGGCGATGACCTCGAAGTTCGCTGTGGCCGGGCTGCCCAGCGGCGGCGGGAAGGCCGTCGTAGCCCTGCCGGAGGGGAGGGAACTCGATGCCGGCCGGCGCCGCGACGTGCTGCATGACGTGGCGGACGTCATCGCGTCGCTGGGTGGTGTGTACGCGACCGGGCCGGATGTCGGGACCGGCCCCGACGACATGGCGTTGATCGGGGAAACCACCCCTCATGTGTTCTGCCGGCCGGCCCATCTGGGCGGCAGCGGCGACTCGTCCCCACACACCGCGCGGGGGACGCTTGCCGCGCTGCGGGCCGTCAACCGGCGGCTGTACGGCACCTCGAGCCTGAGCGGCCGTGCTCTCGCCGTGGTCGGTCTGGGCCGGGTCGGCGCCGACCTCGCCCGCCTTCTCGCGGCCGAAGGAGCCGCCCTGACGGTGACCGACATCGACCCGGACAAACAAAAGATCAGTGACGAGCTCGGCGCACTCTGGCGGTCGCCCGACGAGATCCTCGCCGCGGACGTGGACATCGTGGTCCCCGCTGCTCTCGGCTCCACCCTGACCAGGCGGACCGCGGAGGATCTCCGCTGCCGTGCCGTGGTCGGACCGGCGAACAACCAGCTCGCCACGCCGGATGTCGCAGACGTGCTGCACCAGCGCGGCATCATCTGGGTGCCGGACTATGTCGCAAGCGCGGGAGGAGTCATCAACGCCATCAGCACCGAACTTCACCGCGTCAGTGCCGACGAGGCCCGCGCACGAGTCCGCGCCATCGAAGACACCGTCGACGACCTGCTGGACACCGCGCAACGCCACGGCCAGACCCCGGCGCAGGCGGCGAGTGAGCTGGCCCGGCGCCGCCTGCGCGCCACCTCCGGCCCCACCAGCGCACCCCCGACGTCGTTGCGGTTCCGGGCGGCGGGGCCCGACGACGCCGAGAACATGGCACTGCTGCACTCCGACAGCTGGCGTCGGCACTACCGCGGCGCGTACTCCGACGCGTTCCTGGATGGCGATGTGGTGGCCGACCGGCGGGCCGTCTGGTCCGCGCGCCTCTCCGCCCCGAGCGGCAGTGTGACAGTCGTGGCCGAGGACGACACCGGGCTGGCGGGGTTCGTCCACGTCGTCTGCGACGAGGACGGCCGCTGGGGCAGCCTCGTCGACAACCTGCACGTCGCCCAGCACCGTCGGCGCACGGGCCTCGGCACCGCGCTGCTCTCCCGCGCCGCGGGAGCCGTTGCCGAGCGCGCGAGGGGCAAGGCCGTGTACCTGTGGGTGCTCGAACAGAACACGGCGGCCCAGGAGTTCTACCGGGCCCTGGGCGGCACCTGCGTCGAGAAGGCGGCGGTTTCGCCCCCCGGCGGCGTAGCGTCCCGGCTCGCCGGCTCGCCGGCCAAGCTCCGCTTCACCTGGCCCGACGCCTCGCGGCTCGCGCAGACCGGCGGACGGCAAGGCGTACAGACAACCCTGAGGAGCATGCCATGACCCCCGACGCGGGTACCACCGTCGACCACTACGACCGGCTGCTCGCCGAGCATTACACCTGGATGCTGGGCGGAGACGTCCACGAGGTGGCCGACCGGCAGGCCGCACTGCTCGCGGAACTCGGCCTGGCGGGGACCGAAGACGGCGGGACGGCCATCGACCTGGGCTGCGGCTCCGGTGCACAGACGCTGGCGCTGGTCCGCCTCGGCTTCTCCCCTGTGATCGCCGTGGACACCAGCCGCCGGCTGCTCGACGAGCTCGTCTCGTACGTCCGGGGCGCCGAGGCGGTACGGCCGGTGCACGGCGACATCCGCACCGTGCTGCCCGAGGCGGCCGAGCCGGGCACGGTCGCGGCCATCGTCTGCATGGGTGACACGCTTCCGCACCTCCCGCACAAGGCGGACGTCCCCGTGCTGCTCGGCCACATCAGCCGTGCCCTCGTCCCGGGCGGCCATCTCGTCGTCACTTGCCGCGATCTCACAGCGGAGCTGCGCGGCACGGACCGTTTCATCCCGGTCCGCAGCAGCGACGACCAGCTGCTCACCTGCTTCCTCGAATACCGCGACGAGGACACGGTGATCGTCCACGACCTGCTCCACACCCGGACGAACGGCTCCTGGCAGCAACAGGCAAGCAGCTACCCCAAGCTGCGGATCGCGTCCGCCTGGCTGGTCGAACAGTGCCGGGCGGCGGGACTGGACGTCCGCCACGACGCCGCAGACTCCAGGGGGATGCGGATCCTCCACGCCGTGAAGCCCTGACGGGCATTCATGGCTCTCGGGCGACACCGGCGATGACCGTGGAGTGACGGCCTTGCGGACGGCCGCAGTCTTGGCACAGTGCCTTCCCGGTCGGCGAACAGCAGGTGCCCGCGCCGGCCAGAGGCGATGGGTGGTGGCTTCACCATGCGGTACGCGACCCGTGGCAGTCACGGCCGCGCGCACAGCGCGCACAGCGCGAACGGAAAGGCGGACATGAGCGATCCCACCAGAAGAGCCGAACTGTTCGGCGGCGCCGACAGTGATCGCCGGTTCACCGGCCCGACGACCGGCGACGAACGGCGGATGCTCATCGATGTCCTGAGCGCCCAGCGCGCCACGCTGCGGTTGAAGTGCTCCGGCCTGGGCCCGGAGTTGTCCCTGCGGTCCGTGGAGCCGTCCACGCTCTCGCTGCTCGGCCTGGTCCGACACCTCGCCGATGTGGAACGCCGCTGGTTCCGGCGGGTCCTGGCCGGGCAGGAGGCACCCGCCCTCTTCTCCTCGACTGCCAACCCCGACGGGGACTTCGACGGCGCCACGGACGACCCCGGGGTCGTCGCTGCGGCGTGGGAGGCGTGGCGGACCGAGGTGGCCTTCGCCGAACGATTCGTCACCGAGGCCCCCGACCTGGACGTTGAGGGCGACGACTCCTGGCGCGGAACGGTATCGCTGCGCTGGGTACTCATCCACATGATCGAGGAGTACGCCCGTCACAACGGCCACGCCGACCTGCTCCGCGAGCGCATCGACGGAGCGGTCGGCGTGTGAGGTGGGGCCGGGATCCACTTCGACCTGGCCATTGATGCCGAGCGCCGTTCCGTTCAGCCCTCGGCGTGGCCGGTGATCACGCGGGTAGTGACGCCCACGCCCGGACCAGCGGCGTCCAGCGCCTGGCGCAGCCGCTCAACGGCGAGTTGCTCATTAGTAGGTGTTCTTGAACTCGTAGCGCTGGCTCACTCCACTTGCCAAGATCAACCCATGAGTAAGTACTCGGTGACCTTGGACAAGATCTCGTTTGATGACTGGCAAGCCATTCACTCATGGGCCTGTCTCCCAGAGGCTTGTCGTTTCCAGCCTTGGGGACCAAACACTGAGGACCAGACACGCGATTTCGTGAAGGCCGCAGTCGAGGCTTGGTCGAGCACACCCCAGCAGAGGTTCGCCCATGTAGCGCGCTTCGGGGACGAGGTTGTCGGTGTGGGCGAGCTGCATGTCCGCAGTCACACGCAGCGCCAGGGCGAGATCTCCTACATTGTGCATCCTCGGGTATGGGGGCAAGGCATCGGCACAGGAATCGGGCGCCAGCTTCTCTCACGCGGCTTCGGCCAGTTGGGGCTTCATCGCATCTTCGCCACCTGTGACCCGCGGAATCTCAGCTCCGCCCGAGTGCTGGCCAAGCTCGGCATGACGTACGAGGGGCACCTTCGACACACGGCATGGATACGGGACGGCTGGCGGGACTCCCTGACGTTCAGCATCCTCGAAGAGGAATGGCGTGCTGAAGACGTCGGAGTGATGCCGACGTAGAGACGGTCGGTTCACGAAGTGGAGTGCTGGCGGAGGTTCCGAAACGTCCGCCGGACTCGTGCTGGGGTGAGCCGGCCTGGTGCGGCCGGCTGCTCCCAGGGGTGCCGCAGGTCCCGGGTGAGCGGGCGGGCGAGTCGCAGCTGGGTGTAGGCGGCGACGATCAGCCAGGTCCACCGGTCCGCCGCGTCCGGTTCCCGCAGCCGGGGCCGGGTCCAGCCCAGGGTCTGCTTGAACAACCGGATCGTGTGCTCCAGGTCGAACCGTCGCAGGAACGCCTGCCAGGCCCGGTCGACGACCGCCGCTGCCGACGGGGACGCGCGAGTGATTCAAGCGCCGACACAGGACGGGGATCGTCGGCCCCACCGAGGAGCTCCGCCCGTGCGGGCAGGCGCGCACGTAGATCGGCAAGGTGCTCATCGAGCGGATCCGCGCGTCCTTCCTTGCCAAGTTCGCCGTTCATGGACCAGTTGACCGGCCGGCGCCGCCGGGCGCCCTGGGATGCCCAGTGCCACCCGCGTTCGGGATCGGCGTGGTCGGTGAACCAGGCCAGCGTGAGCAGCTCGACTTCCTGCTCCTCCGTGCGGTTCGGCAGCTCCTCCAATGCGCGGAGCCGCTCTCGGCCTTGGGCACGCCCCCTGCGTCGAGCAGCTCGGCAAGATCGTCGACATGCCGGGCGAAGGAATGAGGGCTCCGCCACGGGGATTGGCCCGTACCACGCTGGTCGTACCGGTACACAGGCGCGAGTCCGCGATCATGGGGGGGGGGCGACAACGCCCAGATAGTCCGGCAGCCCCGGACCGCCATGGAGCAGGATCACGGCCGACTGCCGAGTCGTGTCCCCCAGCGCCATCCAGCGCAACTGCGCCTCGTCGGTCATCGACACGAGACCCTGCGTCTCCATCAAAGTCACCGCGAAGAACCTACCGGTGTCACTGAGGCTCCGCCAAAGGTTAAAGAACGCTTAGATTCAACCGGTCAAGGCAACACTCTCGGCTGGTGTGCGAAATCCCAGGCACTTGCGCGGACGGTTGTTGAGTTTCGTCGCGATGGCATCA
>NZ_JBEOVF010000023.1:0-157047 GCF_040295365.1 Streptomyces sp. NPDC002838 | reverse complement strand
TCCGCACCACACGACACCGCCACCGCGTCGGGCACCCGCACCGCCTGCGCCTCGAACCACTCATGCACAAACCCACCCACGACATCCCCCTGCGGCACGGTCACGGTCCATTCACTGAGTCACGGAAGGTATGCATCGACTTCGATCTCGATCAGCAATTCGGGCAGCACCAATTTGCGGACCTCGACGATCGACGTCGCCGGCCGGGCGTCCCCGAGGAATTTCTTGTGCACGGCGCCCACGGCCTGCCACGCCTCGATGTCCGTGACAAAGAACCGCGTCCGCACGACATCGGCCCAGGTGGCCCCGAGCTGCTCCATCGCCTCGCCCGCCCGACGCATGGCCTCCGCGGCCTGTACGCCCATGTCCTGCGTGTCCGCGCCGATCAGGCCGCCCGCCGTACATCCGGAGACACAGACGAGCGGTCCGAGCCGCACCGCGCGCGAGTAGCCGAACTCGCGCTCGAACATGCTGCCCGAGTTGACCGTCCTCATGTGATTCCTCATGTCACCACTCCCTCTCGTCCGGACTATTCGGTGAGCTTGTGCTGGCCAGCGGCAATGCTCTGTTCCCAGTTCTTGCCGTCGAACTCCGCGTACTCGATGCTGTCCGCGAAGTCGAGCGATTCCAGGCACCGGGCGTTCACGCTGAAGAAGCCCTCGGGGTGCGAACGCGGTCGGTAGAAAGGCATGATTCCGCACACCACACAGAACGTGTGGTCTGCGATCTTCGTACCGAACCGGTACGGCTTCAGAAACTCCTGCCCGCGATGCAGGACAAAGAATTCCTCGGGCATCATCAGTTCCTGATGGCCGGATTTATAGCAGATCCCGCAGTTGCACATAGAGATCGTGAGATTCTGAGTCAGGGCAATCGAGAACGATACGTTCTCGCAGTGGCAGCTCCCGTCGACCCACTGACGCCCGGGGAGGTCGGTAAGCGCTTCGTGAGAGGTGGTCACGGTTGGCAGTCCTTTTCTCAGTTCGATCGGTTCCGGTAGTAACGGCCCTCGTGCACGTATCCGTCGAGCTCTCGGGCGAGTGCGTACTCGCGCACATCCGACAGACGATTGATGAACCCCTTGCCGTTGAAGTTCAGCGACGTGTTGCACAGCACACCGACGCCCGATGCCCGGTCCACGGCCGTGAGCAGGGCGTGGATACGCGGGTTCTCCTCGGCCGTGACGGTCTGCACCCGTGCGCTCGCGTCGACGTGGGTCACACCGGGGATCAACTCCGGCTCCCGGACCCGCTGGAAGAAGAGCATGAACGGGCTCGGCCCCGACCACTCGAAGTACCGCGACACGTCCTCGAGCCGGCACATCGGCGCCACGGGCCGGTACCCCTCGCGCCCCTTGATCCAGTTCAGGCGTTCCTGGATGCCGGGCGTCTGTGGGGAAGCGAGCAGCGACCGGTTGCCCAGCGCCCGCGGACCGATCTCGGCCTTGCCCTGGGCCCAGGCGAGGACCGCGCCGTCGGCGAGTGCGCGGGCGATGACGGCGGGATCGTCGGAGACGAACTCGAATTCGGCGCTCTCCTCCGGGCAGTCGACCACGAAGTCCTGCCCGCTGTAGACGTTCCAGGAAATCTTGGATTCCCCGGAGAGATGACGCTGGGCATCGATCGCGGTGCCGATCGCGGATCCGGAGTCGTTCGGCACGGGGGGCACGAAGACATCCCGGAAGAGGCCGCTGTCACGCCATTTCGCGTTCCAGTCGCAGTTCAGGCCGCAGCCGCCGGAGACGAGCAGCGGATATCCCTCGACGAAGACCTCCCGGGCGGAGTCGAGGAAGGAGTGGAAGATCCGCTCGGAGTGCCGCCAGGCCAGGTTCTTGAACTCCTGGCTCTCCACACCCACGTTGTAGAAGGGGCTGTCCAGGAAGTCGGACTTTGCCGCCTCCTTGAGGATCTTCCCCCTCGCGAGCACCGAGTCGATCAGCTTCCGCTGCTCGGGGGTGTCCTCGAGGGCGTCGGAGAACGCGGTGAGCGCCATCATCTTGCCGGCGTTCGAGTAGCGGAATCCGCCGTTCTCGTCGGTGGTCGTCGGATCGGCGAGGGCGAACACGTACTGGTACTTGTTGCCGGGGTCGAGCATGACGGACCGGAGCAGCTCGACCTCGCCGCCGGGCCGGTACAAATAGAGGCTGCCGATGTTCCCCTCCCAGACCAGGCCATAGGCCGGCTGGTCCGGCGCGAACGGCGACATGCCGAAGGCCGACATGAGATGTGACCGCTCGTGCGTCGAGGTGAAGGTGGTGACCTCCCGGCCGAAGATCCGTGACTTCCCGGTCCGTGTCTTCTCCTCGGACCAGCCGAAGTAGCCGGCGCCGAGCTGCCGGTCCGTGGAATGGAACCCCTTGGCCCAGCCGCTGATGCAGATGACGTCGGGAATGCCGTCGGTGTTCGCCATGGCCTCGGCGACCGCAGCCGGGGTGACTTCCCCGTACCGCGGAAACGAGTCTTTCTCGCTCTCGTACGAGAAACGGAGCTCGCCGTCCTCGACAAGCGCCACGGCACCGTCGTGCCCCGGCTTGAAGGAGAGAATCCTCACGGTGTTCCCTTCGACGTGCGTAGTTGCGGAATCTCGAGGAGCCGATCGGCCATCGCGGTGACGACGGATTCGGCGGCGGCGAAGTTGAGCCGGACCCAGCCGGGCACGCCGAACTCGCCGCCGTCGGCGGCAACGATCCCGACGTCGCGCAGCAGGGCCGTGGCGCCGGCGTCCTGCGGCAGCCAGGACCGCAGGTCCAGCCAGGCGAAGAAGCCTCCCCGGGGCCGCGGGGCGTGCGGGGACAGCACCGACATCGCGGCTTCCAGGTGCCGCGCGTTCCGCTCCAGTTGAGCGGTGACCCGGGCCGGCCAGTGCGCCCCGCCCCGGTGGGCAGCGGTCGCGGCGACCAGAGCGAGGGCCGAGGTGGCGGGCGAGCACCGGCGGTCACGCGCGTCCCAGGCCGACACCAGTTCGTCGGTACCGAAGACCAGATGGGCACAGGGCAGACCGGAGAGCCCCCATGCCTTGGTCACCGAGTGGGCGACGATCGAGTGGGCAGCCGCCTCGGCGCTCACGGCGGCGTACGGAGTGTGCCGGCCACCACCGAGCACCAGGGGTGCCTGGATCTCGTCGGCGAACACCAGGCCCCCGGACGCCTCCACGGCCTCCGAGATCTCGGCCAGTTCCCGGGCGGGGGACACGGCGCCGGTCGGATTGTCCGGGTTGCACAGGACGACGAGCGCCGGCTCCCCGCCCATCGCCCGCTCCAGCGTGTCCGCCCGGTTGACCCACGCACCGTCCTCGATCTCCGCCGCGACGCGCAGCACCCGGCGGCCGAGCCGGCGGGGGATCTCCGCGAGCGGTCCGTAGCCGGGGCTCGGCACCACCACGGGCCACTCCTCCGGCACGCAGTACCGCAGCACTGACCAGTACCCGGGCAGCACCCCCGGCGTCACCCGCGTGGCCTCCGGCGCCAGCCGCCAGCCGTACTGTGCGGCGGCCCACGCGGCAAACGCGTCACAGCATTCCGCGACGGCCTCCGGCTCCGGATACCCGAACCAGCTCCGCGCCACGGCGTCGTGGAGGGCCGACCGCACCTCCGGCGCGGTGCCGAAGTCCGTCTCCCCGACACCGGCGGCGACCGCGGCGGCCGGCGCTTCACTCCACTTGAGCAGGGCCCGTATCTCGTCGAGACCGGAAGCCGGAGCCCGGTGGCCGACTACACCCATCGGATGATGCTTTCGCCGAGTCTGCCGAAGAAGTAGTTGACGGCCACCCGCGGCTCATCGGCCTGATGCAGTGTCACCGCGTGCGGAATAGCCCCGTTGATCAGGACCAGATCACCCGTCCGCGGCTGGACGTCGATGTAGTCGTACGCGTCGAGGAAGCTCCCGGGGTACGGATAGCCGGAGTGGGCGATGCCGAGTTCGTGGCGTACCGCCGTGTTCGACATGACGTTCCATAGCCGGAGCTTTCCGCCCTCGGCCGGGCTCGACGTGTAGAGGTTGACCGCGATCACCCCGTCGTCGGGGATCCGCTGCGGCTCGAAACCCTTCTGTTCCGGATCGCGCAGCTGGCCGATGTCGTCGTGCGCGTCGAGCAGATAGTCGGTGCTCGGCAACCATGCCGACATCCGTGCGGTCGCCACGGGCGACCCGTGCCAGACGGCTGGCCGGTTCCGTGCGGAGGAGCCGGACAGCAGGGCGGCGCTGATCTCGTCGTTCAGGTGCTCGAGCGGATCGCCAGCCGCCTTGAGCAGCTCCGACAACACCTCGCTCGTACGATCGATCTGAGCTCGGTAGTCCTCGAAGGTACGGCGGTAGTGGTAGGCGCCGAGATACTTCCCCCACACCCCGTCCTGCCGCTCCTCGACCTCCGGGCACTGCAGGAAAGAGCTGGTCAGATGTTCGGCGTCGGCGGCCGAGAGGAACCACGGAATCCTGATCGCCGGCACCGCGCCCGAGCACAGGTCGCGCAGGGCCGTTCCGATGTCTTCGACGGCGTGATCGACGCAGCGGAACCGGCCGGGGTCGCAGTAGTGGTCCACGCGCATCACCGATCACGCACGACCGCGACGTCCACCCGACACGGGTGGCGGTCATGGGGCCGGCGTGAGTCGTAGTCGTACGACACATGCCCCTCGGCCGTGGGCTTGCGGCTGAAGAACGTCAGCACGTCACGCGTGGCCCGAGCCGTCGGGTGCTCGGCCCGGAGCGGCGACACGGAGTGCTTCCGTTCGTGGTCGACCACGAGAAGAATGTCGAGCAGATCCCAGTGCTGAGCCGTCGCGATGCGGTACTGGGGATCGATCTCGTCCCAGCGCACCCCGTTGACCTGCGCCATCTCGTGGACGTCGGTGACCGCCGAGTCCCGGCGCATGTTCACACGGCTGAGGAAGGTCGTCATCGACAGATCGACGCCGTCGCTGTGCACCCCTTCCAGCGCCGGCTCGCCGATCAGGTCCGGGGTGGTGATGGTGCGGGCGTTGAAGACCGTCGTGATCCACTGGTCGGACGAGTAGTCGAGCAGCGGCCGATGCCGGGGGTCCAGCGTCGCGAGTATGTACGCGTTGATCGTGAGGAGACCCTGGAACGCGGCATTCGCGCACAGCCGGGGGTCGAGTTCGTCGAAGACCCGCAGCTGCCCCGAGTCGAATCGGTCGAAGTCCTCCTCGGCCGTGAGCACGAACGGCTGGGGCTCGGTCCGGTACGCCTGGTGCGTATCGAAGTCGGTGCAGAACCGCCCGTTGCTCGCGGCCCGGAACGGCAGGGTCGGGTCGGAGCGAAGCAAATCGCTGAGCACGCCCATCTCATCCATCGCCGACTGCGAAACGCCGAGGGCGGTCAAGATTTCCCGGGTCTCGGCCGCTGGCACGAACGTCCAGCGCTGCCGGTCGATGGTGGCTCGATGCTCATTTAAGAGAGGATGGATTGCGCGTTCGACGCCCAGCACGAGATCCCTTCCTTACGAGATTCGGTCGACAGGGTCTACACCGGCCTTTGCGGATCCGCTGCGGTCACACACGGTGACGGCCTCTGCTAGAGACCCCGCAGGGCAGCCGGACAAGCACACGGTTCGAGCTCGCGCCCGGTAGTGAGGCGGGCGCGTGCTGATCGAAGGCTCACGGGTGGATTCCTCCCCGTTGTCGCTGGTGCGTAAGGCCGCGACAGCCATGGGATCGATCGACATAGCCCTGAGACTCACTGTTGGCGCAACGTGATGATCTCACCTTGAATGTCACTCCCCGTATACGCCTGTCGCCGACGGCGACAACAGCTTTCCAAGCTGAGTCGCATGGCGTTAGTCCGAACGCAGTGTCACTGCCGTGATTGTCACGTCGACGGGCAATGGGCGGAACCTCGAAAAATACAGGCTCCGAAGCCGGGTTCCCTGTGGTAGGAACGGGATCCGTTCTGCCCAGGTGGCGGTGATCGGGATGTTCGGGCAGGGCCTCAACTTCTCGACGAGCTGCCTGCTAGAGGACACAGTGACGACAGCTTCCGGATGGCACCAGCGGGACCTCCCCCGCCTGGTGGACACGCTGATACTGGATCTTGATTGATCCGGAGGAAGCGAGAAGGCCGCCGATGGCGATGAAGGACTACTCGGACGAGTTCAAGGGCGATGCCGTGGCTTTGTACGAGTCCACCCCCGGGGCGACGTACAAGAGCATCGCTGCCGACCTGGGAGGGCAGCCGGGCGACGTTGCGCGAGTGGGTGCTGCGGGCCCGGGAGCGGAACGGGGGCGCAACCGCCGCTCCGGCCGCTCAGCCGGCTGCACGAACGCCGCTGCCGACTGACGCGGACGGTGCGGCCGTGGCCCGAATCCGGCAGCTAGAGGAGCGGGTGCGGGAGCTGGAGGCGAGCGAGGAGAAGCCGACCGCCGAGCGGGACATTCTGTGCAAGGCGGCCAAGTATTTCGCCGGGGAGACGCGCTGGTGAGTCGCTGCCTGTTCGTTGAGAACCACCAGGACGCCTACGGCGTGAAGCGGCTGTGCCAGGTGCTTGAGCTCAACCGCTCCAGCTACTACAAGTGGCGCTCCGGCGCCAAGGCCCGCGAGCCAGCGGAATTCACCGACCTGACGCCCCGATAGACGAAAGGTACCGCTGAACTGCAAGGATGCGAGTGTCTAGGTCGTATCCAGCGCAAGAGTCGGGGCACTTTTCTGGTGAGCGAGCGTACAGGGTGGGACCGTCGGCTGGTCGTGGAGGCCGACGGAAAGGGGCTGCTCGGGCATGCGGGAGCGGTCCTGCTGCGCAAGCTGGCGGACCGCGTCGGCCTGACGAGCGCGCCGGCCGCGGTGATGCCGCAGGGCAGCGGGGTCGGATGGCGCGAGCGCGCCAAGTGATCGTCCAGCTCGCCGTCGCCATCGCGCTGGGCGCGACGAACCGCTGGAGACCGAGCACCTGCAGGCTCACCACCGGTTCCTGTTCGGGCCGGGCGTCTCGGACTCGACGATGCGCCGCACGCTGGCTGCCCTCGACGAGACGGTGCTCGCGAAGATCGGCCGGGTGCGGGCCCGGTTGCGTCGGCACGTATGGAGCCAACTGACCCTGCGGCCGGGAGGGTTCCCCTGGCCGACTATGGCGGGCAAGCACACCTGCACCGATGGATCGTGATCGATATGGACGCCACGATCATCACTGCGGCCTCCAAGAAGCAGGGAGCGACGGCGACCTGGCAGAGGATCTTCGGCTTCCACCCGCTCGCGGCGTGGTGCGCGAATACGGCCGAGTGCCTGGCGATGCGCCTACGTCCGGGCAACGCCGGATCGAACACCACGTCCGATCACATCAAGGTGCTGACCGAGGCGCTCGCTCAGGTCCTCGGCGCTTCCACTGCCAAGATCCTCGTCAGGGTCGACGGGGCTGGAGCCACCCACGGTCTGCACGAGCACCTGCGCGACCTGAACACCCGGCGCCGCACCGTCCGCTTCACCACCGGCTGGAAGATCACGGAGGAGGAGAAAGCCGTGATCGCTCTGCTGCCCGAGACGGCCTGGGAGACCGCCCTGAAACAGGACGGCAGCCTCCAGGAGGGGTGCTTCGTTGCGGAGTTGACCGGCCTGAACACCCGCAACGGCTGGATCAAGGGCATGCGGCTGATCGTGCGCCGGGTCCGCCCCTCCGGACGGCAGAACAAGGACCTGACCGCCTTCGAGAAGAAGACCGGCTGGTGAAGCCCCTGGTAGATGGGTTTTCGACCAAGAGAACCGTCTCCACCAGAGGCTTCGCATTGCTTGTCTACCCGTCCGGCATCGACGTGTCCAGCTCTGCCCTGCGCTTCCTGTCCGCCCGACTGCGGCACCACCGCCGTGTGATCGGCTCCCGCTGGCGGCGTCTGGCCCCGGGCCGGCAGGCCCTGCTCGCCCTCGCCCACCTGCGGATGGTACACACGTATGCCCAGCTCGCAGCCGGATTCGGCGTCGGAACCACGACCGCTTACCGATATGCGACCGAGGCAGCTGTCGAGCTCCTGGCCGGCCTCGCGCCCACCCTCGCCGACGCGATACGGACCGTGGCGACAAAGGCGTTCGTGATCCTCGACGGCACCCTCCTGCCTATTGACCGCATCGCCGCGGACCGGCCCTTCTACTCCGGAAACACAAGAAGCACGGGATGAACGTCCAGGTCCTCACAGATCCCTTCGGCCGGCTGCTGTGGGCAGCGCCGGCCCTGCCCGGCGCCGTCCACGACGTCCGCGCGGCTCGCGAACACGGCGTCGTCGACTCCCTCGCCAGGGCTGGCATCAAGTGCTGGGCGGACAAGGCGTACCGGGGTGCCGGCGGAACCGTCCGCACTCCCTACTGGGGACGCTGGGAAACTCTTTCCGCCGGTCAGAAGGCCATCAACCGGTCCCACGCGAAGATCCGGGCCCTCGTCGAGCAGGCCATGGCCACCCTCAAGTCCTGGCGGCTCCTCCGCAAACTCCGGTGCTCGACCACCCGCATTACCAGCGTCGTGCAAGCCGTCCTCGCCCTACATCTGGCCAACTCGGAGTGAGGTTGGAAAAGGCTCAGTGCTCTGGAAGCCCAGCGAGAACCACAGCACCTCGCCGTGCGGGTCCGTGACCACCTGCACGTTGACCACGTGACGACGGTGCTTGGCCGAGTAGTCGGCGCGGCCGTCGCCGAGGCGGTCGCACTCGGCCAGGGTGCCATCCAGCAGGACGAACTCGGGGGCTGTCTCGCGCAGCGCTCGCAACAGTCCGGGCGCACGGGCGGCCAGGAGATCGACGACCGCGGTGGTGTAGGCGTGCGCGGTGCCGACCGAAATGCCGAACCCGGCGGCGATCTGCGCGAAGGACTCGTGTTTGCGCAGGTACACCAGAGCGACCAGGGCATGCGCTCCTGTCGTACCCTCTCAGGCTAACCCGACAAAGCGGGATGTCTCACCCAAGGCTGACAGAGAGGGCCCGCGCAACTCTACGATCTTGGCCTTGGAATCCGGCATGAACGACCGGCGACGGCAAGGCTGGTTCTTCCTCACGCCCTCCATGATGAGTACCCCTGGGAACGAGCCCCCGACAGCGAGGGATCGCCGACGAGGCCGGAACGAACCTCCGGCCTCCCCTGGGCCACTTGCACTTTTGCACTTAACTCCACCACATCAGCAACGTGGTGGAGTTCATGTGTTGAAGCGGAACTCCACAACGTCCCCGTCCTGCATCACATAGTCCTTGCCCTCCATACGCGCCTTGCCCTTCGCACGGGCCTCCGCGACCGACCCCGTCTCCACCAGCTCGCCGAAGGAGATGACCTCGGCCTTGATGAAGCCCTTCTGGAAGTCGGTGTGGATGACGCCGGCGGCCTCGGGGGCCGTGGCGCCCCTCTTGATCGTCCAGGCGCGGGATTCCTTCGGGCCGGCCGTCAGGTACGTCTGGAGGCCGAGGGTGTTGAAGCCGACGCGGGCGAGGGTGGCGAGGCCGGGCTCCTCGGCGCCGACCGACTCCAGGAGCTCCATCGCGTCCTCCTCGTCGAGCTCGGCGAGGTCCGCCTCCAGCTTGGCGTTGAGGAAGATCGCCTCGGCGGGGGCGACCAGGGCGCGCTGCTCGTTCTTGAAGTCCTCGTCGACCAGCTCGTCCTCGTCGACGTTGAAGACGTAGAGGAAGGGCTTCGTGGTCAGCAGGTGCAGGTCGTGCAGCGGCTCGGCGCGCTCGCTGCCCTGCAGGATGCCGTGCGCGAAGAGCGTGTCGCCCTTCTCCAGGATCTCCTGGGCCTCCTCCACGGCCTTGACCTTCGGGGCGATGTCCTTCTTGATCCGCGACTCCTTCTGCAGGCGCGGCAGGACCTTCTCGATGGTCTGGAGGTCCGCGAGGATCAGCTCCGTGTTGATCGTCTCGATGTCGTCCTTCGGCGAGACCTTGCCGTCGACGTGCACGACGTTCTCGTCCTTGAAGGCGCGGATGACCTGGCAGATCGCGTCGGACTCACGGATGTTCGCCAGGAACTTGTTGCCCAGCCCCTCGCCCTCGCTCGCGCCGCGCACGATGCCCGCGATGTCGACGAAGTCGACGGTGGCCGGCAGGATCCGCTCCGACTTGAAGATCTCCGCCAGCTTGGCCAGCCGGGCGTCGGGGACGCCCACGACGCCGACGTTGGGCTCGATCGTGGCGAACGGGTAGTTGGCCGCCAGCACGTCGTTCTTGGTCAGGGCGTTGAACAGGGTCGACTTGCCGACATTCGGCAGACCGACGATTCCGATCGTGAGCGACACGGTTGCGACTTCCCGGAGTGAGAGGGCTGGAGAATGAGAGGACTGGAGTGAGAGGACCGGCGGCAGGCCCTGGGGGCCGGGCCGATCCACCAGTCTACGGCCTGCCCGCGCCCGCCCCGGCGACGTGTCGAACGCTTGCGCAAGGCCGGCTCGACGGCGTGTCTGAGGGGCTGTTCGACACATAAACCGACCTAAGTTGGTCCAGTGGAGCAATACAGGACCCGACCCCCGCAGTACCGACCGCGACGCGGCGGACGACCGTCCCTGCCCCCGCAGGCGACCCGGGGCGGGGTCGGCGCGCCGCGCCGACCGGCGGTCGTACGACGGCCCGCTCCACCCCAGCCGCAAGCCGCGCGCCGGTTCCCCAACCCCCGGCTGACCGGGCTGGGCGGCGGGCTGTTCTGCGGGGCGCTGATGTTCGCGCTCGGGTCGCTCGACGCGCTGCTGTTCGGGGCTTCGCTGACGGTGTACGGCGTGCTGTTCCTGCCGGTGTGCGTGCTGACGGCCGTATGGATCCGGCGCGGCGATCTGGTGACCGCACCCGTGGTCGTGCCGATCGCCTTCGCCGTGGGACTGCTTCCCGTGGCCGACAGCAGTGGGGGGCTGGGGGGTCGGCTGATGGGCCTGGTGACGGCCCTCGCCACCCAGGCCGGGTGGCTGTACGGGGGGACGCTCATCGCCGGGCTCATCGCGAGCGTACGGAAGGTGCGGCTGATGGCGCGCAGGGCTGCGGCGCGCCGTCGGCCGGTGTGACGGTCAGCCGGTGTGACCGTCAGCCGGTGTGACCGTCAGCCGGTGTGACCGTCGTCTACGACTCCGTCGCCGCCCGCATCGCCGCCCCCACGATCCCCGCGTTGTTCAGCAGCTGTGCCGGGACGATCTCCGCCTGGATGTCCTGGATGTGGTGCAGGAACTTCTGGGACTTGCGGCTGACGCCGCCGCCGATGATGAAGAGCTCGGGCGAGAACAGCATCTCGACGTGGGCGAGGTACTTCTGGACCCGGTGGTGGGCCCAGTACTCCCACGTCAGGTCCTCGTCCTCCTTGGCCTTGCTGGAGGCCCGCTTCTCCGCGTCGTGGCCGTGCAGCTCCAGGTGGCCCAGCTCGGTGTTCGGCACGAGGACGCCGTCGACGAAGAGGGCGCTGCCGATGCCCGTGCCGAAGGTGAGCAGAACGACCGTGCCCCGGCGGCCCCGGCCCGCGCCGAAGCTCATCTCGGCCACGCCCGCCGCGTCCGCGTCGTTGACCACCGTCACCGGCAGGCCGCCCAGGCGCTCGCTGAACAACGCGCGCGCGTCCGTGTCGATCCAGCTCTTGTCGACGTTCGCCGCCGTACGGATCGTGGACCCGCCCGTGACCACGCCCGGGAAGGTGAGCCCGACCGGTCCCGTCCAGCCGAAGTGGTCGACGACCTGTCTCACGCCGTCCGCCACGGAGTCCGGCGTCGCCGGGTGCGGAGTCAGCACCTTGAAACGCTCGTCCGCCAGGTCGCCCCTGTCCAGGTCCACAGGGGCGCCCTTGATCCCGGATCCACCGATGTCCACGCCGAAGATCTGCATGGCTCTACGTTACGTCGGACGACTGACAGTCACTCCGCCGGAGGTGGCCCTCACTCGGCGGACGCACCGGATCCGCCGCGTTCCTCCACCAGCGCCGCCGCTTCCTCACGCAGGTCGCGGCGCAGCTCCTTGGGGAGGGAGAAGGTGATCGACTCCTCGGCCGCCTTCACCAGCTCCACGTCCTCGTAGCCCCGCTGCGACAGCCATTCCAGGACCTGCTCGACCAGGACCTCTGGCACCGAGGCGCCGGAGGTGACGCCGACCGTGGACACGCCCTCGAGCCAGGCCTCGTCGATCTCGTCGGCGAAGTCCACGAGGAACGCCTCACGCGCGCCCGCGAGCTTGGCGACCTCGACCAGCCGCTTGGAGTTGGAGGAGTTGCGGGAGCCGACGACGATCACCAGCTCGGCCTCGGCACCCATCTGCTTGACCGCGAGCTGGCGGTTCTGCGTGGCGTAGCAGATGTCGTCGCTGGGCGGGGAGATGAGCTGCGGGAACTTCTCCTTCAGGGCGTCGACGGTCTCCATGGTCTCGTCGACGGAGAGCGTGGTCTGCGAGAGCCAGACGACCTTGGACGGGTCGCGGACCTCGACCTTGGCGACATCGCCGGGGCCGTCGACGAGCTGGATGTGTTCGGGGGCCTCGCCGGAGGTGCCGATGACCTCCTCGTGGCCCTCGTGACCGATCAGGAGGATGTCGTAGTCGTCACCGGCGAAGCGGACGGCTTCCTTGTGGACCTTGGTGACCAGCGGGCAGGTCGCGTCGATGGTGGCGAGCCGGCCGCGCTCGGCCTCTTCGTGGACGACGGGGGCCACGCCGTGCGCGGAGAACATGACGATGTTGCCCGGGGGCACCTCTTCGGTCTGTTCGACGAAGACGGCGCCCTTCTTCTCCAGGGTCTGCACGACGTACTTGTTGTGGACGATCTCGTGGCGGACATACACCGGAGCGCCGTACTGCTCCAGGGCTTTCTCGACGGCGATCACGGCGCGGTCCACACCCGCGCAGTAGCCACGGGGGGCGGCGAGCAGGACACGGCGGCCAGGCGAAGCAGTCATGCACCCCATCGTAAGGCCGCGATCGGACGGTCAGAGATCGCGCGTGTGACGGGTTGGTGGGGAGACCGAACCCGGGGTGGCGGGGCGTTGTCGTACGTGGCCGTTACCCTCGCGGCATGGCTGTCAATACGTCCGCGGAGTCTCCCCTGCCCGTCGGTGAGGTGTCGCGGCTCATCGGGGGCTGGATCGACCGGCTCGGGGCGGTGTGGGTCGAGGGACAGATCACACAGTTGTCGCGGCGGCCGGGCGCGGGCGTGGTGTTTCTGACGCTGCGTGATCCGTCGTACGACATCTCCGTCAGCGTCACCTGCTATCGCCAGGTGTTCGACGCCGTCGCCGATGTGGTGAGCGAGGGGGCGCGGGTCGTCGTACTGGCGAAGCCCGAGTGGTACGCGCCGCGTGGGCAACTGTCCCTGCGGGCTGCCGAGATAAAGCCCGTGGGGGTCGGAGAACTGCTCGCGCGCCTCGAGCAGTTGAAGAAGTCCCTTGCCGCCGAGGGGCTGTTCGCGCCGGAGCGGAAGAAGCCGCTGCCCTTCCTGCCCCAGCTCATCGGCCTGGTCTGCGGACGGGCCTCCGCCGCCGAGCGGGACGTCCTGGAGAACGCCCGGCACCGCTGGCCCGCCGTCCGCTTCGAGGTGCGCAACGTCGCCGTGCAGGGCGTGCACGCCGTGCCGCAGGTCGTGCAGGCCGTGAAGGAGCTCGACGCGATCGACGACGTGGATGTGATCGTCGTCGCGCGCGGGGGCGGCAGCGTGGAGGACCTGCTGCCCTTCTCCGACGAGCAGCTGATCAGGACCGTCGCCGGCTGTCGTACGCCCGTCGTGTCCGCCATCGGGCACGAGCCGGACAACCCGCTCCTCGACCACGTCGCCGATCTGCGCGCCTCCACCCCGACCGACGCCGCCAAGAAGGTCGTACCGGACGTCGGGGAGGAGTACGAGCGGGTGCGGATGCTGCAGGACCGTGCGCGGCGCTGCGTCGAGGCGTTCATCGAGCGGGAGGAACGCGGGCTAGCCCAGGCCCTCGCCCGGCCGTCGATAGAGGATCCGCACCGGATGATCGACGAACGGGCCGATCAAGTGGCGTCGCTCGTCGAGCGGACCCGGCGCTGCCTCGGCCATCACCTCGACCGCGCCGAATCGGAGCTGACGCACACGCACGCGCGCGTGGTGGCCCTCTCTCCGGCGGCGACCCTGAAGCGGGGGTACGCCGTGCTGCAGAAGACCGACGGGCACGTCGTCCGCGACCCCGGCGAGGTCACGGGGGACGAGGTCCTGCGCGCGCGGGTCTCCGAGGGTGAGTTCGTGGTTCGAGTCGATGCATGAGTCACTGCATAGGGTGGGCGAATGACCAGCAAGGTGGATGAGGCGCTCGGGTACGAGCAGGCGCGGGACGAGCTGATCGACGTCGTACGACGTCTGGAGGCGGGCGGTACGACGCTGGAGGAGTCCCTCGCGCTCTGGGAGCGCGGCGAGGAGCTGGCCAAGGTGTGCCGGCGGTGGCTGGAGGGGGCTCGGGCGCGGCTGGACGCGGCCCTCGCGGAAGAAGAGAAGGCGGAGCGGGAGGAAAGCGCCCAGGAAACCGAGTAGCGGGTAGGCAGCGCCGAGAGTCCCGCGGGGTGTGAAGCGGATCACCACACTCCGACTTTTGTTGAAGCTTGAACTTCATTCGCGTACCGTCGAGGACGTCAACCGGTCCCCGGTCCGTTTCCGGGTCCGACGTACGTCCCCAGAAGGTTCACCCATGTCTCTCGTTCTTGACGCCGCCGCCCAGGACCTGCTGTTCCGCGAGGCCCGTACCGCGAACAACTTCACCGACGAGCCGGTGACCGACGAGCAGGTCCAGGCGATCTACGACCTGGTCAAGTACGGCCCGACCGCGTTCAACCAGACCCCGCTGCGCATCACCCTGGTCCGCTCCCCCGAGGCCCGTGAGCGCCTGGTGAAGCACATGGCCGAGGGCAACCAGCCCAAGACCGCCGCTGCCCCGCTGGTCGCGATCCTCTCCGCGGACAACGAGTTCCACGAGGAGCTGCCGGCCCTCCTCCCGCACTTCCCGCAGGCCAAGGACCTCTTCTTCGCCGAGCGCCCGGCCCGCGAGAACGCCGCCGCGCTGAACGCCGCCCTCCAGGCCGCGTACTTCATCATCGGCGTCCGCGCCGCGGGCCTCGCCGCCGGCCCGATGACCGGCCTCGACTTCGCGGGCGTCCAGAAGGAGTTCCTGGACGACGACCACACCCCGCTGATGGTCGTCAACATCGGCAAGCCGGGCGAGGACGCCTGGTTCCCGCGCTCCCCCCGCCTGGAGTACGAGCAGGTCGTCACCACGGTCTGAGCTCTTCAGCGGTCTGAAGCACTTCACGCGAGAGGCCCCCGGCAGCAATGCCGGGGGCCTCTCGCGTGCGCCGTACTCACGCCGTCTTCAGCGCCTCGGCCATCTGTGTCAGCTGCCCGAAGGAGCCCGTACCCGCCACCACGGTCGTCGCGCCGTCGCCCTCGTACACCAGGGCGTCGTACCGGCCACCCGTGTACCGCGTCCACGTCCGGCCGTCGATCTTCTGGGTGGTCTTGGTCGCCTCAGCGCCCTGACTGGCCTCGTCGATGAATGTCGACGGTTTCTGAGTCGACTGCTCTATCTGGACGTACTCGCCGCCGGGGGCGTGGAAACCCAGATGCCAGGCGTCGAAGTCGTCACCCTGGAAGCGGACGGAGGTCGCCTTCCACTCGGCGGGCAGGCCCTCGGGCGCGGCCACCGGGTAGGACGCCGCGCGGCGCGCCGTGAGCAGTTCGACGCGGTAGTCGACTTTCTTGATCTCCGGAGCGGAGTCGTCGTGCGGAATGAAGAGGTATATGACCCCCGCCACGAGGGTGATCACGCCCATGGAAAGGATCATGTCCCGGGCCGTTTTCTGCTTACCGTTCGAACCTGCCACGCCCTTATCGTCGCAGGTGCCCTGGTCCGCTCATCCGTGGGGCCCCCTGCTCATTTTGTCTGCCTAACGATAGAGTCTGGCCCACACCCTCATCCGGCCGTCGTCGTATCAGAAAGGTGCGCTCCGATGACCGAGCATCATCATCTGCCGTCCGAACTCGAAGTTCCCTCCGAGGCCCCCGACCGCAACCTCGCCCTGGAACTCGTCCGGGTCACCGAAGCCGCGGCGATGGCCGCGGGCCGCTGGGTCGGACGCGGCGACAAGAACGGCGCCGACGGTGCCGCGGTGCGTGCCATGCGGACCCTAGTCCACACCGTGTCGATGAACGGCGTCGTCGTCATCGGCGAGGGTGAGAAGGACGAGGCGCCGATGCTCTTCAACGGCGAGCGCGTCGGCGACGGGACCGGTCCGGAGTGCGACATCGCCGTCGACCCGATCGACGGCACCACGCTGACCGCCAAGGGCATGACGAACGCGATCGCGGTCCTCGCGGCCGCCGACCGGGGCTCGATGTTCGACCCGTCCGCCGTCTTCTACATGGACAAGCTGGTCACCGGCCCCGAGGCCGCCGACTTCGTCGACATCAACGCGCCCGTCTCCGTCAACATCCGCCGGGTCGCCAAGGCCAAGCGGTCCACGCCCGAGGACGTCACCGTCGTCATCCTGGACCGGCCCCGGCACGAGGGCATCATCAACGAGATCCGGGAGACCGGCGCGCGCATCAAGCTGATCTCCGACGGCGACGTCGCCGGGTCGATCCTGGCGCTGCGCGAGAGCACCGGCGTCGACCTGCTGCTCGGCATCGGCGGCACCCCGGAGGGCATCATCTCGGCCTGTGCCGTGAAGTGCCTCGGCGGCACCATCCAGGGCAAGCTGTGGCCGAAGGACGACGAGGAGCGGCAGCGGGCGATCGATGCGGGGCATGATCTGGACCGCGTGCTGACGACCGACGACCTGGTGTCCGGCGAGAACGTGTTCTTCGTCGCGACCGGTATCACCGACGGTGAGTTGCTGCGGGGCGTGCGGTATCGGTCGGAGACCGCGACCACCGACTCGATTGTCATGCGGTCGAAGTCGGGGACGGTGCGGAGGATCAACTCCGAGCATCGGTTGAGCAAGCTGCGGGCGTACAGCGCGATTGACTTCGACCGGGCGAAATAGACGCCTACGACGTAGGGGCGCCCCCGGTGCGGTGGGGGCGCCCCTTCGCTTGTCGGCGTGCTATCCCGCCGCCGCTATGCGGCCCGCTGCCCTCGCCGCCTTCTTGAGTTCCATGTCGCGGCGGCGGCGCCTGGCCAGGACGACGCGGCGCTCTGCGGCGGTGAGGCCGCCCCAGACGCCGTACGGCTCCGGTTGCAGCAACGCGTGCTCGCGGCACTCGACCATGACCGGACAGCGGGCGCAGACGCGCTTCGCGGCCTCCTCGCGGGAGAGACGGGCGGCGGTGGGTTCCTTGGAGGGTGCGAAGAACAGGCCGGCCTCGTCGCGCCGGCACACCGCCTCGGTGTGCCAGGGGGCGTCTTGGTCCCTGTCCCGCACTGGCACCCGCTGGGCCGGAACGGCAGCTACCTGCAGGGACGAATGCGGCGGTTGCAGCACGGTCTACTCCTGACGACGGCTTCGCGAGCGAGAGACGATGCAGCAAGGCCTACCCGCTGTGCGCGCGCCTATGCACTGAGTTCCGAACCGCTGGCCCCGGCTGCTTCCGCCTGCCCTCCTGCGGGATCTGGGGGTCGACCACTTTGCTTCCCACACGGCGGAATTCACAACCGTCAACGATCCAGATGCTTGCGCAAACTCTTGTCGACCTTGCGCTGCACGCGATCGAGGATGTCCGCGACGAGCTTGCCGCGCTTGGGCCGGCCCTCGATGTTGCCCAGCACGGCCCAGCCGTCCACATAGACGACGGGTGCGTCGGGGTCGGCCGAATCGAGCGTGTCCACCTCGAAGTTGCCGAGGACACCGCCGCCGGTGCCGCGCAGCGAGACGTTCTCCGGGACGCGGACCTCGACGTTGCCGAAGACCGAGATCGCCTTGATGACGACCTGCCGGTACTCGAAGATCGCCTCGCTGAGGTCGATCTCGACACTGCCGAAGACCGCGTACGCGTGGATACGGCGGCCCGCGCGCCAGCGGCCCTTGCGGACGGCGCTGCTGAACACCGCGACCACGTTGTCGTCCGGGTCGGTGGGTATCGCGTCCGTGGGGCGGTTGGGGGCGGGGGTGTAGACGGGGGTGGCGCGGCGCTCGTGCGCGGCCGGCAGGTCCCGGATGAAGACCTCCAGCTCGCCGACCGTCTTGGCGTTCAGCACCCCCTCCACGCGCTCGGCGTGCTCGTCGGCGGTGAGGCGCCCCTCGGCGAGGGCCTCGCGCAGGATGTCGGCGATACGGTCGCGCTCGGCGTCCGAGGCGCGCAGCTCGGCGACGGGCGGTGCGGTCTGCGGCTGATCCTGCGCTCCGGTGCGCTTCTGAAGGTCCACGGCAGCAGCGTACCGAAACGCGATAGATCGCGACTAGACCTGTGGACGACCAACTGAGGACTACCTCACAAGCTCGTTGTCGGAGGCAGGTTCTACGCTGGTGGGCGCCCGCCAGTGTCGGCGGGCCGCCGTCTGTCGAGTGAGGAATGGGCGAGATGCCTGAGTTCGCGTACACCGATCTGCTCCCCATGGGAGAGGACACCACCCCCTACCGGCTGGTGACCTCCGAGGGTGTCTCCACCTTCGAGGCCGACGGGCGGACGTTCCTCAAGGTCGAGCCGGAGGCGCTGCGCAAGCTGGCCGAGGAGGCCATCCACGACATCCAGCACTATCTGCGCCCGGCCCACCTGGCGCAGCTGCGCCGCATCATCGACGACCCCGAGGCGTCGAACAACGACAAGTTCGTGGCGCTGGACCTCCTGAAGAACGCGAACATCGCGGCGGCGGGCGTACTCCCCATGTGCCAGGACACCGGTACGGCGATCGTCATGGGCAAGCGCGGACAGAACGTGCTCACGGCGGGCGGCGACGAGGAAGCGCTGAGCCGTGGCATCTACGAGGCGTACAAGAACCTGAACCTGCGCTACTCGCAGATGGCTCCGCTCACCATGTGGGAGGAGAAGAACACCGGCTCCAACCTCCCCGCCCAGATCGAGCTGTACGCCACCGACGGCGGCGCCTACAAGTTCCTGTTCATGGCGAAGGGCGGCGGCTCCGCCAACAAGTCCTTCCTCTACCAGGAGACGAAGGCGGTGCTGAACGAGGCCTCCATGATGAAGTTCCTGGAGGAGAAGATCCGTTCGCTGGGTACGGCCGCCTGTCCGCCGTACCACCTGGCGATCGTCGTCGGCGGTACGTCCGCCGAGTACGCGCTGAAGACCGCGAAGTACGCCTCCGCGCACTACCTGGACGAGATCCCGGCCGAGGGTTCGCCGCTCGGCCACGGCTTCCGGGACAAGGAGCTGGAGGAGAAGGTCTTCGAGCTGACACAGAAGATCGGGATCGGGGCGCAGTTCGGCGGCAAGTACTTCTGCCACGACGTGCGCGTGGTGCGGCTGCCGCGGCACGGGGCCTCGTGCCCGGTGGCCATCGCGGTGTCCTGCTCCGCCGACCGCCAGGCCGTCGCGAAGATCACCGCCGAGGGCGTCTTCCTGGAGCAGCTGGAGACGGACCCGGCCCGCTTCCTCCCGGAGACGACGGACGAGCACCTCGAGTCCGACGGCGACGTGGTGAAGGTCGACCTGAACCAGCCGATGGACGAGATCCTGGCCGAGCTGACGAAGTACCCGGTCAAGACCCGGCTGTCCCTCACCGGCCCGCTGGTCGTGGCGCGTGACATCGCGCACGCCAAGATCAAGGAGCGGCTGGACGCGGGCGAGGAGATGCCGCAGTACCTGAAGGACCACCCGGTGTACTACGCGGGCCCGGCGAAGACGCCCGAGGGCTACGCGTCCGGCTCCTTCGGTCCGACCACCGCCGGCCGTATGGACTCCTACGTCGAGCAGTTCCAGGCGGCGGGCGGCTCCAAGGTGATGCTGGCCAAGGGCAACCGCAGCAAGCAGGTCACGGACGCGTGCGCGTCGCACGGCGGCTTCTACCTGGGCTCCATCGGCGGGCCGGCCGCCCGCCTCGCCCAGGACTGCATCAAGAAGGTCGAGGTCGTCGAGTACGAGGAGCTCGGCATGGAGGCCGTCTGGAAGATCGAGGTCGAGGACTTCCCGGCGTTCATCGTGGTCGACGACAAGGGCAACGACTTCTTCCAGGACCCGGCGCCTCAGCCGACGTTCACGAGCATTCCGGTACGGGGGCCGGGGCTGGGGTGACCTGTTCGCCCACCCGCGCACCTGTCTCGGTCGGCTGAGAAGCCACCCCCGCCCTGGCGCTCCGCCCCGGACCTCGGCGGGGGCTCCGCCCCAATGCACCCCGCCGGGGGCTGCCCATGTTTCTCATCCGGGCGAATTTCTCATCCGGGCGAAAGGAACGGGCCGCAGGAACATCCGCACCCTCCCGATCGCTGTACCCGGCATGAGCGACTACCGCATCGAGCACGACTCCATGGGCGAGGTCCGGGTCCCCGCCGAAGCGAAATGGCGCGCCCAGACCCAGCGGGCCGTCGAGAACTTCCCCATCTCCGGGCAGCACATCGAGCGCGCCCACATCGAGGCCCTCGCCCGGATCAAGGGCGCGGCGGCGAAGGTCAACGCGCAACTCGGCGTGCTCGACAAGGACATCGCCGACGCGATCCAGGAGGCCGCGGACGAGGTCGCCCAGGGGCGGTGGGACGAGCACTTCCCCGTCGACGTCTTCCAGACCGGCTCCGGCACCTCGTCCAACATGAACACCAACGAGGTCATCGCCACGCTGGCCAGTGAGCGACTCGGCAAGGGCGTGCATCCCAACGACCACGTCAACGCCTCGCAGTCCTCCAACGACGTCTTCCCCTCCTCCATCCACATCGCGGCCACCGCCGCCGTCACCCGGGACCTCATCCCGGCCCTCGACCACCTCGCCGGCTCACTGGAGCGGAAGGCCGAGGAGTTCGCGGACGTCGTGAAGTCGGGGCGGACCCATCTCATGGACGCCACCCCGGTGACCCTGGGCCAGGAGTTCGGCGGGTACGCGGCCCAGGTCCGCTACGGCATCGAGCGGCTGCGCGCCTCCCTCCCCCGGCTCGCCGAACTGCCCCTCGGGGGCACGGCCGTCGGCACCGGCATCAACACGCCCCCCGGCTTCTCCGCCGCCGTCATCGAGGAGGTCGCCCGGGTCACGGGGCTGCCGCTGACCGAGGCGCGCGACCACTTCGAGGCGCAGGGCGCCCGGGACGGGATCGTCGAGACCAGCGGACAGCTGCGGACTGTCGCGGTCGGACTGACGAAAATCGCCAACGATCTGCGGTGGATGGCCTCCGGACCCCGGACCGGGCTCGCCGAGATCAGCCTCCCCGACCTGCAGCCCGGCTCCTCGATCATGCCCGGCAAGGTCAACCCGGTGATCCCGGAAGCCGTCCTCATGGTCTCCGCACAGGTCATCGGCAACGACGCCACGGTCGCCACGGCCGGCGCCGCCGGCAACTTCGAGCTCAACGTCATGCTGCCGGTCATCGCCAAGAACGTGCTCGAGTCCGTCCGGCTGCTCGCCAACGTCTCCCGGTTGCTCGCCGAACGGACCGTCGACGGGATCGTCGCCCACCGGGAGCGGGCTCGCGAGTACGCGGAGTCGTCGCCTTCCGTCGTGACGCCGCTCAACAAGTACATCGGGTACGAGGAGGCCGCCAGGGTCGCCAAGAAGGCGCTGGCCGAGCGGAAGACCATCCGTCAGGTCGTCGTCGAAGGCGGGTACGTCGAGCGCGGCGACCTCACCGTCGAGCAGCTCGACGAGGCGCTGGATGTCCTGCGGATGACGCATCCGTAACCGATCGCGGACCGATGACGGCCCCGGCGTGAACCGTGACACGCGCCGCAGCGTCGTATGCCTATGGCACCTAATATCTGTTCATGGCAGACGGTGGAGCGGTGAGAGCCGAAGTGGAAGCGGGCGGGTCGGCGGTCTTCTGGGCGCCCGGGAGTCAGATCCTGTGGCGTTACCGGGAGAACGGCGGCGCACGCTTCCACATCGCGCGCCCCGTCACCGTCGTACGGGACGACAGCGAGTTGCTCGCCGTGTGGCTGGCTCCCGGCACCGAGTGCGTGAAGCCGGTGCTCGCCGACGGCACTCCCGTGCACGTCGAGCCGCTGGAGACCCGCTACACCAAGCCGCGGGCCGTGCAGCGCGACCGATGGTTCGGGACGGGTGTGCTCAAGCTCGCGCGGCCCGGTGATCCGTGGTCGGTGTGGCTGTTCTGGGAGCCGGGCTGGCGGTTCAAGAACTGGTATGTGAATCTTGAGGAGCCGCTGGCCCGTTGGGACTGCGGCGTCGACTCCGAGGACCACTTCCTCGACATCACCGTGGACCCGGACCGCAGTTGGCACTGGCGGGACGAGGACGAGTTCGCGCAGGCCCGGCGGGACGGACTGATGGACGCTCAACTGGCCCGGAAGGTACGTGAGGCAGGCCTGTCCGCAGTGGAGGTGATCCGCGCCTGGGGGCCACCGTTCTCGGACGGCTGGCAGCACTGGCGCCCGGATCCGTCCTGGGTCGTACCGCCCCTGCCGGAAGACTGGGATCGTACGCCCGCGCACATGTCCTCATGAGACCCTTGCTGCGCCCCGGGGCAGGAAACGTAGGATCGTCCTCCGCAAGGATGCGCAGTGGCAACTACCGGAGCAAGCGCTGGGCTTGACCGATCGTCACCGAGGGGCGGCAGGACGTGAGCGAGGGGTACGAGGGCAACACCGGGACGGACCGTGAACGGTCCGTGGGTGGCACAGGAACAGCCTCTGACCACGCGGGAAATCCGTTCCTGGGACACCTATTCCGGGTATCGGGTCTTCGGCGGGACCAACTGCACGCGCGGCGCGCAGCCCCGGACGACGGATGGATTCGACACGCGTGACGGAGCAGCCGACCTCCTTCGAGCGCCCCCAGACGGGCGCCGACCCCGCGGATCCCCGCGGGGCGCTCGTGCGTGCCTCGACGCCGCCCGCCCCGCACGCCGGTGCCGGTGCGCCTGCGCCGGGCTCGTGCGCCGGCGCTTTACCGCCACAGGCGCGCGCCGGCGAGACACCGCCTTCCGGGCCCGGTACGACGACGCCCAGCACCGCGGCGACCCCCAGCACGACGACATCGAGCGGTAAGGACACCAGACCCGTCGGTACCGACCCCGAGCACTCCCAGCCGGCCGCTGCCGCCGAGCCCGACACCCACCGTCCGCGGCCCGTCCCCGAGACCATCCCGGCCCAGCCGGGCACCGAGCAGGACCGGTCCCCGGACGGTGCCGGCGGCCCCGAGCGCCGTAGCGGACAGGGGCTGCCGCCCGGTCGGCCCACGCCGATGCGGCGGGACGGCGACCGGCTGCGGTTCGTGGGCGCCGCGACCCGGCGGATCGCCCGGGGCATCGACCTCGACGAGATCGTGATGGGTCTGTGCCGGGCCACCGTGCCGACCTTCTCGGACGCGATCCTCGTCTATCTGCGCGACCCGCTGCCGGTCGGCGACGAGCGGCCCGTCGGGCCCTTGGTGCTACGGCTGCGGCGTACCGACCGGCTGCGGCCGATCGGGGAAGGTGTCGAGGACACCGAGGGCGGGTTCACGTCCGCGTTCCATCCGGAGCCGGCGGAGATCTCGGAACTCGACACGCTCGGCACCGAACTGTGCGAGGTACGGCCCGGCAGCGCGCTCGCCGAAGTGCTGCGCGGGGTGCGTCCCGTCTTCACGGACACACCGGCCGCACGGGCCGCGCTGCCCGAACTCCTGGGCGAGGGCGGCGAATTCGTCGTACCGAGCGGGCAGCGCGCCATCCTGGCCCCGCTGCGCGGCCGGCGCCGGGTGATCGGGGCCGCGCTGTTCCTGCGCCGCCCGGACCGCCTGGCCTTCGAGCCCGACGACCTGCTCGTCGCCGCCCAGCTCGCCACGCACAGCGCGCTCGGCATCGACAAGGCGGTGCTGTACGGCCGTGAGGCGTACATCGCCGACGAGCTCCAGCGCACCATGCTGCCCGAGACCCTGCCCCGGCCCACGGGCGTACGGCTGGCGTCCCGCTACCTGCCCGCCGCCGAGACCGCGCGGGTCGGCGGCGACTGGTACGACGCCATCCCGCTGCCCGGCAGCCGCGTGGCGCTGGTGGTGGGTGACGTCATGGGGCACTCCATGACGTCCGCCGCGATCATGGGACAGCTCCGGACGACCGCGCAGACCCTCGCCGGCCTCGACCTGCCCCCGCAGGAGGTGCTGCACCACCTCGACGAGCAGGCCCAGCGCCTCGGCACCGACCGCATGGCGACCTGCCTGTACGCCGTCTACGACCCGGTCTCGCACCGCATCACCATCGCCAACGCCGGCCATCCCCCGCCGGTCCTGCTGCACCTGGGCGGCGAGGCCGAGGTGCTGCGGGTTCCGCCGGGCGCGCCGATCGGCGTCGGCGGCGTCGACTTCGAAGCCGTGGAGCTGGACGCGCCCGCCGGGGCCACCCTGCTCCTCTACACGGACGGGCTGGTCGAGTCGCGGCTGCGGGACGTGTGGACCGGGATAGAGCAGCTGCGGGAGAAGCTCGAAGCGACCGCACAGCTGACCGGTCCCGATCATCCGCCGCCGCTCGAGGCCCTGTGCGACGAGGTCCTCGACATGCTCGGCCCGGGCGACCGGGACGACGACATCGCGCTGCTCGCCGCCCGCTTCGACGGGATCGCGCCGAGCGATGTGGCGTACTGGTTCCTGGAGCCGGAGGACGCGGCGCCCGGCCGGGCCCGGCGACTGGCGCGCCGGGCGCTGTCCCGCTGGGGCATGGAGGATCTCACCGACTCCGTGGAGCTGCTGGTCAGCGAGGTGGTGACGAATGCGGTGCGGTACGCCTCCCGGCCGATCACGTTGCGGCTTCTGCGCACCGACGTGCTGCGGTGCGAAGTCGGTGACGATGTGCCGCAGTTGCCGCGGTTGCGGCAGGCTCGGGCGACTGATGAGGGTGGGCGTGGGTTGTACTTGGTGAATCGGCTGGCCAGGCGGTGGGGGGCGACTCGGTTGAGTACCGGGAAGGTTGTGTGGTTCGAGCTCAACCGGGGCTGAGTGCTAACACAGCACGGGCCGGTCCCAGCACGATGAGGACCGGCCTGTCATCGGAGCGGTCGCGGCGGGAGGCGCCGCGACCAGCACAACCAGTAACCCCGGCAGGGGCCACCGCCCGCTGCTCAGGACTGCTGTCGGGCAAGGCGTTCGGCGGCATGCCTCCGCGACGGCTGGAGCGGGTCGACGCCGGAACCTGCCCCCCTACCGGGAGTCCAGTCCCAGCCTCGGATCTTCTCCGCGAGCTTCAGCAGTCTGCCGTCACCGGACTCGACGTCGACATAGAACAACGCCTCGTCCGGGTGCTTGTCGTCGCCGCCCCACCGGACCACGCCGTCACAGTCGGCGAGAATGTCCCGGATGGTCACGACCTGGTTCGGGAAGAACCCGCCCCGCACGCCAGAGGGGTAGAAACCGGGCCGGATCTGCACCGCCGTACCCGATGCCTGGTTCGACTCGGCAAGCCCCTTGCGCACCTTGCCAGGGTGGCGCCAGCCGATCACATCCCCCCGGCGTAGTTCGTCGATCTCATAGTGGAAGCGACGGATCACGTGCAGCAAAACGACCGCGACGTCACCGCCGCGCAGGGTGACGGTCACTCCACTGGCACCCGCAACGTCGTGGAGATGGATCGAGCTGTCCACGTCGAGGACGTTTTCCATCTCCCACCCGTTCGTGGAGGGTCTTCCCGTCAGGATGCGGCGCTGACGTGCCCGGAATCGCCGGATCGCTTCCTTCAGTTCTTCGTCATCCGGCCCGGGTGCGGGACCGGCAGCGTGAGCGGGCGAGGACAGCAGGCCCGGAACGGATGTTGCCAGGGCCGCAGCGGCGGTCAGGCCGGCGGCTCTTGTCAAAACACTCCGGCGTGAGACGGGTTTCATGATCGTGACTCCTTCTTGCCTGGAGCCGCCGCCCGCCGCTGAATGACCGACATGCAGATGCAGCAGGCCATCAGCAGGAGAAATGCGGCGGCAGTCGGGTTGATGTAGTCGGGAACGATGGCGGTGTAGCTACGGCCGTTCGGCATGTGGCAGATGAACCGAAGAGGGACGAACTCGCCGATGTATCCGTCAACTTGGCGTGCTTTGTCCTCGCCGCCGGCCTTCGCGCACTCTTCGACCATGTTCCGGTCGTCGACGAACATCAGGTGCAGGCATCCCCACATGTACACCGCGATGGAGGCTGCCAGGGCCAGCGCAGCGCAGCATTCCCAGAGCGCACCGGGACGACCCTCTCTCCACCTGCGTCCGGCAGCAGCCGCGTATCCGGCCAGGGCGAGCAGAGCAGCCGGTCCGGCGAGCAGCATGATGGCCAGCAGGACAAAGTAGTTGTGCCCCTCGTAAGGGTCGGATGCCGCAAGCACGGGAGATCAGGACTCCCGCATGATCCGGTTGTACTTCTCGAAGATCGCATACAGGGGCATGCGCAGGCGGGCGTCCGCTTCGGCTACGGTTCCCCACCCCTGGTAGCGGCGGAGGATTTCGTACGTCTCGCTGTCGGTGTAGTCGAGGGCAGGGCGCCGTTTCCTCGTCTCCTCGTGGGGATCGCCTGCCTTGCCGTCGGCGCACCAAATCTGCACATGCGGGACCGTGGCCAGGCAGAACCCGTTTTCGGCGCGGACCCGGTCCCACGTCGCGAACAGCTCGGAGTCGTTGCCGGGGTCGAGGATCGTACCCTCGAGGAGACCGGCCCGGATCGAGTTGTTCCGGGCAAGGATCGCGGTACGCCCGAACATCTTCGCCACTCCGGTGCTGCTGTCCCTGAGCTTCGTCACGCCAGGCAGATCCTTGCCCCAGTCGGGGATGGCAGCAGTGTGGTACCACACCACGCCAGCGGCTCCGGCGAGGTCCTTTATGTCGTAGTGGCAGAACTCCCAGAAGGCGGTCGTCTGGATGAGTGCCTTGCGCATGCGGAGTCGACGAGCCCAGGAGGTGAGCACGGGATCATAGGACATGATCACATCCAGGCATTCCTCCTTGGTGTAGATGAACCGCGGCTCGTCCTCCCGGACCGACCGCATGTAGTCGACGGCCTCCTTCTTCAGCGCCTCTCCGTAGGAGCCGTCGAAGCGGACGTCGAGCTTCTGCGCGGGTGCCGGGCTGAAGTCGCCCTGGCCGAGGTCGCGACCGGAGGCGATGTTGTTGTCGATCTCGATGGCGCCGGCGCCGGAACCGACCGTCTTGGTGGCGATCTGGTCGAACGCCCAGTTCTCAGGCATCGAGTAGCCCAGGTTGCCGGAGAACCCGGACGACATGTCGGAGACGAAGCTCGCATCGGCGAATCCGGCGGCAGAGACGCGGGAGCAGACGTTCCGCGGACCGTAGATGCCGATCCGGTACGGGCTTTCCAGCTTGGACATGATGTCTCTGATGCTGCGGAAGTACGGCAGGATGTGCGAGGTGACCTCGTCGTCGACGGCGTCGTAGTCGACCGCGAAGTAGATCCGCGCCCCAGCCATGAAGCCGTGCTCCTCGGCCTTCCAGACGGCATTCCGGCAGTCGATGGTGCCCTGATCGGGGCTGTAGTAATCGACCGAGCGGGCCCAGGTCTGGTAGATCGGGAAGCAGCGCAGCCCGTACTGCTTGATCGTGGCGAGTTCGCCCGGCTGGATCTCCTTCTCCGGCAGCGACGTGGTCGAGGGATTGTATAGATACCGGCCTATGTACATGTAGCCGGCGTCCTTCAGCGCCTGCGCACGAGCGGGGGTGATCATGGTGACGCCGTCGCATGCGGTTCCCTTGCGTGACTGGTCGCCGTAGGAGACCAGCAGGGAGGCCCAGGTCTGGAAGTCGCCGATGCCTGTGACGGGGAGCTTGACGAACGACTGGAAGGCTTCGACGCCGGCCTTCACGTCCCCGGTGAAGTTCCCGAATGGCACGCTGCGCCTGTTCAGGATCATCGCGGCGGTGAACAGTGATGCCCATGTGCCGGTGGTGCCGACGGCGACGGTGTGGTTCCTCAGGCCGGCCTGAGTGCCAGGTCCGAAGACGCCGTTGGCGGTACCGTCGGCCATGCCGAGCTCGTACTGGATCGCGAAGAGCATCGACTTGGCGACGTCACGGGAGTGGTGGCCGTCGCAGGGGATGATGTAGAAGTCGCGGCGGTTGATGTAGCGCCGGTTGAGCCACTGCTGAATGCTGCGAATGGCGTCCGAGCCGCTATTGACGGTGACGTAGGCGTCCATGTTCAGCAGGCCCTTGAACACCTTCGGTGTCAGGTCCCCACCTGGGTAAACCGTGTCGACGCCCATGTCGGCCTTGAGCTTGGCCATCGCGGTCTGGACGCGGGAGTTGTACGTGCCGTCGATTTCGCCGCCGTCGTAGCCCTTGCAGTACAGGGCGGACTGGATGATCCGGCAGAAGTCCGCCGACGGCGTGGTGGAGGCGTTCAGCTTGGGGTATTTCGAAGTGAGTGTCGACAAGGTGGTGGGGCCGAACGCGTTCGACAGGGCGGTGATGCCCAGCTCGTACTGAAGTGCCCGGGTGAGGGCATACATAGTGTTCCAGCCGGTCTTACCGTCTTCCTGGACGGTCATCCCGATGCGGCCGCCGTAGGTCTTGTTGACGAACTGCTGGGCTCTGAGCACCATCTCATCGGCCATAGGCGTGGCTCTCCTTCAGAAAGGTCGTGTCCGAGTACTGGGGTCTGCAGCACCTCTGTGCAGTGCGGGACAGGGAGGAGCTGAAGAGTGACGCGGCCTCACCACGAGGTCAGACAGCTCAAAGACCCGGCGTGGGGGCACAGTTGCGGTGCGGACGCACGCATGGCTGACGGCACTGCGGCATCAGGAAGCCTCCCCGTGATGATGATGTCCCCGGTCGTTTGGGAGTGCACGTTCCGGCTGCGTGGTCAGAGCACCGGGCGAGGCGATCACCATAGGCACAGCCCTAACACCGGGAGCAAGGGCTTACTACTGCGCCACCTGTTGCGATGGCGTGAACACGACCTGCCCGCACGGGCGGTTCCGGAACACGGGGCTGAGCTGCCTCACTCGTCACACCTGTGACGATTCCGTGAAGCGGAATGAGTGGAGCGCAATTCTGCACGCAGCAAAAGAGGCCAAAACTGCCCCTACAGAGGGCAGCCTCGAACCGCCCGCCCTCGGCCGGGGTGACGGCCTGAGGTGGT
Source organism: Streptomyces sp. NPDC002838 (assembly GCF_040295365.1). NCBI lineage: Bacteria > Bacillati > Actinomycetota > Actinomycetes > Kitasatosporales > Streptomycetaceae > Streptomyces > Streptomyces sp. NPDC002838. The sequence continues at coordinate 128,031 of NZ_JBEOVF010000023.1, read as the reverse complement.
CGCTCTACCTTGCGCGGCATTGGTCACACCTGCGAAATCCCAGCCGAACACCTACGATCCGAAAGGAAGTTCGAGTTCCGCCCGAGATCAATGACCACGATTCGAGGACGAGACGCCTGATGAAGCGCACGCTCGGTAGAACCATCGCCATCGCTGTCGCGGCCGCGGGGATCGCGTTGACCAACACGTCCGCCTACGCCGACGGATCCAACGTCACCGCCTACACACAACAGGACAGCAGCGGCACGTCGGGGGGTGAAGTCACCTTCAAGCCGTACGGCGAGCACCTGTACATCGTCGACGACGTCAAGAACGGCGAGTCAGTCGTCGCACACATGCAGTACGGCTCGAAGGACCAGTGGTGGTTCAACAGCGAGGGCGCGGGGACCACGCGGCACCTCAACTTCGACATCGCCGAAGGGACCGAGGTGGCCATCGCTGCCTGTCGTGGTCACTGGAAGGGCAGCGTCGCCAAGAGTGAGATATGGGCCTGTGGCGTCTGGAAAGTGACCACAGCTTAGCGCCCGTCGGCTTTTCGGCGGAGGCCGGGAGTATAGGGGGAGGTTGTGGGCGCCCGGCGAATACCGGGCGCCCTTGTCTTGTCGCTACTGACCTTCGACCGGGTCCGTCGGATTGTCCTCCGGGATCTCCTCCACGGGCGGAGTCGTCGACGGGCTCGGCGGCGGGGTCGTCGGCGGCTTCGTCGTCGGGGTCTGCGTCGGCGGCTTCGACGTCGGGGGCTTCGACGTGGTCGGTTCCGTCGTCGGGGGCTCCGTCGTCGGCTCCTGCGTCGGCGGGCGGGTCGGGGTCCGGGTCGGGGTCGGCTTCTCGGACGGCTTGACCGCCGCGCCCTGGTCGGTGTCCAGGTCGAACTTGGTGTCCTTGGCCGAGACGCCGAAGGTGTACGCCGCCCAGATCTGCGCCGGGAAACCGCCGCCGTTGACGCGGTCCTCGCCACCCGCGCCGTACATCTCGACCTGCGGATGCGGAGGCTTGTCGTCCTCGCCGAACAGGCCTACCGAGGTAACCAGGTCGGGCGTGTAGCCGGTGAACCAGGCCGACTTGTTGTCGTCGGAGGTGCCCGTCTTGCCGGCCACCGGCCGGCCCTCGCGCTCCGGGTTGTCCCGCACGGCCACGCGGGCCGTACCGTCGTCGACCACTCCGGTCAGCACCGAGGTGACCGTGTCGGCGGCCTCGCGGGTGAGGACCTGGTCGCCGACCGGGTCGGGCATGTCGACCGTGCGGGTGTTGTGCTCGGCCGACTTGAGGATGGTCGGTGTGACCTTCTTGCCGTGGTTGTCGAGGGTGGCGTAGACCCCGGCCATCTGCAGCGGGCTCGCGCCCATGGTGCCGAGGGTCTGCGCGGGCACCGCCTTCAGGTCGGCGGTGTCCATGCCCAGCTTGCTCGCCACCTCCAGCACATTGTCCATGCCGACGTCGACGCCCATCTGTGCGAAGACAGAGTTGATGGACTTGTTCATCGCCGTCTGGACGGTGACGTCGCCGTAGTCCTTGTCGTCCTCGTTCTCCGGGGCGAAGCCGATGGCGCTGCCCTTGACGGGGCGCTTGCTGGTGCCGTCGTAGATCGTGTTCGCGGTGATCGGCTTGTCGTCCTGCGTCTTGGCGCCCTCTTCCAGGGCTGCGGCGAGGATCACGGGCTTGAACGTGGACGCGGGCTGGTAGTCCGTGCGGGTCGCGTTGCTGGTGTAGTGGTCGAAATAGTCCACGCCGCCGTACAAGGCGACGATCTCGCCCGTCTTGGGGTCGACGGAGACCGCGCCGGCCTGGACATCCGCATCGACCGATCGCTTCTTCTTGTCCAGCTTGCTGGTCAGCTGCGCCTTGACGGCCTTCTCCAGCTCGGCCTGCTTCTTCTTGTCGATGTTGAGAGTTATGGTCCAGCCCTGGTCCACGACCTGGGCCTCCGCCTCGGACTTCGAGATGCCCTGCTGCTGCATCAGCTGCTGTTCGAGCTGCTGGTTGGCGAGCGCGACCAGGTAGCCCTTCTGTCCCTCCAGGCCGGCGGCGGGCTTCGGCTCCTTCGGCACGGGGAACTTCATGGCGTCGCGGTCGGCCTTGTCCAGCCAGCCCTCCTCGACCATGTTGTCCAGGACGTAGTTCCAGCGCTGCTTCACCAGTTGCTTGCCGGTGTCGGTCGCGACCGCCCAGTCGTACTGGCTCGGCGCCTGGAGGAGCGCGGAGAGGTAGGCGCCCTGCTCGACCGTGAGCTTCTCGGCGTTTATCCGGTAGTAGGCCTGGGCGGCGGCCTGGATGCCGTAGGCGTTACGGCCGTAGTAGCTGGTGTTGATGTAGCCCGCGAGAATCTGGTCCTTGGTCATCTGACGGTCCACCTTCAAGGAGATGATCATCTCCTTGAGCTTGCGAGTGACAGTCTGTTCCTGGCTGAGGTAGTAGTTCTTGACGTACTGCTGGGTGATCGTCGAACCGCCCTGTGTGCCTCTGCCGGTGACCGTGTTGAACAGGCCTCGGGCCGTGCCCCTGAGGTCGATGCCGGAGTCGCTGTAGAAGGTCTTGTTCTCCGCCGCCACGAAAGTGTGCTGAACATCCTTGGGGACCTTGGAGAGTTCCACGATCTCGCGGTTGAGCGTGCCCTTCCGCGCCAGGACTGTGCCGTCGCTGTACTTGTAGACGTTGCTCTGCAGCTGCGCGGCCCGCGCCGCCGCGTTGCCGTTGGGGACCTCCACCATCAGGTACAGCGCGATGAAGGCGCCGATGCCGAGCAGGCACAGGCCGAAGAAGGTGCCGAGGATCTTCTTCCAGGTGAAGAGCCTGCGTATGCCGCTCTTCCCGGTCTTGCCAGCCGCGCGAGACGAGCGACGGCGGCTCTTGGGCGCCGCGCGGTGACCGCCGCGCTGGCGCGCTCGTCTCTCTTCCGCTCGTCCCATGAGTCCGTTCGCTCCCCTTCGTTCTCGGCAGTCACACAAGGTTCCTGGCTCACATCAGCTGAGAAAGCTAACACCGCTTGATGTGACAAAGGACGTTCGATCCGGTCTTTTACGGACGTGACAATCAGCACCCGTCTCCATGGAACCGACCATCGAGGAGGGGTTGTGAGCAGGTGAGGATCGACGGTACTTGAGCGTGTTCTGGCGCGCATGAGTGTGCCTCCCGGCAGCGACAGGCATCCTCTCCGGCGACGAACGGGAGTTCTTGCATCGAATGTGTGACCTTCGCCGGTGGTGGTCGTTGGGTGTGGTGAGGGATTCGACACTGGGCCGGGGGTGACGGGGTGGGTGAGCTGCGGGACGTGGTGGCGCCGTTCATGGTGCCCGGTCCCTCGGGGGTCGCGGTCCGTACCCGGCTCAAGGGCCTGACCGCTGGGGACGAGAAGGTGCTTCGCCTGGTCGGCGACCTGCTCGGTTCGCTTGCTTCCCGTGATCTGAAGGCGCGGTGCGCGGCCGGTCTGGAGCACGACACCGAGCAGTGGGCCAAGCGCAAGCGCACCCTCACGGAACAGTCCTCCTCCCGCTGGGCCGGGTCGATCACGAAGGCCGCCCACGATCAGTGGGCGCTCGCCCGGCGTGGCCAGCTCGCGCACATCCAGAGCCTTGCAGCCGGGATCGAGACGATCGAGCACCGACTGTCCCAGCCCATCGGCGAGAAGGGCACCAAGCAGGCGCCGGGCGGCTACCGCAGCAGGCAGGAGTGGTTCGCCAAGTCCCGCCGCCTGCGCGCGCTCGAAGACCGGCTACAGACGGCCCGGGCGGACCGGGAGACCGGGGCCGTGCGCGTGGTGCGCGGCGGGAAACGGCTGCTGAACACCCGGCACAACCTGGATGCCGCCCGGCTCACCCAAGAGCAGTGGCGCGCCCAGTGGGAGGCCGGGCGCCGGTTCCTGCAGGCCGACGGCGAGTCCGGGAAAAGGTACGGCAACGAGACCATCCGCGTCACCGACACCGGACAGGCCTCGATCAAGCTCCCGGCGCCGCTGGCGCACCTGGCGAACGCCCCGCACGGCCGGTACGTGCTCACCGCCCTCGTGGCGTTCGCGCACCGGGGCGAGCAGTGGCGCGACCGGGTCACCGCCAACCGGGCCGTCGCCTACCGCATCCACGAAGACGCCGTGCGGGGCCGCTGGTACCTGACCGCGTCATGGACGCGCCGGCCGGTCCAGATGGTGCCGCTGGAGGCGGCCCGCGCGGGCGGCCTGGTCGGCGTGGACACCAACGCCGACCACCTGGCTGCCTGGCGCCTCGACCAGCACGGCAACCCCGTCGGCGAACCGCTCCGGTTCGGCTACGACCTGTCCGGCACCGCGGCCCACCGCGACGCGCAGGTGAGGCACGCCCTGATCCGCCTGCTGCACTGGGCCAAACGCCATAGCCTCGCGGTCGCGATCGAAGACCTCGACTTCCAAGCGGACAAGACCCGGGAGAAGCACGGCCGCCGCAAAAGGTTCCGCAACCTCATCTCCGGCATGCCCACCTCCCGGCTGCGGGCCCGGCTCGTGTCCATGGCGGCCGAACTCGGCATCACCATCGTTGCCGTCGACCCGGCCTACACCTCCAAGTGGGGCGCCCAGCACTGGCAAAAGCCCCTCACCAGCAAGACCCGCAAGACGACCCGCCACGACGCTGCTGCCGTGGCGATCGGCAGGCGCGCCCTGGGGCATCCGATCCGGCGACGGACGGCACCGCCCCGCACCCACCGGAGCGATGGGTGCGGGCATCGGACCGTCCAGGCCCGACCGGGCGCTCCGGGGCGTGAGGGAAACCGCCCCCCGCGTCCCCGGACCACGGACACGATCCGTGCGCGCCGGACGCGGAGCGAACGCGGTGGACCAGAACGCCCAACACCGTTCGGGGCGCTCGGCTGAGCATGAGTTCTGGCGACAGGACTCCCTCCCGCTCAGTCTTTAGGAACGGTAAGGGTTGCCGGGACGGGTTAAAGTGATATCACTTAGATAGACTGAAGCTATGAGCGAAGCCGGCCAGGGCTTCGCCGCACCAGAACGGGGGGACCCATGTCCACACACGACACGTCCACGCACGACTCCACACCCACCGCCGACGTACCCGAGATGCCCGCCCCGCGCGTGCGGGAGTTCGCCGCGCGCTGCATCGGCGGCGGGCTCGCGCTGCTGCTGGGCCTGGCCGGACTGCTGCTCGGCATAGGCATGGTCGTGACCGCCACGGCGGTCGACGGGACCGGCGCCAAGGCCGCCCTGATCATCGGCGGCGTCCTGGTCGCCCTCGTCGCGTTCCTCGCCATGTGCGGGCTGAACATGGTCGCGCCGGGCGAGGCCCGGGTCGTCCAGCTCTTCGGGCGCTACCGCGGGACGATCCGCGAGGACGGGCTGCGCTGGGTGAACCCGTTCACCTCCCGCACGAAGATCTCCACCCGCGTCCGCAACCACGAGACCGCCGTACTGAAGGTCAACGACGCTTACGGCAACCCGATCGAGCTCGCCGCGGTCGTGGTGTGGAAGGTCGAGGACACCGCCCAGGCCACCTTCGAGGTGGACGACTTCCTGGAGTTCGTCTCCACTCAGACCGAGGCGGCGGTGCGGCACATCGCCATCGAGTACCCGTATGACGCGCATGACGAGGACGGCCTCTCGCTGCGCGGCAACGCCGAGGAGATCACCGAGAAGCTCGCCGCCGAGCTCCACGCGCGCGTGGAGGCGGCCGGCGTGCACATCATCGAGTCGCGCTTCACGCACCTCGCGTACGCCCCCGAGATCGCCTCGGCGATGCTCCAGCGGCAGCAGGCCGGCGCGGTCGTCGCGGCGCGGCGGCAGATCGTCGACGGAGCGGTGGGGATGGTCGAGGCGGCGCTGGCGCGGATCTCCGAGCGGGACATCGTGGAGCTGGACGAGGAGCGGAAGGCGGCGATGGTGTCGAACCTGATGGTGGTGCTGTGCGGTGACAGGTCCCCGCAGCCGGTCCTCAACACTGGGACCCTCTACCAGTGACCGCATCCGCAGATCCTTCAGGGGGATCCTCGCCCAAGCGGCGGCCGCAGCAGCGCAAGCAGGTGCTGCTGCGGCTGGACCCGCTGGTGTACGACGCGCTGGCGCGGTGGGCCGGGGACGAGCTGCGCTCGGCCAACGCGCAGATCGAGTTCCTGCTGCGGAAGGCGTTGGCGGAGGCGGGCCGACTGCCCAAGGAGACGGGGCCGTTGCCTCGCCGGGGCCGGCCGCCCGGGAGTTCGGGCCATGTAGCAGAACCGTGACAATGGGCCTCCACCTGCACCGCCGTCCCCCCGGCCCCGCTCTAAACACTCGACGTATACATCCGGCGTATACACCGCATGTACAGTCCTCCCATGTCCATCGGTCACACCCTTCTAGGGCTCCTGGAGTCCGGCCCGCGTCACGGCTACGACCTGAAGCGGGCCTTCGACGAGAAGTTCGGTCACGACCGGCCGCTGCACTACGGCCAGGTCTACTCGACGATGTCCCGCCTGTTGAAGAACGGGCTCGTCGAGGTCGACGGGATCGAGCCCGGCGGCGGACCGGAGCGCAAGCGGTACGCGATCACCGAGGCCGGGATCACCGACGTACAGCAGTGGCTCGCCACGCCGGAGAAGCCCGAGCCGTATCTGCAGTCCACGCTGTACACCAAGGTCGTCCTCGCGCTGCTCACCCGGCGCGACGCGGCCGACATCCTCGACACGCAGCGCGCCGAGCACCTGCGCATGATGCGGATGCTCACCGAACGCAAGAGGAAGGGTGATCTGGCCGACCAGCTCATCTGCGACCACGCGCTGTTCCATCTCGAGGCCGATCTGCGCTGGCTGGAGCTCACCGCCGCGCGGCTCGACAAGCTCGCCGAGGCGGTGACCAAGTGACCCCTCCCGCCGGTTCCCTGCTCGCGGCCGAGCAACTGCGCAAGGCCTACGGGCCGACCCTGGCGCTCGACGGCGCCGAGTTCTCCATTCATCCCGGTGAGATCGTCGCGGTGATGGGCCCGTCCGGGTCCGGCAAGTCGACGCTGCTGCACTGCCTCGCCGGGATCGTGCCGCCCGACTCCGGGTCGATCACGTACCAGGGCCGGGAGATGGCCACCATGAACGACGCCCAGCGCAGTGCGCTCAGGCGCAGCGAGTTCGGGTTCGTGTTCCAGTTCGGGCAGCTGGTGCCCGAGTTGACCTGCGTCGAGAACGTGGCCCTGCCGCTCCGGCTGAACGGCACCTCCCGCAAGGAGGCCGAGCGGACCGCCCTGTCGTGGATGGAGCGGCTGGAGGTCGACGACCTGCGCAAGAAGCGGCCCGGTGAGGTGTCCGGCGGGCAGGGGCAGCGGGTCGCGGTCGCGCGGTCGCTGGTCACCAGTCCGCGGGTGCTGTTCGCGGACGAGCCGACCGGCGCGCTCGACTCGCTCAACGGCGAGCGCGTGATGGAGCTGCTCACGGACGCCGCCCGGTCCACCAACGCCGCCGTCGTGCTGGTCACGCACGAGGCGCGGGTGGCCGCGTACTCCGACCGCGAGATCGTCGTACGGGACGGGAAGTCCCGGGACATGGAGCGGATCGTATGAGCGTGCGGCAGTGGGCCGCGGATCTGGCCATGGGGGTCCGGTTCGCCTTCGGCGGCGGGCGTGAGGGATGGGTCCGGGCCCTGCTGACGGCCGTCGGCGTGGGACTCGGGGTGGCGCTGTTGCTGCTGACCACCGCGATCCCGAACGCGCTGTCGGTGCGGGACGACCGGGAGGCCGCCCGCACCGACCTCCTCTACGGCGACACCGACACCAAGGTGTCCAGGTCGGACCACTCGCTCCTGATCGCGAACGTCGGTACGACGTTCCGCGACAAGGACGTCCGAGGGCGGGAGCTGGAGCCGGAGGGGCCGCGGGCGCCGCTGCCGCCGGGGGTGGAGAAGTTCCCGGCGCAGGGCGAGATGGTGGTCTCCCCCGCGCTGATGGACCTCCTGGAGTCCGGCTCCGGGAAGCTGCTGCGGGAGCGGCTGCCGCAGCGGATCGTCGGCACGATCGGCGAGAGCGGGCTGGTCGGCTCGGCCGAACTCGCCTTCTACCGGGGTGGCCAGGGCCTCGCCGACGCGCTCGGAGACGGCGAGGTGGGCCGGATCGACCAGTTCGGGAAGTCCCGGTCGACGTCCGAGGAGATGGACCCCGTCCTGCTCCTGCTGATCCTCGTGGTCTTCGTCGTGCTGCTGATGCCGGTCGCCGTCTTCATCGCCGCGGCCGTACGGTTCGGCGGCGAGCGGCGTGACCGGCGGCTGGCGGCGCTCAGGCTGGTGGGCTCCGACAGCCGGATGACCCGGCGAATCGCCGCCGGTGAGGCACTCGCGGGCGCGGTGCTCGGGCTGGTCCTCGGCGCGGGCTTCTTCCTGATCGGCCGTCAGGTGGCGGGATCGGTGGAGGTCTTCGAGGTCAGCGTGTTCCCTAGCTATCTCAACCCCTCCCCCGCGCTGGCCCTGCTGGTCGGTCTCGCGGTGCCCGCCGCCGCCGTTCTGGTCACGCTGTTCGCGCTGCGGGGAGTGGTGATCGAGCCGCTCGGCGTGGTGCGTACGGCGAAGCCCGCGCGGCGCCGGCTGTGGTGGCGGCTGCTGCTGCCGCTGGCCGGACTCGGCCTGCTCTACCCGATGATCGGGCAGGGCCGCGGCGACGGCGACTTCAACCAGTACCTGGTCATCGGCGGCGTCATGCTGCTGCTCATCGGCGTGACCGCGCTGCTGCCGTGGATCGTCGAGAGGGTCGTCGGCCGGCTCGGCGGAGGCGGCGTGGCCTGGCAACTTGCCGTGCGCAGGCTCCAGTTGAGCAGCGGTACGGCGGCCCGCATGGTCAACGGCATCGCGGTCGCGGTGGCCGGGGCGATCGCGCTGCAGATGCTGTTCGCCGGGGTGGAGGGCAACTACACGAAGGACACCGGCTACGACGTCTCGCTGGCGCAGATGCAGGTGTCGGTGACGCCGGGTGAGATGCCGCTCGACGAGGCCGCCGAGAAGCTCCGGCGGACCGAGGGCGTGCGCAAGATCTACGCGTACTCCGAGGGCTATCTCGGCGACCGGCCCAGGGATCCCCAGCTGGGCGCCTCGGTCGCCGTCGGGGACTGCGCGTCGCTGCGGGAGGTCGCCGACCTGCCCTCGTGCCGGGAGGGCGACGTGTTCGCCGTACGGGGTGCCGAGTACGACACCGACACCCCGAAGCTGGCGAAGGCAGGCCGCACGCTGTACTTCGACCCGTCCTACGAGGGCGACCCGAAGACCGCGGAGACCCCCTGGGTACTGCCGTCGGGCCTGAAGCAGGCGCAGAGCCGCGAGGACCCGACCGGCATGCGGCGCGGCGGCTTCCTGATCACCCCGAGCGCGCTGCCCGCGGCGGCCGCGCCGACGCTGCGCGGGGAGCTGTATCTCAACCTCGACGAGTCCGTGCCGGACGTGCGCGACCTGGTGCGGAACACGGCGGCGAGCATCGACCCGATGACCGAGCCCATGGTCTGGCGCTCGGTCGAGCGGGCCAACCGGTACACCGCCATCCGCACCGGCCTGTTCGCGGGCGCCACGTGCGTGCTGGCGCTGATCGGGGCGAGCCTGCTGGTGTCGCAGCTGGAGCAGCTGCGCGAGCGCAAGAAGCTCCTGTCGTCCCTGGTCGCCTTCGGCACCCGGCGCAGCACGCTGAGCCTGTCGGTGCTCTGGCAGACGGCGATCCCGATCGCGCTGGGCCTGCTGCTGGCGTCGGCGGTGGGGATGACGCTGGGCGCTGTGCTGCTGCGGATGACGGACAACGCGGTGCGCTTGGACTGGCCGAGCGTGCTGTCGATGACAGGCGTCGGCGCGGCGGTCGTCCTGGTGGTGACGCTGCTCAGCCTGCCGCCGCTGCTGCGGCTGATGCGGCCGGACGGCCTGCGCACGGAGTGAGCCACTGACGGCCGGCCCCTCTCTTCCGGGAGGGGCCGGTGGCTTGTGTACGGCCGTGTGTCCCAGGGCCGTCTCTGCTACGACCGTCTCCCCTACGGCCGTTCTCAGGCGTCGGCGTCCAACACCCGTACCGGCAGCGGGCGCAGGGCCGTGCGCAGGGCGGCCGCCAGTTCCTCGTACTCGGCACCGCGCGCCGCCCCTGTCCGCATGGCGAGGGCGATGCGGCGGGTCGGGGCGGGGTCGGCGAAGTAGCCGGTGAGGAGCTGATCGCTGCGGGTCGTCTCGACCTTGAGGGCGGTGCGCGGGAGCAGCGTGACGCCGAGGCCGCCGGCGACCAGCTGGACGAGGGTGGCGAGCCCGGCCGCGGTCGTCGTCACCGGCGCGTCCTCGCGGCCCGCCTCCCGGCAGATGTCCAGGGCCTGGTCGCGCAGGCAGTGACCCTCGTCCAGGAGCAGCAGGTTGAGCTCCTTCAGGGCCTCGCGCGGGATGCCCTCGCGACCGCCGAGCCAGTGGTCGAGGGGGGCGACGAGCACGAAGTCCTCGTCGAAGAGGGGGAGTTCGACTACGCCCGGGACGCCGAGGGGCACGGCGAGCAGCAGCAGGTCGAGGCGTCCGCTGGTGAGTCCCTCGATGAGATTGGCGGTCTGCTCCTCGTGGACCTGGAGGTCGAGGTCCGGGTAGCGGTCGTGGACCAGCCCGATGACGGTGGGCAGGAGGTAGGGCGCGACGGTGGGGATGACGCCGAGGCGCAGGACGCCCGTGAACGGCGCCCGGACGGCCTCCGCCTCCTCCAACAGCGCCCCGACTTCCTCCAGTACGGCCTTGGCGCGTACGGCGAGCCGCTCGCCTGCGGGTGAGAGCAGCACCTTGCGGGTGGTGCGCTCCAGCAGGGTGACACCGAGGGTCTCCTCCAGGGCGGAGACGGCGCCCGAGAGGGCCGGCTGGCTCATGCCGATCGCGGCGGCCGCGTCCCGGAAGTGGAGGTGCTCGGCGACGGCGGCGAAGGCGCGCAGCTGGGCGAGACTGGGCTGCCTCTTCTTGTTCAGGGTCATGCTTCACCCACGGTCACTAATAGCCACCTCCGATCAACTCGACCGAGTGTAGCTATTTCCATAATCAATGCACCCTGTGCCACCATCGGGATCGTCCAACCCATGGGAAACACCTGGCACATATCGGGTGTTTCTTCGCTGCAAGGAGAGCCTGTGCTCACTGTCGGTGACAAGTTCCCCGAGTTCGAACTGACCGCCTGCGTCTCACTGGAGAAGGGCGCGGAGTTCGAGAAGATCAACCACAAGACCTATGAAGGCAAGTGGAAGGTGATCTTCGCGTGGCCCAAGGACTTCACCTTCGTGTGCCCGACCGAGATCGCCGCCTTCGGCAAACTGAACGAGGAGTTCGCCGACCGCGACGCCCAGGTCCTCGGCTTCTCCGGCGACTCCGAGTTCGTCCACCACGCCTGGCGCAAGGACCACGACGACCTGCGGGACCTGCCGTTCCCGATGATGGCCGACTCCAAGCACGAGCTGATGCGCGACCTCGGCATCGAGGACGAGGACGGCTTCGCCAAGCGTGCGGTCTTCGTCGTCGACCAGAACAACGAGATCCAGTTCTCCATGGTGACCGCGGGTTCGGTGGGCCGTAACCCGAAGGAGGTCCTCCGGGTCCTCGACGCGCTCCAGACGGACGAGCTCTGCCCGTGCAACTGGAGCAAGGGCGACGAGACGCTGGACCCCGTCAAGCTGCTGGCGGGTGAGTGATCCTATGTCGCTGGATTCCCTGAAGTCCGCGATACCGGACTACGCCAAGGACCTGAAGCTCAACCTGGGCTCGGTCATCGGCGACTCCGAGCTGCCGGCGCAGCAGTTGTGGGGCACGGTGCTGGCGACGGCGATCGCCTCGCGGTCCCCGATCGTGCTGCGGGAGCTGGAGCCGGAGGCGAAGGCGAACCTGTCGCCGGAGGCGTACACGGCGGCGAAGGCCGCGGCCGCTGTGATGGCGATGAACAACGTCTTCTACCGCACGCGGCATCTGCTGTCGGACCACGGGTACGGCAACCTGCGGGCCGGTCTCCGGATGAACGTGATCGGCAACCCCGGTGTCGACAAGGTCGACTTCGAGCTGTGGTCGTTCGCGGTCTCGGCGATCAACGGTTGCGGGATGTGCCTCGACTCGCATGAGCAGGTGCTGCGGAAGGCGGGGGTGGACCGTGAGGTGATCCAGGAGGCGTTCAAGATCGCCTCGGTGATCCAGGCGGTCGGCGTGACGCTGGATGCGGAAGCGGTGCTGGGGGAGTAACTCCGGTTGTGGTTCTGGGGTCCCGTTCACCCATGTGGTGGGCGGGGCCTCGGCTTTTTCCCACCACCCGACTCGGTTGGTGAATACGGCCTCCGGCCGGGTGGTGACCCCTCGACCCACCGAGTCGGGTGGTGGGTGAGCGAAGGCTCGGGGGTCTGGGGGCGGAGCCCTCAGAGGGGCACCTCTTGGCCGACCGAGTCGGGCCAGTGAGCCTGCGCTACGGCGCCGGGGGCGCGTTCGGTGGTTCGGGGGCCGTCGGTGTCGTAGCCACCCCCCGCCTGGGCGACTGCTTCAGCGCCGCCTCGTGGGAGTACGCCCGCAGATAGCCGACCACCGTGTTCGTCACCGCCACCAGCGGCACCGCCACCACCGCGCCGCCGATCCCCGCGACCATCCCGCCCGCCGCGACCGACAGGACCACCGCCAGCGGGTGCACCCGCACCGCGCGGCCCAGGATGAACGGCTGCAGGATGTGGCCCTCGATCTGCTGCACCGCCAGCACCACCGCCAGCGTCATCACCGCCGTGAACACGCCCTGCGTCACCAGGGCCACCACCACGGCCAGGGCGCCCGAGGCCACCGCGCCGACGAGCGGGATGAAGGAGAAGAGGAAGATGAAGACGGCCAGGGGCACGGCCATCGGCACGTCCAGGAAGTAGATGCCGATGCCGATGAAGATCGCGTCGATCAACGCCACTATCACCGTGCCGCGGACATAGGCCGTCAGCGTCCGCCACGCCCTCGGGCCCGCACCCGCCACCCCGGGCCGCGCCGCCGCCGGCACGAGCTTGAGCGTCCACTCCCAGATGCGCCGGCCGTCGTAGAGGAGGAAGAGCGTCGAGAACACCGCGAGCAGGATGCCGGTCAGCGCCTCGACGACGACCGTGACGCCCTCCAGGCCCGCCGACGTGATCTGGTCGGTGTTCGCGCCGACCGCCTCTCGCAGGTTCTCGGCGATGTCGTTGATCTGCTTGTCGGTGACGTGGAAGGGGCTGTTCAACAGCCACTTGCGCAACTCGTCGATGCCGTCCTGGACCTGGTCGGAGAGGTTGTCGATGTTCTCCATGACCTGCCAGGTCACGAACCAGCCGATCAGGCCCATGATGACGAAGCCGAGGATCGCCGTGAGGGCGGTGGCCAGACCGCGCGGAAAGCCGATCCGCATCAGGCGGGCCACCGCCGGCTGCAGCAGGGCCGTGATGAGCAGCGCCGCCACGAACGCCAGCACCACCAGCTGTACGGCGCTGATGACCCGCATCAGGACCCAGAGCGTGCCCGCGAGGACGAGCAGCCGCCAGCCGGCCTCCGCCGCCACCCGCATTCCCCACGGCACGGCGTGCGCGGGGTCAGGTCGCGCGGCGACCGCGGGAGCGTGCTCCGGTGGCGGCGGAACGTGGTCGGCGGGCGGTGGGGCCTGGTCGGCGGGCGGAGGCGGTTCGGCCTCGGCGTTCTCCCGCTCCACCTCGGCGCGGCGTTCGTCCAACCGATTACTGACCGCGGTCAGTCCGGCGCCGACCCGGCCGAGCCACCCTGGCACTCGCGACATGATCCGTCCTCTTCCCCCGTCTCTCCCCACCACTCCCCCGGAGTCGTCCCGTCAGACCGTACAGGGCGAAAGCCCCTCCCCTAAGGACGGGGAGGGGCTGCGCGAGGTTGAGACGAGGCCGGTCGCGAGAGGCCGACGGCGCGAAGACTCAGTACCAGCGGTTGGCCTGCCAGAAGGTCCAGGCTTCACAGGGGCTGCCGTACCGGTCGTTCATGTAGTTGAGGCCCCACTTGATCTGCGTTGCCGGGTTGGTCCGCCAGTCGGAGCCGACGGACGAGTACTTGGAGGCCGGCAGGGCCTGGAAGAGGCCGTAGGCCCCGGAGGAGGGGTTGACCGCCTTGTAGTTCCAGCTGGACTCGTGGTCCACGATGTTGCTGAAGCACTGGAACTGCCCGCTGGGCACCACCTGCGCCGCCATCGACTGGATCTGCGAGATGGAGTACGAGCTGTAGACGGGGAAGTCGGACGGGTCCTTGGCGGCCTTCGCCTTGGCCTCGGCCCGTTCCTTGGCCTCCTGCGCCGCCTTCTCGGCGGCTTCCTTCTTCTCCCGGGCGGTCTTGGCGGCCTCCTTGCGGGCCGACTCCTCCGCGACCTTCTTGGCGCTCGCGTCCGCGGCGATGGCCTGTGCGTTGGCCTGCTGCGTGAGGGACGCGGTCTGCACCTGAGCCTGCTGACCCGCGGGTATGTCCGCGAGGAGCGTCGAGTCGGCTGCCGTCGTCTCGGCGTCGTTGTTGTTCTGCGCGGTGCTGCCCGAAGCAACTCCGACGACGCTTCCGACAGCGGTGACCGCCGTGGCCGAGGCCACTGCGAATCCCCGGACCGAAATCGGGCTCACACGGTTTCCTTCCAGCATCGCCCGCTTCGGTGACCCTGGCGGACGCAATCGTGCCCCTGGCACTGGCCTCCCCAACTACGGGGTCACGGGAGGCGCGGGCCCGGTGGGCAACTCCCTTGCGGGGAGCGCCGCGTGGTAACTCGGGCGGCATACGACAGCCATATGCAGTTGATGGTGGTGCTTCTGTTGTGCCGTACCGCTGGGGGTACAGGTGTGTCGTATGCGGGGCCTGACAGGAGTGAGACTCTGCCGTAACCGGACGCCGCAAGGCAATTCTGCGTTGCGTGTGAAAGCTCACATCCTGTTTGACCCAGGGGATTCTGAGAAAGCTCCACGCGCGAAGGCGCCGCCCGGCTAGGCTCACTGCCTTTCCCGGACGGCGCCAACTGCTGCGTAACCACCCCGAGATGGGGTGCGTGGGTCAGATGTGCCCGTCTTCCAGCATTTCGGTCACAAGGGCCGCGATCTGGGACCTTTCGGACCGCGTCAGCGTGATGTGGGCGAAGAGCGGATGTCCCTTCAGTTTCTCGACGACGGCGACGACACCGTCGTACCGACCCACCCTCAGATTGTCCCGCTGGGCCACGTCATGGGTGAGAATCACCCGTGAATTCGCGCCGATTCGGGACAGAACGGTCAGCAGGACGTTCCTCTCCAGTGACTGCGCCTCGTCCACGATCACGAACGCGTCGTGGAGGGAGCGGCCGCGGATGTGGGTCAGCGGGAGGACCTCCAGCATCCCGCGCGCGGTGACCTCCTCGATGACCTCGCGGGAGGTGACCGCCGACAGCGTGTCGAAGACCGCCTGCGCCCAGGGGCTCATCTTCTCGGCCTCGGAGCCGGGCAGATAGCCGAGCTCCTGCCCGCCCACCGCGTACAGCGGCCGGAAGACCATCACCTTCTGGTGCTGACGGCGCTCCAGGACCGCCTCCAGCCCCGCGCACAGCGCCAGCGCCGACTTGCCGGTGCCGGCCCGGCCGCCCATCGAGACGATCCCGACATCCGGGTCGAGGAGGAGGTCCAGCGCGATGCGCTGCTCCGCGCTCCGGCCCTTGATGCCGAACGCCTCACGATCCCCGCGCACCACCCGGATGTTGCCCTCCGGCGACACCCGGCCCAGCGCCTTGCCGCGCTCGGACTGGATGGTCAGACCGGTGTGCACGGGCAGGTCGGCGGCCTCGGGGACGTGGAGATGGCCCTCCTCGAAGAGGATGTCCACCTGCTCGCCGGACAGGGTCAGTTCGGACATTCCGGTCCAGCCGGAGGAGTCCGTGATGGCCAGTTCGGCGCGGTACTCCTCGGCGAGGAGACCGACGGACGAGGCCTTGATCCTGAGCGGCAGGTCCTTCGAGACGACGGTGACGTCGAATCCCTCGGCCTGCAGATTGCGGGCGACCGCGAGGATGCGGGAGTCGTTGTCCCCCAAGCGGTAGCCGCTGGGCAGCACGCTGGGGTCCGAGTGGTTGAGCTCGACACGCACGGTCCCGCCGAGGTCCCCGATCGGGATGGGGGCGTCGAGACGGCCGTGCCGCACCCGGTAGTCGTCGAGCAGGCGCAGTGCCTGCCGGGCGAAGTACCCGAGTTCGGGATGGTGCCGCTTGGCCTCCAACTCCGTCACCACGACGATGGGGAGCACGACCTCGTGCTCGTCGAAGCGGTTCAGGGCGTGCGGGTCGGCCAGCAGAACGCTGGTGTCGAGAACATACGTGCGCCGGTCTGGCTTGTGGCGCTTTGTGCTGGTCACCACGGAAGGACGTACCCCCTCGGATGAGGTCGGGGAGCGACGGAGTGGAGCTGGACCGGTCGACGGCCGCCCTGCACAGGCCGAAAACCGGCCCTCCGCCTCTTCGTCCGTGCTGTGACCGCACGATCGGGCTGGTGCAAAGGGCCTCCCGGGCGGACGGCCCCGTGCCGCCCGCTGAGATCCGACACCCGTGGTTCGGGTGTCGACCTGCTTGGCTTATGCCCTCGAACATGCGGTGCCATGCCAGCGCATATGACGGCGCGCTGGTGAACTCCTTGTTACTTCCGCCCCAAAAGGGGGTACTCGGGCGCGCTTCGGAGACTGCGGAGCCCTTGCGGGAATCGCACCGGGCTGCGCCGGATCACGCGGGACAACGCCGGATTACGCTCCTCAGCCGCCGTAACGGCGGTGGCGCGCCGCGTAGTCACGCAGGGCGCGCAGGAAGTCGACCTTGCGGAAGGCCGGCCAGAAGACCTCGCAGAAGTAGTACTCCGAATGGGCGGTCTGCCACATCATGAATCCGGACAGACGCTGCTCACCGCTGGTACGGATCACGAGGTCGGGGTCGGGCTGGGCGCCGGTGTAGAGGTGACGGCCGATCATGTCGATGTCGACGGACTCGGCGAGCTGCTCCATCGAGGTGCCCTTGTCGGCGGCGTCCAGGATCATCGAGCGGACCGCGTCGGCGATCTCCTGGCGGCCGCCGTAGCCGATGGCGACGTTGACCAGTATTCCGTCGACGTGCGCCGTGGACTCCTCGGCTTCCTTGATGGTGCGCTGCATCCCCTGCGGCAGCATGTCGAGCGTGCCGACGTGGTGCACGCGCCAGCGGCCGTCGGCGGCGAGGGAGCGGACGGTGTCCTCGATGATCCCGAAGAGCGGGGCGAGCTCTTCCTGGGGCCGGCCGAAGTTGTCGGTGGAGAACAGCCAGAGGGTGACGACCTCGACGTCCGTCTCGGTGCACCAGCCGAGGAACTCCTCGATCTTGTCCGCACCGGCCCGGTGACCCTGGGCGGTGGTGGAACCCGCGGCCTTCGCCCAGCGCCGGTTGCCGTCCACGATGACGCCGATGTGCTTGGGCACCTGGGCGTGGTCCAGGTGGCCTTCCACCCGGCGTGCGTACAGCCTGACGAGCAGGCCGCGCAGTGTGTCGCGCAGGTTCACGTGATTGTCAGCCCCTCCGTGCGGTGGCGGTCCCCGCGAAGCGAAGGGTACCGGGGCCGCGGTGGGCGTGTCTTTTCGGGTGCGGGTGGGTCAGGGGCGCCTCGGTTGGGATGCCTCTGCGTTTTGGCGGCTGCGGGTCCGTCGGGGCTGGTCGCGCCCACGCGGCGGAGCCGCATATGTCACAGCCCCACGCCCCTGGGTGGGCACAGGTGCCGTCCCTTTGAGAGGCCACCCCGTGCGCGGAGAAGAAGGCCCCTTGTGCGCAGAAAAAACGGGCCGGTCCGTGGGGGGGAGACGGACCGGCCCGAGGGGGGGTTTCCACCATAACCCTTTGTAAGTGATGCTGCGTGCATCGGCGTGCCACAACTACTCTCCGGAGTCGGGCGGCAACGGGGCGATGGGCACTCGGGGACGGTTTCGTGGCTGGTTCATGGCCGGATCCGGGTGGATTCGAGGTGGAGCTGTGAGGGAAGGGGGTTCCCTCGCCCGGGTGACCCCGGCCACGAACGGCCCCTTGACGTCCACCGAGGGGATGCGGCGCCGCGCAGCCCCCTCCACTGCGCGGTGCCGCCCGCACAGCTTTGCTGGCGCGAATGGACTTGGTCTGAACCTACGCGAGGGGTGGAAGGGAACGCCAGCCGCTGTGGATAACAATGCGGAAGCGGACAGAATCTGACCTCATTGCCTCCTACCGTCGGGCCATGACCTTGAAGATCACTTGGACCCAGGCGAGCGCGCGGCGGCTCGACCGGCAGTTCCTGGTCGCGCCGGCCGAGGCCGGTACACCGGTCGCGGACGTCGTCGGCGCGATGCTCGCCGCGCACGCGCAGGTGCTGTCCGCGGCGGAGGTGTCCGTGGGGATGCGGGGCACCGATACGACACGGGTGGACGTACGCACGGCGCTCTGGGAGGAGCGTTCGCTGGTGAAGACGTACGGTCCGCGCGGGACCGTGCATCTGCTCGCCACCGGCGACCTGCCACTGTGGTGCTCCGCGCTGCCGGCCGTTCCGGTCGGCGGGAGTTCCTTCCCCGCGGACGTCCGGGTCAGTGAGGAGCAGGCCCGACAGATCGTGGCGGCGATCGGGGACGCTCTCGAGGGCGCATGCCTGACCCTCGACGAACTGGGCGAGGAGGTCGTCGCCCGCACCGGTTCCTGGGCCGGTGACCTGGTGATGCCCGCGTTCCAGGACCTGTGGCCGCGCTGGCGGCAGGTGATGCACCGGGCCGGCCAGTCGGGCGCGCTGTGCTTCGGGCCGAACCGGGGCCGCAAGGTGACGTACACCCGCCCGCCGCACTTCGAACCGCTGCCGCCGCGGAAGGCGGTACGTGAGCTCGTACGGCGGTATCTGCACGCCTATGGGCCGTCGACGGCGGCGTTTTTCGCCAAGTGGCTGGCCGCGCCAAACGGTTGGGCCGGCGGGCTGTTCGGGGAACTGGCGGCGGCGGGCGAGATCGAGGAGGTCGTCTTCGAGGGCCAGCGCGCGTGGGTGGTCGCCGGCGACACCGCCTTCCCCGACGGGCCGGTCCGGGGCGTGCGGCTGCTGCCGTACTTCGACGCGTACGGAATCGCCGCGCAGCCCCGCGAGCTGCTGTTCCCCGGGGAGGCGTACCGGCGGGCCCTGGCGGGCGGTCAGGCCGGGAACTATCCGGTGCTGCTGGTCGACGGGGTGGTGGCGGGGGTCTGGCACCAGCGCCGCCAGGGACGGCGTACGACCGTCACGGTGGAGCCGCTCCGGAGCCTGACGGCCCGGCAGGAGCGGGAGTTGGGCGAGCAGGCGGCGCGGGTGGGCGAAGTTCTGGAGGTCCGGGCGGAGTTGGTGATCGGGAAGGTGACGGTGGGGCCGCACGCGTGAGGGTCACCGGCCTGGCTTGCTGGCCTCGAAGAGGTGGCGGGTGCTGTGCGCGACGAAGGGGCCTTCGGACTCGATCCGCTCGTGCAGCGCGCGAAGTCGGGGCTCGTACGCCTGGACCGTGAAGCCGGGGACCATCCAGACCACCTTGCGCAGGAAGTGGACGACGGCGGCGATGTCGTGGAACTCCATGCGGAGCCGCTCGGCCCGCAGGTCGACGATCTCCAGGCCCGCGGCCTCGGCGCCCTCGCTCTCCCGGTCGGGGTGGCGGGCGCTGTGCCGCTGGTCGGGCTGGGGCCCGAGGAAGGACTCGACGAGCTCGAAGGCGCTGCCGGGGCCCACGTGCTGGGCGAAGTACGTGCCTCCGGGCTGAAGCACACGGGCGATCTCCGGCCAGTCGGGGCGCACGGGGTGCCGGCTCACGACGAGGTCGAAGGTGTCGTCCGCGAAGGGCAGCGGCGCGTCCTCGGGCGAGGCGACGACGGCTACGCCGCGCGGGCGGAGCAGGGCGGTGGCCTTGGCGACGTTCGGCGGCCAGCCCTCGGTCGCGACGGTGAGCACGGGTGCCTTCGGGGCGGTGTCGAGAGCGAAGTCCAGGACCTCCCCTCCCCCGGTGTGGAGGTCGAGCGCGGCGGTCGCACCGGCCAGCCGCCCGGCCATCGCCTTCGCGTACCCCCAGGAGGGCCGCGCCTCGATGGCCCTCCCCTCGAACCAGGAGAAGTCCCAGCCCTCGGTGGGAACGGCGGCGCCTTCGGCGACGAGCTCTTCGAAGGTGCGTTTCTGCTCTTGCTCGGCCATGAAGTGATCGTCGCAGGGCGTTGTCAGTGGGCGCTGCTGATTTTCGGCGCTGAGGACGAGTCGACGACCCGGTCGGCCGGCGGCGGGCGGGGCGTGAACACCGACCGCCGGACGGCATCCTCGCCCCCCTAGCCCCCCCTAGCCCTGCTCGCCCTGCTCGCCCTGCTCGAACGCGAAGAACGCCTCCAGGTCGGCGTCCGTCACCGGCACCGGACCCGTACGTCGTTCACGGCAGCAGCGGCCGGACTTCCTCCGCCGTGAACCGCAGGAAGCCCTCCGGGTCCGGTTCGTCGGCGGTCGGCTGGAGGATCACCGTGTCGGCGCCGGCGTCCGCGAGTCGCTGGACGGCCTTGGCGACCGCGCCGGCGTCCCCGGCGACACCGAGGTCCGGGACGGACTCCAGGCCCTCGTCCGCCAGCTCGGCGCGCAGCCGGGCGGCGGCGCTGGGGCCGGTGGCGGTGAGGAGGTAGACGGTCACCTTGTGCGGGTCGGTGCGGCCGGCCGCCTGCCGCCCCTCGTCGATGAGTCCGCGCGCCCGTCGTACGCCGTCGGGCGCGGTGGAGGCGGTGAGGACGGTGCCGTCCGCGGCCTCACCGGACAGCCTCAGGGTGCGCGGCCCGGTGGCCCCGGCGAGCACCTCCACGGCACCGTCCGGCGGCCAGTCGAGGGCGACGTCGTCGAGCTTGACGTACCGTCCGTCGGTCGTGATCCGCTCCCCGCGCAACAGGGCGCGCAGCGCGCCGAGATGCTCACGGAGCAGCGTGAGCGGCGACTCGGCGCGCGCGCCGACCTGCCCCATCCAGTCCTGCACGCCGTGCCCGACGCCCAGGATGGCCCGCCCGGGGAACATCCTGTGCAGCGTGGCCGCCTCCATCGCGGTGATGGCGACATTCCGCAGCGGCACGGGCAGCAGCCCGACACCGATGCGCACCCGCTCGGTCCAGGCGAGGGCGGCCGCCGCGGTGGAGATCCCGCCCTCCCGGAAACAGTCCTCCCACAGCCAGAGCTCTTCGAGCCCGGTCTCGTCGGCGAGTTGGGCGAGCGCGCGCAGTCGCTCGGGAGGAAGTTGGGGGCGGAACACAGCACCGAGTCCAGTCATGAGAACTTCCTACCGACCGCGACAGCGTCGGACAACATCTTTACGAGTCAGCCGCCCCATCGGGGGCAGCGGCCGGGTGAGGGGGCGGTATGCGGCGGTGGAGTGATGGGCGGGGGAAGTTGGTCGTCCATGGAGGTCAGGGGCGTGTTTCCGTTCCGCTGGAGATCGCGGCGTCGTATCGGGCCCGGACCAGAGGCTTGTTGGGCCGTGACTCCGTCGACGGGGCGATCCTGCTCTCCCCCGCCAACAGCGTGCACACCTTCCGTATGCGCATCCCCATCGATGTCGCCTACCTCGACCGCGACCTTCAGGTCATCGCCGTACGCACCATGACGCCGGGACGGCTGGGACTGCCGAGGGTGCGGGCCCGGCATGTGCTGGAGGCGGAGGCCGGGGTGATGGCGGGGTGGGGTTTGCGGGTCGGGGTGCGGGTGGAGGTGGTGGCCGGGTAGGTCAAGCCTGAGCCGAAGGGGCCGCCAGGGTCTCGGGCTGCCCCGCGGCGCGCAGCGACGCGGCGATGAAGCCGTCGGCCTTGAGCTCCTCGATCAGCTCCCGCAGGAATCGGACGGTCTCCGGCCGCCGGGTGGTGGTCGTGCCGACGGCCTGGCGGATCTCCATGAACTTCTCGTGGATCAGCCGGACTTCGGGGTGCGCGTCGGCATACGCGGTCATCGGCTGCCGAATGCCCGCACCCGCCTCCAGACGTTGCGCGGCGAAGATGTCGACGCCTTCGTCACCGCGAACGAGGGTGGCGTGGCGCAGGGTGCGGGTGAGGTAGAGATCGTACGCGGAGCCGGCCTTCACCCCGATCCGGACCCTCGGCGCGTCGACGTCCTCGGGCGTCTTCAGCTCGGAGCCCCGGGGCACGGCGTACACACCCTCGATGAGCACGTACGGGGCCGTGAACGCGACCTCCGCCTCGCGGGCGGGCTCAATCGCGAGGAAACACAGATCGGCCTGCCCACCGGCCATCGCCTCGACCGACTTCCGTGCGGCGTCGAAGCAGAGGAACTCCACGGGGACACCGAGCCGGGCAGCGATCTCCCGGGCGAGATCGACGGTGATGCCGCTCGGCGCGTCCGGCGTGCCCTGGGCGAGGACGGGATTGCCGAGGTTGATGGAGGCGCGCAGGACACCGGTGGGCGCAAGGTCGGCGGCGAGGGAGGGCAGGCTCATGGCGCGAGTCTAGATCGGGGACGAATGTTTCCTGAGGCCCACTGACACCAGCCGCAGACCAGGCCACAGCCCGTACCGGCCGACGGGACAGGGCTACCGACGGGACAGGCCTAGAGGGGCAGGCCGTGCAGGAGATCCGTTACGCGGGTGGGGTCCGCGGGGCCGAGGTGGCCGGCGTTCGGGAAGTTGTGGACCGTGAAGCGGTTGTCCGGGCTGAGTTCGTCGGCTTCCGCGATCATGCGGTCCTGGAGCTCCGTGGCTACGGTCCTGTCCTTGCCGAACCGCAGATACGTGCACCCGCAGGAACTCGGCGTCCGTGCGGTCCGCGCAGATCATCTCCTTGAACACCGCGAGGTCACGGCGGTTCGCGGTCCGCCAGTTGAGGCGCAGCACACCCAGTTTCTCCGGCGCATTCCCGGGAGCGGGTCACTCGGTGCTGTACGCCAGTGGTGCCGTCCCCCACCAAGTCACAGGACCGGCAGGCATCGCGGGACTTCATCCACGCCATCGCCAGGAGGAGCACTACCTGACCGACAGCCGCGATGCCCTCCGTACGCTCATCCGGGACATCAAGGCGGGCAAGGTGGATCACCTGCTGCAGGACCGCCAGTCGACGAGACTGACCGAGGGAGAAGGGACGTGCCGGCTCCTCCCTCGCGGCCGGAGTCGGGCCTTGTCAGCGATTCAGGTCCATGACTCCGACTGCCAGCCCGTCGTAGGCCTCCGGCACAACAGTCGTCACCAGCGCCCCCTCAGGGAGCAGCGGGTTCGGTCGCGCCACGTGTACGGCTGCCGCGACACCGAAGGCGACACCGTCGCGGAGGAGCTCGGCGACGGTCATGGCCATCGCGTAGTCGTCGTCGATGAGGCGGAGTACGTCCAGCAGTACACCCGCGTGCGCCACGATCCCCGCGCGCTCGCGCTCGGCATCCAACAGGCACAGGACGGGCGCCCACAGGCGCACGTCGTCACTGGACGCCGCAGCATGGATGAGGCCGGAGACCTGCTTGTTGCCGCCCATGGCCAGCAGTGTGGGGCTGTCGAGGACGTAGTGTTCGATCTGGTTCAACGGGACGACTCCGCCTCCGAGAGAGCAGCCCTGTGAGCGGCAGTGGCCTCCCGCATCTTGCGCCGCATCTCTGCGGATTCCTCATCCGTCACGTAGTGCCCGAACCGCTCGGCAAGGAGGGCACGGGTGCGGTCTGCCCGCTCCTTGATCTGCTCGGGGGTCAGAGTCTCAGCAGCTATCTCCTGCATAAGGGCACGGAGACTGGTCCCACGCGCCTCCGCCACGGCGGCGAGCTGGTCACGGACTTCGGCGGGCACGCGGATCATGACGTCGGACATGCCACGAGTATACGTCACGTATACGCCCAGCGTATCTCGTCGACCGACACCGCTGGCTGCGATGCGGTCAGCTCTCCGTCCGCGGGAACGACACCTCGACCCGTCGGTTCTTCTTGCGGCCCTCCTCCGTCGCGTTGGACGAGATCGGGTACTGCTCGCCGTAGCCGCGTACCTCGAAGGTGACGTTCGGGTCGTTCAGCTCCTGGTCCAGGACTGCCTGTACGGCGTTGGCGCGTTGCCTGGACAGGACGTCGCCGTGGGCGGAGGAGCCGAGGTTGTCCGTGAAGCCGAAGACGCGGATCTTCGTGGAGTTCTGGGTCTTGATCTCCTCGGCGATCGTGGAGATACGGGCCCTGGCCTCCGCGCTCAGCTTCGCGCTGTCCTTGCCGAACAGCACCTCGGCCTGGAGGGCGAACTTCACGTCCGCGTTGGTGTCTTCCCGGCGTTCGTCGCCGCTCTGGTCTTCGACGACCAGCTTGATGTCGAGGACCTTGGCCTCGGCGAGGGTGGCGCCTTCGGGGAGCTTCAGGTCGGGGTCGTTGGCGTCGACGTTTACGGGGGCGGTGGCGGTGGGTTCGGTGCCTGGGGGGACGCTGGGGTTGTCGTCGGCTTGGGCCGGCGTTGTGCCGAGGATGAGGATCGTGGCGAGGGTCGCGGTGAGGGCGAGGCGTGGAGGCGTCGATCGGGGCAAGGTGTGAGTCATGGCGGACCTCACCCAGAGATCTTGATCGCGGCAGAAGCGAACGTCGGCAGTTGGAAAGCGACTTCAGCGGTACTAGTCGGCGGCGCGGGAAACTGCATGAACACCGGGATGGACGCACCCGCGTCGATCCTCGGCATACCTGTCGTCGTCAGCGGACGACCGTCCGTGTCACGCAGTACGTAGTAGCGCTTCTTGGTCGCAGAGTCCACGAGGGTTGCTCCGCCCAGCGACGAGCCATGCCTGATGATCTCGGTCTCGTCGCCCGCTGTCCGTACCGAAATTCGGGTCGCCTCATCGCCGTCGTTCTTCAGCTCACCGCTCACGGTGACGAATCCCCCAGAGTCCCTCTGTGCAGAGGTGATCTGAAGAATCAGACCGTCTTCGCCCCTGAGTTCGGCCAAGGGCTCATCGGTCCCCTCTTGAGCACTGGCGTTGGACCCGTCTTCCTTGGATGCGGATGCCGACGCCTGGGGCTTCTTGTCGTCGCCGCCTCCGCCGCAGCCGGCCACACCGACGGCCAGTCCGGCCGCGACAGTCAACGCGACCATCCCCCTGCGGGCCTTCGTCGTGAACCGAATGCTCATCACTCTGCTTCCTTCGTCAATCGTCGTTCGCTTGTCAGTCGACCAGATGGACGTCGAAGAGGTCCTCGGGATCCGGAAGATCGATGAGGTCGTCGGGGTCCAGCTCCCAGTTCTTGTCCCTGCACGTGAGCTGCGGCAGTACGTCGTCCCCGGCATCCTCGCCGGGAAGCTCGCAGAGCGGCTCGATCACGGCGGTGGCGGATGCCGTGGACTTCTTGTCCTCCGTACCGGGAACGATCGAGTCTCCGACGGTCTTGTTGGTCTGTACCTCGACCGCGTACTCCAGAAGCTTCGGTGACCAGCAGTCGTTCACGCCGGCGTCGTTCTGCGCGGCCAGTTGGTCTGCGCGCCCGCAGCCGTCGTACGCCACTCCGTTGCCGTCGAAGATGGCCTGCCACTTCGTCGGGTCGAGTACGTCCTCCACCCACTTGCCCGCGAGTTGGTCCCGGGTGTCCAGGGCCGCCGCGAGTGCAGCCGCGTCGGCTGCAGTCTGGGCACCGTTCCGATTCGCTGCGGCCTGGCCGACAGCCAGGTAGGCGAACGCGAGAAAGAGCAGGCCTGCCACCACCGTGATGTAGATGGGGAAAGCCTGCCCTGCGTCGCTGTACCTACTTGGCCGCGTCAGGCGCCGACGACCTCGTCGACCTTGTCGACGATCGCGTCGTAGATCGTCTGCCCGATATCCGTCCCCGTGATAGCCAACACGATCGCCACCACCACCGCGATGATCCCCAGGTACTCCACCGCAGTCTGCCCCTCGTCGTTGCGGGCGACGCGAGTCCGAAGGTACGCGACGGTGGTGTTGATCCAGTTGCTCATGGTGTTCCCCTCCGATGACGGCCGACCGGCGAGCGATCGGCCCAGCGTATGGCGAAACACCCCGTCCGGCAGAGGGTCCCTGGGCCCAATTCCGGTTTCCCACAGCTCACCCCAGTCCCCGGAGCGAACCCGGCGCCGTACCCAGCCACTTCGCCGCCGCCTCGGAGCGGCTCGTGCTGTGGAGCTTGGCGAAGATGCGGTTGATGTGGTTCTTGACCGTCTTCTCGCTGATGAAGCAGGTGGCGGCGATCTGCTGGTTGTTCATGCCCGATGCGATGAGGTCCATGATCTCCGCCTCCCTGGTACTCAGCCGGAACCGCAACCTCGATGACTGTCCCATATCTAGTTGCAGTTGCGAAAGCCCTTTGCGGGAAGTGAGGGGTAAAGGGTCGCCTCGCAAGGTGAAATGCCCTGGTGGCGAGGGTAGTTCCCGGTTCATCTGCGGAATGATGGCTTCCATATCTTCGTATGCAGTCGCATCCGTCTGCGCGGCGGCCGCCGTCCGTACGGCGGTGACCAGTTGGTTCACCGTGAACTCACCGTGGACCAGATAACCGCACGCCCCCCGCCGCAGCGCCTCCCGGACGGTCTCCGCCTCCCGGCTGTACGTCAGCATCATCACCGGGGCGACCCCCACCAGGTGCGGAAGTGCCGAGATGCCGTCCATGCCGGGCATGCGGACGTCCAGGAGGACCACGTCGGGGCGGTGGCGGTGGGCCGCCTCGCAGGCCTCTCGGCCGTCGGCCGCCTCCGCTACGACCGTGATGTCCTCGCGGCCGGTGAGCAGGGCGGTGAGGCCTGCCCGTACCACCGGGTTGTCGTCCGCCACGACGACCCGTAGGGGGGTGCGGGGCATCTTTGGCCTCCTCTTTGGGGGAGTAGGGTCAGGGGTTTTCTTGTTTCAGGGCTGCCAAGGGGAGCTCCACGCGGACTTCCGTGCCCTTCGCGTGGGCCCCTTGGCCGATGTCGATGCGGGCTCCGATCGACGCCGCCCGCTCGACCATGCCGACCAGGCCGAAGTGGCCCGCCCTGCGGAGGTGTCCGAGGGTGGTGTCAGCGGGCATGCCGCGGCCGTCGTCGTGCACGCTGATGCGCAGCAGGTCGCCGTGGACTCCCGCGCGTACGTCGACGTGGGTCGCGGATGCGTGCCGGTGGGCGTTCTCCATGGCTTCCGCGGCGATGGTGAGGAGTTGGCGGGCCACGGCCGGTGGGACACGGGGGGTCGGCCGGTCGCCGGTGGGCGTGTAGGTGGCCGGGAGTGCGGTGCGGATCGTGAAGTCCTGGGTGCGGGCCGCCAGTTCGGACAGTACGTCCGTGGAGTGGGCCGGGTCCGACTCTCGGCGCAGGTCCGCCAGGAGTTCCCGGGATTCCGCTGCCGCTCTGCGGGCCGAGCGGGCGACCAGTTCTGCCTGCTGCTTGATGAGGGCGGGGTCATTGACGCGTGCGCCCGCCGAGTTCGCCAGGCCGTCGGCCGCCAGGGCCACGCCGTGGAGTGTCTTCGCCACCGAGTCGTGCATCTCCCGGGCCAGGCGGGCCCGTTCGGCGCTGACCGCCTCCGTGACGGCCAGGCGGGCCTTGACGGTCGTAAGGGCCTGCGTGGCCGCGCCGAAGCGGAGCATCAGGTTGCGCAGGGTGGAGCCGACCGCGCCGGTGATGACGCAGAAGCCGGGGAGGAGCAGTGCCTCGGCCGGGCTGGTCCAGCCGTTGTCCAGAGTCGTGTGGACCAGGAGAAGGATCAGGGACTGGAGGGAGGCGAAGACTGCCGCGCCTCGCCAGCTGTAGGCGATGCCGGCCAGGAGGGGGGTGCAGACGCTGACGTAGGCGAGGGTGCTGTCCGGGCCTGCGGAGATCAGGAGCAGGGAGCCGAAGAGGGTGTCCAGGGCGAGGAGGGTGGGGTGGCGGAGGAGGAGGGGGCCGAAGCGTTCCCAGTCCCTGAAGAGGGCGTACGAGGTCATGAAGGTGAGGACTACGGCTGCGCCGACCAGGCGGGCGCCGACGCCGGGGGTGGCGTTGAGGAGGGCGGCGGGGGCGGCCAGGGCGATCATGGCCAGGCGGAAGCCGAATACCTGGCGGCACATGGCTTGGAGGGCGTTCACCTGGACTGGGATGGCGGGGGCGGGTGCGTTGGGGGGCACCCGGCCTTCGGCCGGGTGCGGGTTCACGCCCGCACCACCCGTACTGCTTTCGTCGTCGAGTGCGGGTGGCACCGGTGGGGCCTGATCGCCATCGGCGGCCGCGCGTCGCTTCACCGTCAACATGGCACTGGCCCTACTCCCCCGTAATCGACCCAAAGTCCGTCCCCGACCCCAAGATCAACCCCGCCCCCAACAGGATCATCGTCGCCGGAACCATGAACGTCGTGATCATCATCGTGGCCTTGGGCACCGCCCGCGCGGCCTTCCGGCGGGCGTTCTGCGCGTCAGTACGACGCATGTCCTTCGCCAAGGACACCAGCGTGTCGACGATCGGCGCGCCCAGCTCCTCCCCCTGCTGCAACGCCGTCACGAACATCGCCACCTGCTCGGAGTCGTTGCGACGACGCAGCTCCGCGAACGCCTGGCGGCGGCTCATGCCGAGGTCCATCTGGCGGAGCGTGATGCGGAGTTCGTCCGCCCACGGGCCCTCGTACTTCGAGGCGACGCGGTCCAGCGCCTGCCGGAAGCCCAGTCCCGCGCTCACCACCACCGCCAGGACGTCCAGGAAGTCCGGAAGCGTCCGCTCGATCACGTCCTTCCTGATCCGGATCGCCGACCAGATGCCCACCTCCGTCCAGAACGCGCCGAAGGCCAGCAGCAACAGGGCCACCAGTACGTCGCCCCGCAGCAGGAACACCAGGAAGCCCACGCCGCCCAGGAAGCCGTAGACCGCCCTGCGGGCCGCGTAGCGGTCGATGGTCAGGCCTCCCGGGTTGCCCGCGAGGTCGATCTTGCGGCGGTACTTCGCGACCTGCTTGGGGCCCATCAGCCGTAGGACCGCGGGGGCGTAACGCATGCCCAGGCGGTCGATCAGGGAGTCCACCGCGCCAGTGCGGGTGGCGCCGACCTCCAGGGCCACCGCCAGGTCACCGGGCAGCTTCGCTTCCGCCCGGTACATGCGGATGCCCGCGAAGATGCCCCAGACGCCGAGGCCCATCAGCAGTGCCAGCAGGAGTGCCATGGCTCGTCATCCCTCCTCAGCCGATAGCCGATAGCCAGTTGCCGATGACCGATCGCCGCTCATACGTCGATCCGCGACAGGCGGCGAATCAGGACGAAGCCCACCGCATACAGCGCGAACGCGACGATGACCGCCCCCTGGCCCACCGGTGAGCCCGTCATACGGTCCAGCGCGCCGTCCTTCACGCCGTTCATCAGGAACAGTGAGCCCACGCCCAGCACCGGCACCGCGTACGACGTCATGCTGACCTGGGACAGCTGGGTGCGGACCTCGCGCCTCGTCTCCTTGCGCTCCTCCAGCGTCTCCGTCAGGTTGCGGAGCGCGCTCACCACCTGGCCGCCCGCCTTGTTGGACAGGATCAAGGTGGTGACCAGGACGACCAGCTCCCGGGACGGGAGTCGGTCCGCCATCTCCCCCAGCGCGTCGTCCATCGTCGCGCCCACCGCCAACTGGTTGGCCACCTTGGCGAGTTCCTCGCCCGCCGGTGCCTCCAGTTCCTCTGCCGCCATCCCGATCGCCGTACGTAGTGCCAGGCCCGCGTGGGTGGCGTTGGCCAGGATGCGGGAGAGTTCGGGGAGTTGGTTGATGAACTTCTCGATGCGCTGCTGCCGCTGCCAGTTGAGGAACTGGACCGCCGCCCAGATCCCCAGCAGCCCGGCGAGCGGGCCGAAGAAGGGGGCCAGGGTCGCCTGGCCGATCAGCCACAGGCCCGCGACCACGGCGAGCATCGCGGCGAAGAACTCGCCGGGGGTGATGTCCAGGCCGGTCGCCGCCAAGCGGAGTTCCAGCTTCCGGCCTAGGTTCGTACGGCGCAGCCGGCGGTCCAGGTTGCGGAAGTGGCGCCGGCGGCCGGTGACCGGTATCTGGCCGGCGGAGGTCAGGCGGTCGACCAGTGCCGCCCGCTGGGCCTTGCCCTTGGCGTACGTGTGCACGCCCACCACGGCCAGTACGCAGGTCAGCAGCGTGATGCCGGTGGTGAGCGTGACGAGGGTCTCGAGTTCCATGGGGGCGGTCCTACCTGGCTTCTCGGGTGGCTAGCTGGTCGGCGGAGTGGGCCAC
This sequence comes from Streptomyces sp. NPDC002838, assembly GCF_040295365.1. Classification (NCBI taxonomy): domain Bacteria; kingdom Bacillati; phylum Actinomycetota; class Actinomycetes; order Kitasatosporales; family Streptomycetaceae; genus Streptomyces; species Streptomyces sp. NPDC002838. Next base: position 98,015 of record NZ_JBEOVF010000023.1, on the reverse strand, counting down.
GCCGAAGGCCTGGGGCGTGGGCTGGCCCGCCATGTAGAGGCGGTCGGCGGTGCGGCGCGGGAGGGGGAAGTGCTGGAAGGCGCCGTAGATACGGCCGTCGGCGGACATCGGCTGGGCGTCGAATCGGGCGACCGTGGCCAGCCGGTACGGCTCGTTGCCGTGGCTGTCGAGCAGGGCGATCTCCGTGATGCGGCGGGCGCCGTCGGCGAAGCGGGTGAGCTGGATGATGACATCGACGGCGCTGTTGATCTGGTCGTGCAGCGCCTCGAAGGGGATCTCGACGTCGGACATGGACGCGAGGGTCTTCAGCCGCATCAGCGCGTCCTCGGCGTTGTTGGCGTGCACGGTGGCCAGTGAGCCGTCGTGGCCCGTCGACATCGCCTGGAGCATGTCCAGCGACTCGCCGCCGCGGACCTCACCGACCACGATGCGGTCGGGGCGCATGCGCAGCGAGTTGCGGACCAGGTCGCGGATGGTGACCCGGCCCTTGCCCTCGACGTTCGGGGGCCGCGACTCCAGCCGGACCACGTGGCGCTGCTGGAGCTGGAGTTCGGCCGAGTCCTCGATGGTGATGATGCGGTCGGTGTCGGGGATGAGCCCGGAGAGCGCGTTCAGGAGGGTCGTCTTTCCGGTGCCCGTGGCGCCCGAGACGATGATGTTGAACCTCGCCCGCACCAGGCCCGCCAGCAGATACAGCATGTGCTCGTCGAGGGAGCCGAAGCCGACCAGTTCCTGGAGGGTGAAGGAGCGGGGGAAGCGGCGGATGGTGAGGATGGCTCCGGTCAACGACAGGGGCGGGATGATGACGTTGACGCGTTCGCCGGAGGGGAGGCGGGCGTCGACCATCGGGTTCGACTCGTCCACCCGGCGGTTGACCGTCGACACGATCCGCTCGATCGTCTGCATCAGCTGGTCGTGGGAGGGGAAGCGGAGCGGCAACTGCTCGACGCGGCCGCCGCGTTCGACGAAGATCGCGTCCGGGCCGTTCACCATGATCTCCGTGATCGACGCGTCTTCGAGCAGCGGCTCCAGGATGCCGAGGCCGAGCGCCTCGTCGACCACCCTGCGGATCAGCTGGGAGCGCTCCACCGTCGACAGGACCGGACCCTCACGGCTGATGATGTGCCCGAGCACCCGCTCCAGCCGCGCCCTGCGCTCGGCCGCCGCCAGCGAACTCATCTCCGCGAGGTCGATCTCCTCCAGGAGCTTGGCCCGGTAGGAGCCGACCAGATGGCCGTCCTCGCCCCGGCTGCCGTTCTCCTCGGGCGTGTTGATGCGTGCTCGCAGGCTCATGGTGGGGTGCTCCTCGTTCCTGCGTCAGTCCGTGGTCGCGTCGAGCGGCATGGTGGCGGTCTTGGTGGCGGGGTCGAAGTCCCAGCCGGGGACGATCGACGGGATGTCGACGGTGGCGGTGACGGTGACCTCGTCGGCGCCGGGCGCCTCCGCGCACTCGGTCCCGTCGGCCAGCCAGCCGCTGACCGCGTTCTGGCACCCCTCCTGGGCGGCACCGGGTTCGAGCGAGGCGGCCCGCGCCCCGGCCCTGGCCGCCGTACCGGCCTGCTGGGCGGTGTAGGCGATGAGCCCGATCTGTACGCCGGCCATCGCGACGAGGACCAGGATCGGGAGGAACCCGAGGTACTCGAGGGCGACCTGACCGCGGTCGCGGCCGGTGCGGCGGGCTCGCCCCTTCCCGTCGTACGACATCTCAGTCCTTCGCCTCCTCTACGGCGCCCGCGTGGCCGTCGACCTCGAACGGGAAGCCGATCGAGCCGGGGAAGAGCACGGGGACTTCGAGACGGACGTCGGCCGTGACATAGCCGTCGGCCGTGTTGCACTCCACCTCGCCGGTCCACGCGTCCGGCAGCTTGTCCAGTCCCGCCTCCTGACACGCGCCCTGCCGCGCCCCCGGCTCCGCCGCCGTTCCCGCCCGCACCGCCTCGTCGGCAGCATTCCCCGCGAGCGTGAACGTGTATCCCAGCAGCACGAACTGCCACATCAGCACCAGCGTCAGGATGATCAGCGGGGTCATGCCGAGGAACTCGATGGTGACCTGGCCGTCGTCCCGCCGACCGACCCGCCGACCGACCCGCCGGCGGTCCCGTCGACCGAAGGATGATGCCCGCATCCCTACCCCCCGAGCTCTCTACGGCGTCGGAAGCCGACCGCCCCCCGGTCGCCCCGGAACCGGCCGCCGCCCCGGTGGGCGCCCTCGGACACCTTGACCAGCCCCAGCTCACCGGCGAGCCCCCACAGGGCCTGTTTCACCGTGCTCCTGCTGTCGAGCTCGTGCACACGGCCCGCGTCCACCGCGCCTTGCAGTTCCTTGAAGTTGGCGGGGATCGCCGTGCCCGCGATCGCCGTACCGGTGATCTTCTGGATCAGCGGGGGCTGGATCTCCGTACCGCGGGTATGCCGGTTGACGACGACGGTCGTCTCCTCGGCCTTGCGGATCTGCAGCCGGTCCCACATCCGGACCGTCCGCTTGGCTCCCCGGACCGCGACCACGTCCGGGGTCGTGACCAGCAACGCCGTGTCGGCCATCTCCACGGCCGCCGCGCCCGCGCCGCTCAGCTGGGCGCCGCAGTCGACGACGACGACCTCGTAGCGGGAGCGCAGGGCGCTGACGATCTGGCGGGCGGCGCGGTCGGTGACCTCCTCGCCGCGTTCGCCGTCGCCGGGGGCGAGCAGCAGTGCCACGCCCGTGTCGTGACGGAAGACGGCGTCGGCGAGGACGCGCGGCGAGATGTCCGTGATGGCGGCCAGGTCGACGACCGACCGACGGAACTGGACGTCCAGGTAGGAGGCGATGTCGCCGGTCTGGAGGTCCATGTCCAGCAGGGCGGTGCTGCGCCCGGACGCCTGGGCGGCGAGGGCGAGCTGGATCGCCGTCATCGTCGCCCCCACGCCTCCCTTGGAGCCGCTGACCGTGACGACGGTGCCGCCGACGCCGGTGAACACATCGCCGCCGGCGCCCAGATGACGCCGTACGCCCACCGACCACTGGGCGACCGCCTGGACACGGCTGGCCAGCTCCTCGTAGCCGAGCGGCAGCGCGATCAGGCCTCGGGCGCCGTAGTCCATGGCGGCCTGGAAGAGGCCGGGGCTGGCGTCGGAGGTGACGAGGATGACGCCGACGGCCGGGAAGCGGAGGGCGACTTCTCGGATGAGTTCCAGGGCCGGGACGGGGCCGATGCGCTCGTGGACGACGACGACCTCGGGCAGTTCGTCGATCGACTCGGCGGCGAGGCGGGCGAGGGTGTCGATGAGCTGGGTGGAGTCGACCACCGGGGGCACCGGCTCGGCGTCCGGCAGCTGGCTGAGCAGCGTCGTGATGGACCGGACCGCGTCCACGTCGCCGACGGCCGGGAGGATCCTCGTGGGCATGCGGCCTCACTTGTCCTTCGCGAGTTCGTAGGTGCGGTCCTGCTCCGGTACGGCGGTGTCGGTGCCGGGCGCGACGAGCGCGAGCCGGACCTCCTCGGCGAACGACTCGGCGTAGGTGATGCGCTGGGCGTCGATGGTGGCGAGCGCGAAGGTGATGGGGACGGCGTCGGTCTCCTGCCGGGTGCGGTCGTCCGCATCGGGCTTGAGAGCGGTCAGCTCGCCGACGTCGAGGACCCGGGCATTGGTTACGATGATCTTGGCCTGAGCGGGGTCACCCTCCCGCTGGCCCTCGAAGGTGGCGTACACGTTGACCGTCGAACCCGGCGTGATCTTTCCTGCGACGCCGGTCGCCGCATCGATCATGATGGCGACCTCCTGCTGCCCGGGCTGCAGAGCGGGCTGATCGACGATCATGTCGCTCTGCAGCAGGGAGCCCGCCTTCAGCGTGGTGACGGCGATCTTGCCGCGGATCTCGGCGAGGTCGGTGACCGCGGTGTCCGACAGCCAGCGCTCCGGCATCCTGGTCTTCTCGAACTGGCCCGCGTTGAGGCTGGTGTAGGGCTTCACGTCGGACTTGAGCCGGTACGCCGTGACCTCGGGGCCGACCTTGGACTTCACGTCGTTGATGACGGACAGCACGCCGGCGAACGCGCCGAGGGCGCACAGGACCGACAGAAGCAGGAGTATCACGCCGCGGCGCTGACGGGAGTTCATGAACCGTGCAACCTCATTGGGGGGTTGGGTCGTGCGGGGTCGGGGGTGGTACGGGGCGGCCGGTTCGGCTCATCCGGGCCCGGCGGGCAGTTGGTTCTGATACCTGGGTGACCTCTCCAACGCGCGCGAGCTGCCGTACGCGGATGAGTTGCCGTACGAGGATGGGCTCTCGTAGGCGCGTGAGTTCTCGTACGCCGGTGATACGGGTGCCGTGGCGGAGCAGAAGACGCAGCGGTCGCCGATGACCTCGATGCCGCACCAGTGGCACGCGCTCTGCCGTACCGAGGTCACCAGTTGGTACAGCACCGACAGATCGGGCAGGAAGGTGCAGAACTCGATCAGCTTGCCGGTCCCCCACCAGGCCGAGGACTCGGCCGGCAGCGGGGCCTCGCGCAGACCCTGGACGCTCCAGGCCTTGGCCAGGTCGACGGTGACCCAGTCGGACTGGATCTGCCCCTTGGCGACGAGCATCGAGGTGGCGAACTCCGGCCCCGCGAGGGCGGCGCCGGGCCCGATCCGTACCAGCTGAGGCTGCGGATGGGCGAGCACTCCGAACTGACTTCCCGGCACCCAGGACTTGGCGTGCGACTTCAGGCCCACGGGGACACGGTCGAGTCTGGCGACGGAGCCGAGGAGCGCCCCGGCGTGCAGGTAGTGGGTGAGCAGCCGGCCGGCGGAGGCGAGCACGCCGGGACTGAGGTCGCAGGAGGCGAGCTGCCTCAACTGGCGGGCCAGGACAGCGAGCCCGAGGGGTGGCAGATCCGGGCGGAACAGGGCGATCCGGTCGCTCTCGAGGAGGTTCCTCACGGTGTACAGGCGCCGCTCCACTCCCGGGGAGACGGCGCCCGAGTACACGACGATCACATGCCCGTGCTGGTCGATCAGCGAGTGCAGGGCGGCCAGCGACTGGTCGAGGGACTGGCGGTCCAGGTCCGGCAGGACGGCCGCGGGCATGGTTCGCTCGTCCTGCGGCGGCAGCGCCATGTCGGCGCCGGTCACGGCAATGGCAGTTGGCACGCGCAGCTCCCCGAATCCCCATGCCCGTCGGTCCGTCGGCGTGACTCCGGCGCACCCGGTCGACTTCACTGCGTGACTACCTGAGCACTGTATCCACGGCCCTATGACCGGAGAACAGCGTTTCTGTGACTTCCTGCTTGTCTTGAGGGCACAAAAGAGGGTGATTCCGGGCCAGATGGGGCGCACTTGCCACGACAACTTCCACGGCGAGGGTGAGTTGAACGAGCCCTATTGACAGACGCATTGGTCTGGACCAACTTGTTTCCTTGCTGACTCGTACGTCCAGCGGTGGCCACCGTCCTCGTCTCTCACCCCACTCCCCACCGGAGGCCTCAGTGCACCGCGTACCAGGCATGCCCAGACGCAGACGACGGACACGGCTCATGGCGGGAGCTGTCACCGCGGCCCTCGCCCTTGGGCTGACGGTCGCGGGCCAGGCGTCCGCCGCGGACGTCAACAACGCGAAGAACGCCGGCTTCGAGTCCGGCCTGAGCAACTGGACCTGTTCGGCGGGCAGCGGTACGACGGTCGCCGCGCCGACGCACAGCGGCTCGGCCGCGCTCCGGGCGACACCCGCGGGGCAGGACCACGCCCGATGCGCCCAGACGGTGGCGGTCCGCCCCAACTCGACGTACACACTGAGCGCGTGGGTGCGGGGCGGATACGCGTACCTGGGCGCGACAGGCACGGGCACGACGGACGTCTCGACGTGGACGCCGGACACGTCCGCCTGGAAGCAGCTGTCCACGGCCTTCACCACGGGCTCCTCGACGACCTCGGTGACCATCTACACCCACGGCTGGTACGGCCAGGCGGCGTACTACGCGGACGACGTCTCGGTGTACGGCCCCGACGGCGGCGGAGGCGGCGATCCGGCGCCGACGATCCCGGGGGCGCCGAACGGGGTCACGGTCACAGGCACGACGGCTTCGTCGGTGTCGCTGGCGTGGAACACGGTGTCGGGAGCGACGGGTTACCAGGTCTACCGGGACGGCACGAAGGCCACGGCGGTAACGGGCACGTCGGCGACGGTGACGGGCCTCGCCGCCTCCACGTCGTACTCCTTCCAGGTCACGGCGACCAACGCGGCGGGTGAGTCGGTGAAGTCGGCGGCGGTGACGGGGAGGACGACGGCGACGCCGGGCGGCGGTACGGGCGCGCTGCCGAAGCACGCGGTCACGGGCTACTGGCAGAACTTCAACAACGGAGCGACGGTCCAGCGCCTCTCGGACGTCCAGTCCCAGTACGACATCATCGCGGTGGCCTTCGCCGACGCGACGACGACGCCGGGCGCGGTGACGTTCAACCTGGACTCGGCGGGCCTGGGCGGCTACACGGTGGACCAGTTCAAGGCGGACGTGAAGGCGAAGCAGGCGGCCGGGAAGAAGGTCATCGTCTCGGTCGGCGGCGAGCGGGGCACGGTGTCGGTGAACGACGCGACCTCGGCAACGAACTTCGCCAACTCCGTGTACGCCCTGATGCGGACGTACGGCTTCGACGGCGTCGACATCGACCTGGAGAACGGCCTCAACGCGACGTACATGACGCAGGCGCTGCGGGCGCTGTCGGCGAAGGCGGGCCCTTCTCTGGTGCTGACGATGGCACCGCAGACGATCGACATGCAGTCGACGTCGAACGCGTACTTCCGGACCGCCCTGAACGTGAAGGACATCCTCACGGTCGTCAATACGCAGTACTACAACAGCGGTTCGATGCTGGGCTGCGACGGCAAGGTGTACGCGCAGGGATCCGTGGACTTCCTGACGGCGCTGGCGTGCGTCCAGCTGGAGGGCGGGTTGTCCCCGTCGCAGGTGGGCTTGGGGGTGCCGGCTTCGCCGCGCGGGGCGGGGAGTGGGTATGTGGCTCCGTCCGTGGTGAACAGTGCGCTGGACTGCCTGGCTCGGGGGACCGGGTGCGGCTCCTTCAAGCCGTCGAGGACGTATCCGGACCTGCGGGGCGCGATGACCTGGTCGACGAACTGGGACGCGGCCGCGGGCAACGCGTGGTCCAACACGGTGGGGCCACACGTGCACGGGCTGCCGTAACGGACCGGAGAGGTGATCCTGTATGCAACATGCGGATCATCTCTGTCATCGCCGTCCTGGCCGCCGCGACCGTGCTGAACAACTGGCTCGCACGGGGCCCCGTCGCGTACATGATCACCAGCCTGGCGGCGACGGCCGTCCTGCTCCTGATCGCCCGCTGGGACGGCCTCTCCCGGGACGACCTGGGCCTCGGCGCGGAAGGACTACGCCGAGGCCTGCGATGGGCGCCCGTCCTGGCGGGCCTGGCCCTGGCTGTCCTCCTGCTCCTCCTCGCCGTCCCGGGCGGCCGGGAGGCCTTCCAGGACGCCAGAGCCGTCCACCTGTCGGTGGCGGAACTGATGGGGCGGGTGCTGGTACGGGTGCCGTTCGGCACGGTGCTGCTGGAGGAGACCGCCTTCCGGGGTGTGCTGTGGGCCATGCTGCGGCGCCGGTATGGCGATGGATGGGCCACCGCCGTGTCGTCCCTCCTCTTCGGCCTGTGGCACGTACTCCCCTCCCGCGGCCTCACCCACTCCAACGCCGCCGCCGAGGCCGCCTTCGGGAGCGGCTCGGCGGGGGTGGCGGTGAGCGTGACCGCGGCGGTCGCCGCCACGGCCGTCGCCGGGGTGTTCCTGTGCGAACTGCGGCGCCGCTCCGGGAGCCTTCTGGCGCCGGCGGCGCTGCATGGGGCTGTCAATGGGTTCAGTTATGCGTTGGCGTGGGGGGTGGCGCGATGGTGAGCCCTCCTGTGGTGCGGCGCTGCTGCCAGGCCGGTGCCCGCCTCCTCACAGGTGGATTTCGACGCAACTGGACTGGATGGAGGACCGTGCGCTGTCACTCCCGCCAAGCCCTCCGGACCGTGATCCTCGACATCAAGGCCGGCAAGGCGGATCACCTGATCTGATCTATCCCATCGGCCGGTAGTGCCTCAGCACCGCCGCCAGTTGCCCGAACCACTCCCCCAGCCGCTCCCGCGGTTTCGCCTCTACGACGCACTCGTACACCCTGCCGTCGAGGTGCACTACGGCCATCATGAGGGCCTTGCCCGAGGGGCTCGCCTTGTAGTGGACGCTGCGGATCTCGGGCCAGGGGAATTCCGCGTCGAAGCCGTTGACCTCGAAAGTGACGCCCGCCGGGTCGACGACGATCGAGTTGTGGCGGTCCACCGCGAGAAACTCCGGTCCCGTGGCCACTGGTTGTGGCTGTGGCGGCGCGTACGCGTACTGCGGTGGCGGTGGGCCGAAGCCCTGCGGTGCGGGCGCGGGCGTGTACGGGGGCGGGGGCTGTGGGCCGTAGGGCTGCTGTGCGCCGTATGCCGCGTCGTTCATCGTCCGTCCGTTTCTCGCGCCCGGTGGGTTCGAGCGCAACCTACCCGCAGGATGCCCCACCCGTCCTCGGCGGCCGGCGCCGTGAAACATTCCCGGTGCCCCACCGCATCAATGAGGTGAGGACAACGTAGGCGCGCAGATCAGGGGGAGCAGATGAGACAGGTCCTTGCGGACCGGTACGCGGAGTTCGCCGCCGCGCGGGCCGGGCATCTGTACCGGTCAGCGTGTCTGCTCACCGCGGGGGACACGCATCTCGCCGAGGATCTCGTGCAGGAGACCCTCGGGCGGCTCTACATCAGCTGGCACCGGGTGACCCGGGCCGACAACCCCGCCGGGTACGCGCAGACCGTCCTCACCCGTACGTTCCTCGCCCACCAGCGGCGCCGCAGCAGCACCGAGCGTGCCACCGACGTGCTCCCCGACCGGCCGGACACCGGCTCCGCCTCCGACGACCTGTCGCTGCGGATGACCCTGCTGGAGGCGCTCGCCCGGCTGCCTGCCAAGGACCGGGCCGTGGTCGTCCTGCGGTACTGGGAGGACCGGTCCATCGAGCAGACCGCCGACGCCATGAACGCCAGCTCGGCCGCCGTACGGACGCGGTGCACCCGTGCCCTCGGGCGGCTGCGGGAACTGCTCGGCGAGAACCTCAGCGAGTACGTCAGCCCCTGAGGATCCAGGCCCTAACCATTCCAAAACCATTCCAACCTCGCGGAAGCGGTGTTTGCCATGCCCGTAGAACAGCACAGCGACCCCTTCGAGGACCGGCTCGGCGCCGCCCTGCGCCAGGTCGGTGGCACCTTCGACCCCAACGCCGCCGCGCTCACCGCGGCCGGCCGGGCTCGCGGCCGCAGGCTCCGGCTGCGGCGCCGGGCCGCCATCGTGGGCAGCACCGCCGGACTCGCGCTCGTCGGTGTGGGCGGGGCGCTGCTCGCGCTGCCCGGCGGCGGCTCCCCCGACCGGGAACAGCGCTCCGTGGCCGCGGCGCCGACCGCCACCGCCGGCCCCACCGCCACGCCCAGGAAGCCGGCGCCCTCGGCGCCGGAGGCGTCCGTTCCGGTGAGCGTCGGCGGGGACACCATCGGGCGGACTCTCGCCGGCCTGCTCCCCGACGGCCTCGATGTGGTGGCCAAGGGCGGCCAGGAGACCGAGTTCGCCTATCTCGTCGTCGACGACGGCAAGGGCAGGAGTATGGTCCAGATCAACGTCCAGCCCGGCATGTCGGACGTCGAGGGTCAGCTCTTCGGTGCCGACGCCGAGACCCTCGCCGACGGCACGAAGGTCACCACCCTCCAGAGGCCCGGCGAGAAGGGCGGCGCGGGGGTCGTCACGTGGACCGCCGACACCATCAGGACGGACGGCTTGCGTGTCGTGGTCAGCGCCTTCAACTCCGGCGCCCAGGACACCGCCGCGACCCGCGAGACGCCCGCCCTGACGCTGGAACAGCTTCGACAGATCGCCATCAGCCCGAAGTGGGCCCGGCTCCGCTGACGGCTGGAAGCTGACGGTCAGAAGAACTCCGACCACGGCTGGTCCCAGATCTGCTTCACGCACAGCACCAGGAACAACAGGCCCGAGATCGCCAGCATCGAGTTGCTCAGCGGGCCGCTGCGCCACTGGCTCGGGGTGCGGGAGGTGTTCAGGAGCCACATCAGGGTGCCGGCCAGGAAAGGCAGGAAGGCCGCGCCCAGCACGCCGTAGATGATGATCAGGCGGAACGGCTGGCCCTCGAAGAGCAGCACCATCGGCGGGAAGGTCAGCCAGAGCAGGTACGCGCGGAAGGGCCAGGACCGCTCCCGATCACCCGAGGCGATCTTCTCGCCACGGGCCGCCTCACGGGAGCGGTAGCGCTCCACGAAGTCCGCGAACATCAGGCTCACGCCGTGCCAGACACCGATCAGCGAGGTGAAGGAGGTGGCGAAGAAGCCGATCAGGAAGAACTTGGCCGTCGCCGTTCCGTACTTGTCCTCCAGGATGTCGCTGAGCTGGATCAGGCCCTTGTCGCCGCTCGCGATGGCGATATTGGCCGAGTGCAGGAGCTCCGCGCCGACGAAGAGCATCGCGACGACGAAGACGCCGGTCGTGGCGTACGCGACGCGGTTGTCCAGGCGCATGACCTTCATCCAGCCGGTGTTGGTCCAGCCCTTGGCGTTGACCCAGTAGCCGTAGGCGGCGAGCGTGATCGTGCCGCCGACGCCGCCGATCAGGCCGAGGGTGTTGAGGACCGAGTCCTTCTCGTCGGGGAGGACCGGCAGCAGACCCGCGAAGGCGTCACCCAGATTGGGTGTCACCCTGATCGCCAGGTAGACCGTCACCACGAACATGACGCCCACCAGGATGGTCATGACCTTCTCGAAGACCGCGTACTTGTTGAACCAGACGAAGGCCAGGCCGACCAGGCCGCACGCGATGCCCCACCACTTGAGGTCCATCACGTCCGGGAACAGGGCTTGCAGGGGCAGCGCGCTCGACGACATCGCCGCCGCGCCGTAGACGAAGCCCCAGATCACGACGTAGACGGCGAAGAACCATGTCGTCCAGCGGCCGAGGCTGGCCCAGCCGTCGAAGAGGGTGCGGCCGGTGGACAGGTGCCAGCGGCCCGCCGCCTCGGCGAGGGAGATCTTGACCAGGCAGCCGATGATGGCGGCCCACAGGAGGGTGTAGCCGAAGTTGCTGCCCGCGATGAGCGTGGCGACGAGGTCGCCGGCGCCGACGCCGGTCGCGGCGACGACGATTCCGGGGCCGATGTACTTCCAACTGGACTTGCGGGGCGCTGAGGTAGCCGACCCTGTTGCTGTGTTGTCCGTGGTGTCCGCCATGCAGGTCAAGAAATCCCATAGGGCTCAGGGGCACAAGAGGGCGTGCGCGATCTCCACTCGATGTGCTCACGTACTCGAAGCCCGCTCGAAATTCGCTGGAACCCGCTCGAAGCCCGCTCGTACGGGAACGGGCCCCGCCGGCTGGGCGTGCCGCCGGGGCCCGGGGACTCCCGGGTACTACGGCTGCCGCCGACCGCAGCCGTCCGACCCGCAGGTGCCGAGCTCGAACCAGACGGTCTTGCCCGGACCGTCCTGGTGGCAGCCCCAGCGCCGGGCGAGCGCGTCCACCAGGAACATTCCCCGGCCGCTCTCCGAGGTGCCGGCCTCCAGCACCTGCGGGGTACGGCGGCCGGAGTCCGCGACCTCGCAGCGCAGCACCCCGTGTGCGGCGGTGAGGGTGAGGCGGAAGCGGCTCGCGGAGTGCAACAGGGCGTTGGTGGCGAGTTCGCTGACGAGGAGTTCGGCCACGTCCGCCACGTCGTCCCGGTCGGTGAGGCCCCATGCCTCCAGTTGCCTGCGCACGTGCGCGCGGGCCTCGCGGACGGCAGCGGGGCGGGGGTCGTACTCGACGCTCAGATGGCCCGCTCCCAGGGGTGGCTGGGGGTAGGGGCCGTACCGAGGGTCGGGGTCCGGGAGGGCTCCCCCGGAGAGTTGCAGCATGTCTTCAGGGTGTCCTCCCCGGGGGTAGGGCACACGGGGAGGACTACCCGAATCCTTACCTACGCGTACTGGATGCGGACCGTCGAGCCCTCGCCGTCGGCGCGGATGTCGACGTACGCGCACACCTGGCGGGTGAACCACAGTCCCTGGTCGGGGTCGAGATCGGCGGTGGGCGGCGGGGCGAAGCCGGCCAGCGGGTCGTCGACGCGGCGGGTGCTGCGCAGCTCGCAGACGCAGGCCGGGGCTTCACCCCAGAGCAGGGTGCCGGTGATCGGGGCGAGGTCGGCCGCGGCGGCGGTGACGGACTCGGTGAACAGCTCCGCGTCCGCGGGGGCCAGTCCTCGTGCTCGCGCCTGCTGTCGTACGGCGTCGGGGTCCGGGTGCGCGAGCGGGTGCGCGTCGGCGGGGGGTGGTGGCAGTGGTACGGCGTCCAGTTCGGCGGCGATGCGGGCGGGGGGCTCGTAGACGCCGGTGTCGGGGTGGGTGCGGCGGGCCGCGTCGACGAGGGCGAAGCCGGCGGTGCGGGTGTCGTAGGCACACAGGGCGGTGGTCGCGAAGGGGGCGAAGAGGAGGTTGGCGAGGGCCTCGTAGCGGATCCATTCGGCGGTTTCGCGCGGGGAGCGGCCGGGGCGGCCGTTCCAGACGGGTTCCATGAGGAGGTGGATACGGCCGCCGGCGGCGGCGTGGGTGGTGAGGTAGGCGGCGGCTTGTGCGACGGCGTTGGCGGCGGAGCCGGTGTACCAGTCGGTGTGCGGGATGAGGGTGATGTTCTTGGCGTCGTTGGCGAGGGCGTCTCGTAGGAGGTTCAGTTTTTCGGGGGCTGCGATGGCTACGGGTGGGGGTTCGCCGGGGGTGGTGAGGGCTTCGGTGAGGAAGGGGAGGGCGGCGGCCAGGAAGTCTTCGTCTGTGCCGAACGCGGTCATGCGGTGGTTGAAGGTGTCTGTGGTGGGGGCCGGTTGGTGGGTCATGGGGTTCCCTCGGTGCTGTTGGTTTTTCGGTGCTCGGGGTGGGGGCTGGGCGGGGGTGGTCGCGCAGCCCGGCGCGTACGGGGTGCCGCCTCTCTTTGGGGCGGGAGCCGCCCCAGCGGCACGACTGCCCGCAGCTAGCGCGAAGCGGCTGCCCACAGCTAGCGCGGTACGGCTGACCGCAGCTGACCCGGAGCGGCTGCCCACGGCGGGGCCGCTGCCCGCCCAGCTGCGCGCCGACGGCATCGGCCGGCCGCGGCCGTAGCCCGCGGCCGCGCAGGCGGCCGTCAGCGTTGTGCTGTTACCCAGGCGGCGATCTGGCTGCGGTTGTTGAAGCCGAGTTTGCTGAGGATGCGTTCCACATGGCCTTCGGCGGTGCGGCGGGCGATCACCAGGCGGTCGGCGATCTGCTGGTTGGCGAGGCCCTCGGCGACGAGTTCGGCGACCTGGGCCTCTCGGCGGGTGAGGCGGATTTCGGGTTCGGCGGTCGTCGGGCCTTCGGCGGCGGGAGGGGGTTCGGGGAGGCCGGGTTCCTGGAGGGCGTAGCCGACGATCTCCGCGAGGCCGAGGTCGGCGCCGCGCTCGTAGGCCTGCGTGAACGCGGACCGTCCCACGGCGTCGAGGGCGCGGCGCTCGCTGTCCCGGCGGGTGGCGGCCAGGGCCTGCGAGCCCCAGCGGTTGCGGTCGACGGCGATCCAGACGCGGTCGGCGCCGCCGAGCAGGACGGCCGCGCGTTCGTGGGCGCCGCCCTGTGTGGCGATGAGGGCGGCGAGGTCGAGGGTGAGGGCGATGCCGAGGACGTCGTTGAGGGCGAGTTTGAGGCGGAGGGCCTCGCGGATGTGGCGTTCGGCGCGCGGCCAGTCCTTCTTCACGGTGCGAGCGAGGGCGAGCATCCGCAGGACGTAGGAGCGCACCCATTCCTCGCCGTGCTCCTCGCAGAGGCGGAGGGCCTTCTCGCAGACCTCCACGGCCCGGTCGGCCTCGCCCATGAAGCCGAGCGCGCAGGCGAGTTCGACCTGGTCGAGGCCGACGAGGCTGAGGTGCTGCCCGGGGACGCGGCCGCGGGCGACGCCGGCCTCGAAGTGGGCGAGGGCGGCGGGGAAGTCGTCGGCGAAGAGGCGGATGACGCCGATGACGTAGTCGGCGTGGGCGGCCTCGGCGGCGTCGCCCAGGCGGCGGGCCAGCGCGTGGGCGTCCTCGGCGCGGCGCAGGCCCCGGGTGAGGTCCTCCGGGCAGCCGGCGAGGAGCCCGGCGACCCACAGACCACGAGCGCGCTCCCGGGTCGGCTCGGGGTTGGCGTCGAGGGCCCGGTCGAGCCAGTAACGGCCTTCCCGGGGGGCGCCGCAGGCGTGCCAGTAGAACCAGAGGGTGCCGGCGAGCCGGAGTCCGGCGAGCGCCTCGCCGGGGGCGGTGAGGCTGAAGTCCAGCGCCGCCCGCAGGTTGTCCAGGTCGGCGCGGAGGCGGGCGACGATGTCGCGCTGGCCCGGGCCGAACCAGGCGTGTTCGCAGGTGGTGGCGAGGGTCTGCATACGGTCGCGGAGGCGACGACGGGCGGCCGGCTCCTCCCCCTCCAGCTGCCGCAGCTTGTCGAGTCCGTAGTGCCGCAGGGTGTCGAGGAGCCGGTAGCGGACGCCGTCGGGGCCGGACTCCCGGCACAGTACGGACTTGTCGACGAGCCCGGCGACGGCTTCCAGGACGTCGTACGGCCGGATCCGCTCGCCGTCCGCGCAGACCGCCTCGGCCGTCTCCAGGCCGAAGCCGCCCGCCGCCACCGACAGGCGCGCCCACACCAACTGCTCCCGCTCGGTGCACAGTTCGTGACTCCAGTCGACGGCGGCCCGCAGCGTCTGGTGGCGGGGCAGGACGGCGGGGCTGCCGGCGGAGAGGAGGCGGTAGCGGTCGTCGAGGCGGGCCAGGAGCTGTTCGACGCTCAGTACGCGCATGCGGACGGCGGCGAGTTCGATGGCGAGGGGGAGTCCGTCCAGGCGGCGGCACAGGCGGGCGACGGCGGCGCGGTTGTCCGCGGTGAGCCGGAAGCCGGGGACGACGGCGGCGGCGCGGTCGGCGAAGAGGGCGAGGGCCGGGTAGCCGGCTGCGGCGGAGAGGTCGCCGTCGGGGTCGGGGACCGGCAGCGGCCGTACGTCCAGCAGGTGTTCCTCGGTGAGGCCGAGGCGGTGGCGGCTGGTGGCGAGGATCCGGATGCCGGTGGTGCCGCGCAGGAGGGCGGCGGCGAGGTCGGTGCAGGCCGGCAGCAGATGTTCGCAGTTGTCGACGACGAGGAGCAGGCGCCGGTCCCGTACCTGTTCGACCAGGGCGTCCAACGGCGGCTGGGCGGAGTAGTCGTACAGACCGAGCGCGCCCGCGGCGGCGAGCGGCACGAGCGCGGGGTCGCGCAGGCCGGCCAGGTGCACGAAGCGCACGCCGTCCGGGAAGGCGCGTTCGACCCGGGCCGCGATACGGGTGGCGAGCCGTGTCTTGCCGACTCCGCCGGGCCCGGTCAGGGTGACCAGACGCGCCCGGGCCAACAGCTCGCGGCCTTCGGCCTGCTCGCGGCGCCGGTCGACGAAGCTGGTCGTCTCGACCGGCAGGTGACAGTCCCGTCGTGGCGCTGATCCGCCCATGATCAGCCAGTCCTCTGGGGTGGGGTGTCCGAGGAGCAGGGAGGGTACGGCTCCCGCGCGCCGACTGTGCGCGGTCCTCACTCTTCCCCTTGCCCCACATATATGCACGTACGGGTCACACCCGTGGGTGCACTTCGGCCGGGACCGTGCCGCACGGTGTCGACCCGCGTACACTGCGCGATCGCCTCGGCGAATGGTTCACGCCACCGCGTCCTTATTCGGTCTTGACCTGCTCATGCCATGAGCAGACGATGAGCGACACACCCGCACCAGCCCGTCGCTGAACCACCCCTCGCTCCACTCCCCCACTTCCGGAGATCCCGGAATCCCTGGAGAAACTAGGAGACTTCATGCGACTTCGCATCCGAGGCTCGGGCGCGCGTGGCGGCAGGCGCTACGCCGCTCTCGCCGCCCTCCTCGCGCTCGCCCTCGCGGCCCCCCTCTCCGCGACCGCCGACAGCGCCCAAAAGCCGGCCCCGCAGGCGGACGACATCCGCCAGTACGAGGTCCACATGCACTCGGACTCCAAGTCCCGTACGGCACTTCAGCGGTCCGGCGTGACCGTGGACGACGCCGACGACCACTCCGTCTTCATCTCCGGCCGCGCCGACCAGGTCAAGAAGCTGCGCCAACTCGGCTACGACGTCACGCCGTTGGGCGCCGTACCGGACCGGTCGAACGGCGAGGACGACGTACGGCTGCTGGACTTCCCCTCGGCCGACTCGCGCTACCACAACTACGCCGAGATGAACACGGAGATCAACCAGCGCATCTCGGCGTACCCGAACATCATGAGCAAGCGCGTGATCGGGAAGTCGTACCAGGGCCGGGACATCGTCGCGATCAAGATCAGTGACAACGTGGCGACCGACGAGGCCGAGCCCGAGGTGCTCTTCACCCACCACCAGCACGCCCGCGAGCACCTGACCGTGGAGATGGCGCTGTACCTGATCCGCGAGTTCGGGGCGGGCTACGGCTCCGACTCCCGGGTCACCGGCATGGTGAACAACCGCGAGATCTGGATCGTGCCCGACCTCAACCCGGACGGCGGCGAGTACGACATCGCGACCGGGTCGTACCGGTCGTGGCGGAAGAACCGGCAGCCCAACTCCGGCTCGTCGTACGTCGGTACGGACATGAACCGCAACTGGAACTACCGGTGGGGATGCTGCGGCGGGTCGTCGGGCTCGACGTCCTCCGAGACCTACCGGGGCTCGGCGCCCGAGTCGGCGCCCGAGGTCAAGGTCGTCGCCGACTTCGTACGCAGTCGGGTGGTCGGCGGGGTTCAGCAGATCAAGGCCGGGATCGACTTCCACACGTACAGCGAGCTGGTGCTGTGGCCGTTCGGGTACACCACCGCCAACACGACGACCGGGATGACGGCGGACGATCGCAACGCCTTCGCGACGGTCGGGGGGAAGATGGCCGCGAGTAATGGCTATACGCCGGAGCAGTCCAGCGACCTGTACATCACCGACGGGTCGATCGACGACTGGTTGTGGGGGAACCAGAAGATCTTCGGGTACACCTTCGAGATGTATCCGTCGTCCAGTGCGGGGGGCGGGTTCTACCCGCCCGATGAGGTGATCGAGCGGGAGACTTCTCGTAACCGGGATGCGGTGTTGCAGTTGCTGGAGAACGCGGACTGTATGTACCGGTCTATCGGGAAAGAGGCCCAGTACTGCAGCTAGGCGCCTCAGCTACTCGGCGTTCTCGTCGAAGTAGGCGTCAAGGACCGCGTCCAGCTGCTCGTCCCATTCCTTGAAGCGCGCCCTGGCCGTCGCCTCGATCTCGATCGGGTACCAGCGGCGGTCAGGGGTGTGCACCGTGATGGTGTACCGCTTCCCGAAGCGGGGGGACTCCGTCTCGATCGCGCCGATCTCGTCCCAGCGGAACTCGCACCGCTGGTCGTCCAGGGCGAGCCGTACGCCTTTGTGATCGGCGACGATCTTCGCTCGACGGTCGGAGGCCTCGAAGACGGGGCCGTCGGAGGACTCCTCCTCATCGGCGGGTGTCTCCTGCTTCTCGACCTCGGACTCCGCCTCCTCGGACTCGACGTCCTCGGACTCGACGTCCTTCTCCTCGGCCGGTTTCGTGTCCTCCGGCTCCTCGGTCACGGGCGACGTGAGCCCAGGGACGAAAGCCGGGTCGAATCCGGCGCCCTCCAGGGGCTGGCTGCTCGAACCTATGCGCTGCTCCACACCGGGCAGTATGGTCGAAGATCCTGTGTCGGACACAGCCAGCCCCAACTTCGTTATCAGACGCCTACATGCGGCTTACACGAACAAGCTGAGCACCGCCGCCACCACGAAGCCCACCACCGACAGCACCGTCTCCAGCACGGTCCAGGTCTTCAACGTGTCCCGCTCGCTGATGCCGAAGTACTTCGCCACCATCCAGAAGCCACCGTCATTGACGTGCGAGGCGAAGATCGAGCCGGCCGAGATGGCCATGATGACCAGGGCGACGAAGGCCTGGGAGTGGTCGCCCTCGGCGAGGAGCGGGGCGACGATGCCCGCCGTCGTGACGATCGCGACCGTGGCCGAGCCCTGGGCGACCCGGAGGACGACCGAGATCAGGTAGGAGAGGACGATCACCGGGAGGCCGACGTCGTTGAAGGTGTCGGAGAGGGCCTGGGCGACGCCGCTGGCCTTGAGGATGGCTCCGAAGATGCCGCCCGCGCCGACGACCAGCAGGATGTTGCCGACCGGCTTCAGCGACGCCGTGGACACCGTCTCCAGGGACTTGCGGGACCATCCGCGCCGGAGGCCCAGCAGGTAGTACGCCAGGAGCAGGGCGATCGTCAGAGCCACGAAGGGGTGGCCGAAGAACTCGATCACCGAGCGGGTGGTGGAGGGGTCGAGACCGATCGAGGAGAAGGTGGCGGCGAGGATCAGGATCAGCGGCGTACCGATGATGCCGAGCACCATGCCCAGCGGCACCGGCCGCTCCCGGGGCTCGACGCCCGCCTCCCGCTGCTCGTTGACGACGGCCAGCTTTGCCTCCTTGGCCGCCTCGACCATGTCCTGCGGTACGGCGACGAAGATGCGGCGGCCGATCCACGCCGAGAACGCCCAGGCGGCCAGCACGGCCGGGATGCCGCAGACGACGCCCATGAGGATGACCCAGCCGAGGTCCACGTGGAGCAGGCCGGCCGCGGCGACCGGGCCCGGGTGCGGGGGCAGGAAGGCGTGGGTCATGGAGAGGCCGGCGAGCAGGGGCAGGCAGTAGAGCAGGATCGACTTGCCGGAACGCTTGGCGGCGGCGTAGACGATCGGCGCGAGGACGAAGATGCCCACGTCGAAGAAGACCGGGACACCGAAGATGAGGCCGGTCATGCCCATCGCGAGCGGGGCGCGCTTCTCGCCGAAGAGGTTCAGGAGACGAGACGCCAATACCTCCGCCCCGCCGCTGACTTCGAGGATCGCGCCGAGCATCGTGCCCAGGCCGATGATGATGGCGACGTGGCCGAGGATGCCGCCCATGCCGGACTCGATGGTGGACACGGCGTCGGACCGCTGGACCGTGCCGAAGAGTTCGGTGACCGACAGACCGGCGAGCAGGCCGACGGCTATGGAAACGGCGAGGAGGGCGACGAACGGCTGGAGTCGCGCCTTGATGATGAGGAAGAGGAGCAGGGCGATGCCGATGGCGGCGACCGTCAGGAGGCCTGCGGTGCCGTCCATGAGGAGGAGCAGGCCTCCGGTGTGGGGTGGGGTTTCGGGGGTGGTGGACGCCGCGAGGGGATAGGACATGGGGGGCCTCTACGTAAGCACATACAGCTTTCGGGCAGGGGGGATCGCGGCACGGCGCCCCTGTGGGTGGTGGGCGCCGTGCCGGTTACGGCGTGCGGGAGTTGAGGGGGAGCGTCAGCCGAGGACGGCGAGCGCGTCGATCTCGATGAGGAGCCCGGCGGGGAGGCCGACGTAGACGGTCGTACGGGCGGCCGGAGGCGCGGTGAGGGCCTGCTCCTCGAAGTAGGTGTTGTAGATGGCGTTCATCTCGGCGAAGTGGTCCACGTCCGTGAGGTAGACGCGGATCATCATCACGTCGTCCCAGCTCGCGCCGCCCTCCTCCAGGATCGCCTTGACGTTGGCGAGGGTCTGGAGGGTCTGCTCGCGCAGGGTCGGGCCGGCGGGCGTGGGCGGCTTGCCCTCCTCTGCGGGCAGGAAGCCGACCTGGCCGGCGACCTGGAGGATGTTGCCCTTCCTCACGCCGTGGGAGAACTTCGCGGGCGGGGTGGTGTGCGTCTTCGGGGTGAGGGCGATCTTCTCGGTCATGAGGTGGCTTCCTTGACGGGGGTTTTGCCGGAGTACTCGCCGCTGATCGTGTCCGCGGTACGGCGGACCAGCGGCAGCAGGGTGAGGAGTTCGTCGGCGGTGACGACGACGTTCGGGGCGGAGACCGACATCGCGGCGACGACCCGGCCGTCGGCGCCGCGGATCGGTGCGGCGACGCAGTTGATGGACTCCTCGTGGCCACCGAGGTCGGTGGCCCAGCCCTGTTCGCGCACCTTCTCCAACTCCCTCAGGAAGGCGGGGGCGTTGGGCGTCGAACGGGCCGTGTACATGGGGTAGTCGAGCTTGTCGGCGAGGGCGCGGCGCTCGGGTTCGGGCAGGTCGGCGAGGAGGAGCTTCGCCACGGCGGCGACGGTGATGGCGACGGGCTTGCCGATCCGCGAGTACATCCGTACGGGGTAGCGGCTCTCCACCTTGTCGATGTAGAGGACCTCGTCCTCCTCGTAGACGGCGAGGTGGACGGTGTGTCCGCACTGTTCGTTGAGGCGTACGAGGTGGGGGTGGGCGATCTCGCGGATGTCGAGGTTCTCCATGGCCTCCTGGGCGAGCGCGATGAGCCGGGCACCGAGGCGGTAGCGCTGGTCGGACTGGCGGTAGACCATGCCGTGCTCGTGCAGGGTGCGGAGGAGGCGCAGGGCGGTGGACTTGTGCACGCCGAGGCGGTCGGCGACCTGCCCGAGGTCGGCGGGGCCCTCGGCGAGCAGCGGCAGGATGCTCAGCGCGCGGTCGACGGTCTGGCTCATGGGGTGCGTACCTCCTCGTCGGCCCGGCCTGCTGTCTGTGTCCAGCCGGGGCCGAGTCGAAGTCTCCCCCACTCGGCGTCGTCCAGGGCGGCCAGGCGGTCGGCGTGGGTGCGGGTGGGGGGTGTGGCCAGGTCGCCGGGGGTGGTGAGGGTGGCGGCGGCCATGAGGTGGCCGTGGCGGATTCTGTCCCTCACGGGGAGGCCGCGGAGGGTGGCGGAAAGGAAGCCTGCGGCAAAGGCGTCGCCGGCGCCGATGGTTGCTACGACGGTGACATTGAGGGCCGGCACAGACGTGACGGTGTCGGTGTACAGCAGGGTCGGCGTCGGGTCCGTTGGCTGTGTCGTGCCCGGGGTTGCTGCCGCGGGATGGGTCGCGCGGCCCGGCGCTGACGGGGTGCCGTCTCTCTTTGGGTCGGGAGCCGCCCCAGCGGCACGGCTGCCCGCGGGCCAACGGCGTGGTTGCGCGCCACGCGCGGGCGCGGGGTGGCCGGGCGGCTGGGCATCACTCGCGCCGACCGCCGCGCCCGTGCCGTGGCCCCCGCGCCGGCCCGCGTCCTCTCCCCGGCCCGCACGCTCACCCGAGCCCACACGCTCACCCGAGCCCGAGCCCGCACGCTCACCCCAGCCCGCACGCTCACCCCGGCCCACACGCTCTCCCGAGCCCGAGCCCGAGCCCGAGCCCGCACGCTCGCCCCGGCCCGCACGCTCACCCGAGCCCGAGCCCGCACGCTCGCCCCGGCCCGCACGCTCTCCCGAGCCCGAGCCCGCACGCTCACCCCAGCCCGCACGCTCGCCCCGGCCCGCACGCTCTCCCGAGCCCAAGCCCAAGCCCGCGCGCTCGCGCTCGCGCTCGAACACAGTCGCCCCCCGCGCCCCCTCCTTCACCACCAGCACGGATGGCTCCGGCAGCACCCCCCGGATCGCCTCCGCCCCGCCCGTAACCCCCCAGGCCTCCTCCGCCTCGTCCTCCCCCACGAACACGATGTCGGCCTGCCGCGCCAGCTCCAGCAGTACGCGCGGGCCGTCGGCGTTCTGCCACAGGCCTGCCCGGTGGTTCACGTCGAACGAGATCAGTGGGCGGCACTCCCCGGGAGCCGTCAGCTCGCGCAGCAGGTCCAGGCACTCACCGGACAACGCCGCCGTGATCCCGGAAAGATGCAGCACCCGCCCCGCCCGCACCGCCCGCAGGTCCACGTTCTCCACGGACATCGCCGACGCCGCCGAGCCCGCCCGGTAGTACGCCACCTCGTGTGCGTCCGTCGCCCTGTCCCCCGCCGTACGGAAGTACACCCCCGTCGGGCGCGCCGGATCCCGTCGGACGGACGCGACGTCGACGCCGTAGGAACCGATGGCCTCGACCAGGTGGTCACCGAACCCGTCGGCCCCCACCCGGCTGACCCACCGCACGGAGTGCCCCGCGGCCGCCAGCCCGCATGCCACGTTCGACTCCGCGCCCCCGATCCCTCGCTCGAAGGACGGAACGTCGGCGAGGCGGCCCGGGCGGGAGGGCAGGAACGTGACCATGGACTCGCCGAGCGCGACGACGTCCACGACGTCGGGGGCATTGCAGGGTCCCGTGGGGGTCACGATGGTCGTAGCTCCTCGTCGTCGCGCGGGGGGCGGCGGCTCCGTTGACCCCGCGTTGGCCGAGATGTTAGACAGCAGTAAGCGATATACGCAATGAGCGTTGCAGACAGTGCAACGCTCGGATCAGGGAGGCTCCATGGCCGTCGAAGCGCTCGCCCACCTCGCAGAGGAACGCCTCGACCACCGTTTCAAGGGCCTCCCGCCGGACGCCGACGGCCTGACCGTCGGCGAGCTGGCCGCCCAGCGCCGCAACCTCTTCACCGGGGGCTTCGCCACCCCCGTGCTCGCCCTCTCCGCCGAGCGCCTGGAACACAACCTCGAGCTCATGCAGACGTACGCGGCCCGCCACGGCCTCACCTTCGCCCCGCACGGCAAGACCTCCATGGCACCCCAGCTCTTCCGGCGCCAGATCGAGCACGGGGCGTGGGGCATCACGCTCGCGATGCCGCACCAGGTGCGGGCGGCGCGGGCGTTCGGCGTCCAGCGTGTCTTCCTCGCGAACGAGCTGGTCGACCCGGCCGCCCTGCGCTGGATCTCCGCCCAGCTCGACGCCGACCCCGGCTTCCGCCTCATCTGTTACGTCGACTCCGTGCGCGGAGTGGAGCTCATGGACGCGGCACTGCGAGGAGCCGACCGCCCCCTGGACGTCGTCGTCGAGCTGGCCGCGGGCGAAGGCGCCCGCACCGGCGTCCGTACGGAGGCGGAGTGCGCGGCGGTCGCCGACGCGGTGGCCGCCACGCGCACCCTGCGCCTCGTCGGCGTCGCCGGCTACGAGGGCGAGGTCCCGCGGGCCGACCCCGAACGGGTGCACGCCTGGCTGCGGCGGCTGGTCGCCCTGGCCGTCGACTTCGACAAGGCGGGGCGGTTCGCGGGGGCCGGGCTGGACGAGATCGTCGTCAGCGCGGGTGGCAGCGCCTGGTTCGACGCGGTGGCCGACGTCTTCGCCGAGATCCCCGAACTGTCGGCTCCGGTCCTGAAGTTGCTGCGTTCGGGCGCGTACGTCTCCCACGACGACGGCCACTACCGCAAGATCACGCCCTTCAACCGCGTCCCCCAGGAGGGCACGCTGGAACCGGCCTTCCGCCTCTGGACGCAGGTGGTGTCCCGGCCCTCCGCCGAGCAGGCCTTCCTCAACGCGGGCAAGCGGGACGCGGCGTACGACCTCGATCTGCCCTTCGCCCAGGTCGTCCGCCGGGACGGCGTCGAGTGCCCCGCCACCGGGATCGAGGTGACCGCCCTGTCCGACCAGCACGCGTGGCTGCGCACCACCCCAGAGGCGGACCTGGAAGTCGGCGACTGGGTCGGCCTCGGCCTGTCCCACCCGTGCACGTCGTTCGACAAGTGGCAGCTCATTCCGGTCGCCGAGGCGGACGGCACGGTCGTCGACTACATCCGTACGTTCTTCTAGAGAGCTGCTGGAGAGAGGGCCGGTCATGGAAGAGCTCGTCATCCGGGACGCGGACGTCGTGGACGGCTCCGGCGGTCCGTCGTACCGCGCCGATGTGGTCGTGGACGGCGGCCGGATCGTGGGAATCGTCCAGGAGGCCGCGGCTGCGGGCTGTCAACGTCCCAAGGCGCGGCGGGAGCTGGACGCCGAGGGGCTCGTCCTCTCACCCGGCTTCATCGACATGCACGCCCACAGCGACCTCGCCCTGCTCCGCGACCCCGACCACAGTGCCAAGGCCGCGCAGGGCGTCACCCTCGAAGTCCTCGGCCAGGACGGGCTGTCGTACGCGCCGGTCGACGACCGTACGCTCGCCGAGGTCCGCCGTGCGATCACCGGCTGGAACGGATACGGCGACGACATCGACTTCGACTGGCGGTCGGTGGGCGAGTACCTGGACCGGCTGGATCGCGGGATCGCCGTGAACGCGGCCTATCTCATCCCCCAGGGCACGGTCCGTGCCCTGGCCGTCGGGTGGGAGGACCGGGAGGCCACACCCGAAGAGCTGGACCGCATGCGGCAGCTGGTCGCCGAGGGCATGGAACAGGGCGCGGTCGGCATGTCGTCGGGGCTGACCTACACGCCCGGCATGTACGCCAAGGACGCGGAACTGACCGAGCTGTGCCGGGTGGTGGCGGAGTACGGCGGCTACTACTGCCCGCATCACCGCTCGTACGGGGCCGGCGCCCTCGAGGCGTACGAGGAGATGGTCGCCCTGACCCGGGAGGCCGGCTGCCCGCTCCACCTGGCGCACGCCACCATGAACTTCGGCGTGAACAAGGACCGCGCGCCCGAGCTGCTGTCCCTGCTGGACGAGGCGCTGGCCGCCGGAGCCGACATCAGCCTCGACACCTACCCCTACACGCCCGGCTCTACCACGCTGGCCGCGCTGCTGCCGAGCTGGGCGAGCGAGGGCGGCCCGGAGGAGATCCTCAAGCGGCTGACGGACGAGGAGACGGCCGCCCGCATCCGCCACCACCTGGAGGTCGTGGGCGCGGACGGCTGCCACGGAGTGCCCGTCGAGTGGGACACGATCGAGATCTCGGGCGTGACGAATCCGGCCCTGGCGGACCATGTCGGCCGTACGGTGCAGGAGTCGGCGCAGCGGCTCGGTGAGGCCCCTTGGGTCACCGCCCGCCGCCTGTTGCTGGAGGACCGGCTCGGCTCGACGATCCTCCAGCACGTCGGCCACGAGGAGAACGTCCGGGCGATCATGCGCCACCGCGTCCACACGGGCGGCTCCGACGGCATCCTCCAGGGCGCCAAGCCGCACCCTCGGGCGTACGGCACCTTCCCGCAGTATCTCGGCCGGTACGTGCGGGAGTTGGGCGTGCTGTCGCTGGAGGAGTGCGTCGCCCACCTCACCGCGCGCCCGGCGGCCCGGCTGCGCCTGCCGGACCGCGGGCTGGTCCGTGAGGGGTACCGGGCCGACCTGGTCCTCTTCGACCCGGCGACGGTCGCGGCGGGCTCCACCTTCGAGGAGCCGCGCACGCTGCCGACGGGCATTCCGTACGTCCTGATCGACGGCCGGTTCGTGATCGAGGACGGGCGGCGGACGGACGTACTGGCGGGGCGGGCGGTGCGCCGTACTCCCGTATGACCGCCCGCCGTTCGCGGAACTACGGCTTGGGCAGGGTGCACCCGCTGCGGCTCAGGTCCAGCTTGTTGTCCAGACCGAAGCAGGCGGGGATCTGGTAGGTCTCCTGGGCGTAGTTGATGCCCTGGCGGACGGTGACGTTGCCGCTCGCGTCGACCTCGCAGGGGTTGTTCACCGTGCAGGACTCGCCGTCCTCGTTGCCGGTGTTGTTGACGGCGACGACCCTGCCGGTGGCCTGGTCGATGACCGGGGAGCCGGAGGTGCCGCCGATGGTCTGGCAGGCGGAGGTGTAGCGGACCGAGTCCTTCCAGGTCCAGCTGCCCTCCTTCATGCGGTACACGAACCCGTCGATGTTGCAGTTGTACAGCCGCTTCCAGTAGCCGGAGGCGACCGTGATGGCGGTGCCGGCCACCGGGTGGGTGTCGTTGAGGGTGAGCGCGGTGATGCCGTACGAGCTCTTGATCTGCGCGTATGTGGTGGTGAGCTGGTACAGCGCGACGTCCGTGTCGGTCATCGTCGCGTAGGCGATCTTGCTGGCGCGCAGGGTGGCGATCCGCGTGCCGGCGGAGTTGAGCAGGCCGAAGGTGCGGCTGGAGGCGCGGTCGACGATGACTTGGCCGGCCGCCGGGAAGCCGGACTCCAGGCAGTGGCCGTTGGACATCACCATCGCCGGGTCGTTGTCCTCCGAGCCCGGGAAGCGGATCACGGAGCCGGAGCAGTTGCTGAGCGAGACGGTGCCGGCGAAGGTGACGGCCTGGACGGCGGGGGCGGCGGCTTCCTCTGCGGGAGCGGGTGCCGCGACCGCCGGTGCCGCGCCGGCCCCGGCGATCACCAGGGCGAAGAGCGCGGCGACGAGAGGTTTTCTCATGTGGGGGTCCCCTCTGTACGACGAGGGTGACCGGAAATCTTCCGGCCACCCGCAGTTTTGTCATGCGCATTGTCAATCGAGGGGCGCGTGGGAGCAAGGAGTTGTTTCAGGCCTCCACTTGGCCGATTCGCACTGCTGACGCGACTACTTGGGGCCCTTGGTGCCGCCCTGACCGCGCCCGGGCTTTCGGTCGGAGTTGCCTGGCGCCGAGGTGGGGGCGGAGGAGGTGGTGGGGTCCGCGGTGGCGGTAGGGGTCGGCTCGGCCTGGGACCCGTTGTCCCCGCCCTCGGACGTGGAACGGTTCGTCGAGGCGCTCGGGGTCACGGACGCACTCTCGGACAACCCCGTGCCGCCCGAACCACCCGGCCCCTCCTCCGAGTCGCCCGGGCCGCCCGACGGACGGTCGCCGGCCGCCGCCCCGGCGGAGGCGTCCGCGTCCGTGGGCGCCGCGGAATCCCCCACCGCCGGAGTCGTACGGTCGCCCTTGCCCTCCTCCCTGCCGGACGACCCCGCAGAGAGGGAGAACCCGACGATCAACGCGGCCGCCGACACGACCCCGACCGCCCCAGCGGCGACCACACGACGCGACCGCCACGCCTTCGGCTTACGCCGGGAAGGGCGGCCGGAGCCGAGGCGGCGATCCGGGACGGTCCGGCGCCCCGCTTCGACTCCCTCGCCGTCGTCCGAGCCAGGCCGGCTGTCGACACCGAGGCTCCCGCCTGCGCTGGGAAGGTCGCCCGCACTGAGCGGTCCACGTGCGCTGAGCGGTTCACGTGCGCTGAGCCGTTCACGTGCGCTGAGCCGTTCACCCGCGCTGGGCAGTTCGCCCATGCCGGGCAGTTCGCCCGCGCCGACATGGCCGCCCACGCCGGAATGACCGCCCGCATCAGAAACCCCACCCACACCGGGCCGACGCCCCGACTCCGAACTGCCGCCCGACCCGAACCCGTCATCCGAGCCAGGAATCCCACCCACGCCGGCCAGGCCGCCCACGCCCGGATGTCCGACCTCGCCCGGACAACCGCTCACCGCCGGACGACCGCTCACCCCCAGACGGCCCCCCACGCCCAGACGGCCGGCCTCCCCCGGATGACCACTCACACCCAGGTGCCCGTCCACGCCCGGACGGCCAGCCTGCCCCGAACCCCCGCCCACACCCAGACGCCCATCCACATCCACGCCCGGATGCCCAGCCACCCCTGGATGCCCACCCTCGCCCCCGTCCCCCACCACCGAAGGCATCTCGCGAGTGTCCTCGTACCCGCGGTCATAGACGTCCCGCCAGCCATGCGCGGCCGCCGGATCGGCGTACTCCTCGTACGCGGGGGTCGACTCGGCCCGAGGGTGGTACACGTTCGGCGGCTCCAGGGGGTCGCCGTCCCCGGGTACGCCGTAGGGGCCGGTCGTGGCATTCGTTCCGTACGTCCCGTTGTCGTACTGAGGTGGCCTCGACATGGCGGCGCATTGTAGGGACGGGTGGGGTTCGTGGGACAGCGACCGGCGATACCCGCCCAAACCGGCGCGTCTCACGTGGTGGAAAACACGGCCCACGATGCGTTACCGGGCCGTAAGCTCCCAGACATGCAGGTGATCCAGTCGACCAAGCTCGCCAACGTCTGTTACGAGATCCGGGGCCCGGTTCTCGAGGAGGCGATGCGCCTGGAAGCGGCAGGTCACCGCATCCTCAAGCTCAACACCGGGAATCCGGCCGCCTTCGGGTTCGAGTGTCCGCCCGAGATCCTGGAGGACATCCTCCGGAACGTGTCATCGGCCCACGGCTACGGCGACGCGAAGGGACTCCTCGCCGCACGCCGGGCCGTCGTCATGCACAACCAGACCCTCGGCGTCGAGACGGACGTCGAGCACGTCTTCATCGGCAACGGCGTCTCCGAGCTGATCGTGATGGCGATGCAGGGGCTGCTGGACGACGGCGACGAGGTGCTCGTGCCCGCGCCCGACTATCCGTTGTGGACCGCGGCCGTCTCCCTGTCCGGCGGTACGGCCGTCCACTACCGGTGCGACGAGCAGGCCGACTGGATGCCCGACCTCGCGGACGTGGAGCGGAAGGTCACCGACCGCACCAAGGCCATCGTCATCATCAACCCCAACAACCCGACGGGGGCCGTGTACGACGAGGCGATGCTCCGCGGGCTGACCGACATCGCCCGCCGCCACAATCTGCTGGTCTGCTCCGACGAGATCTACGACAAGATCCTGTACGACGACGCCACGCACACGCCGACCGCCGCGGTGGCCCCGGATCTGCTGACGCTGACCTTCAACGGCATGTCGAAGGCCTATCGGGTGGCGGGGTACCGAGTCGGGTGGATGTCGATCTCCGGGCCGCGTGCGCATGCCGATTCGTATATCGAGGGTCTGACGATCCTGGCGAACATGCGGCTGTGCGCGAACATGCCGGGGCAGCACGGGGTCGTCGCCGCGCTCAGCGGGCGGCAGACCATCAACGACCTGGTACTGCCCGGCGGGCGGCTGCGCGAGCAGCGGGACGTGGCGTACGAGCTGCTGACCCAGATCCCCGGTGTGAGCTGCGTGAAGCCGAAGGGGGCGCTGTATCTCTTCCCGCGCCTCGACCCCGAGGTCTTCAAGATCAAGGACGACCGGCAGATGGTCCTGGACCTGCTGCGCCAGGAGAAGATCATGGTCGTCCAGGGCACCGGCTTCAACTGGCCCGAGCCGGACCACTTCCGGGTGGTGACCCTGCCGACGACGGGGGACCTGCGATCGGCGATCACTCGGATCGGGAACTTCCTGGATGGTTACAGCCAGCCGTGAAGGCCGTGGGGGAAGGCCGTTCACCCTTCGTGTGCACGCGGTCCTGTTTTGTGAATCACTCAACTTTAGACGAAATCTAAGCTAGGATGGCTTCCTGACAGCACAGGAGGCCATCCCCATGTACGAACCGATCCGCACCAAGTCGGTCCACAGCACGATGGCCGGCACCACCTCCGACTTCCCGCACCGCTCCC
The DNA here is from genome assembly GCF_040295365.1 of Streptomyces sp. NPDC002838. NCBI lineage: Bacteria > Bacillati > Actinomycetota > Actinomycetes > Kitasatosporales > Streptomycetaceae > Streptomyces > Streptomyces sp. NPDC002838. Next base: position 68,963 of record NZ_JBEOVF010000023.1, on the reverse strand, counting down.
GTGAGGAAGAGCTGGACATCCAGCTCGCCGGCCATCTCGCCGCACTGCTCGCCGTCACGGACGAACTGCGTGCGCTGGCCCCGTCCGCCGATCTGGACACCGCGGCCGACCGGCTCGCCGAGCAGGTGACCCGGCTGCGGGCAGGACGTACGCCGGCCCGGGCGCCGCTCACGACTGTCGGCGGGCAGTCGAATCTCGCGGCCGTACACCGCCGGGCGCACGCGCTGGCGGGCCGCGCCCTGGTCGTCGCGGCCTCCCGCGCCGACACGGCGGCGGCGATCCTCTCCGCCGAGCGCATGGACGCACACACCGAAGCCCTGGAGCCCCGCGAACTCGCGTCCCACTGACCTTCACCGAGCCCGAGGCAGGGCACCCCCGGTCGGCCCCGGTCCGCGCGCACCCGCAGCGACGCGCGGGCCGGGCGCCACGCACTGCGTCGGCCTGAGCCGGGGCTTTGAGCGGGCGTCGGCTTCGAGGTTCCATCGGCCACCGTGCGGGTCACGGAATGGCGCATTCCTGTTGCATACCGGGTCCGCGTAGTCGCCCCCCGTTCATCCGATTCGCCTGGGAATGTTGGGTTCCGCGAGCACGCTCCTCAACGTGAGACGTATCGCAGGAATCGTCCTCGCGGTGCTGCTGGTCGGCGGAGTGGTGGCAGCCGTCGTAGCGGGCCGGGACAACGGGGACAACGGCACGGCAACGAAGACCGTGCGCGCAGTGATCGGATCGGAGAAGGCGGAGTTCTTCGCCGATCCCGACGTGGTGAAGGCCCTCGCCGCCGAGGGCTACACCGTGCAGGCGGAGACCTCCGGGTCCTGGGCCATGGAGGGCCTGGACCTCAAGGGCTACGACCTCGCCTTCCCGTCCAGCCAGGCGCCCGCCGACGAGCTCGCCGCGAAGTACAAGGCCCGGCAGCCCCTGCCCGTGCCCTTCTACTCGCCGCTCGTCGTGGTGGCCCACCGCGGGGCCGCCGAGGTGCTCGCGGACAACGGGCTCGCCGTCCTCGGCAAGAACCGCGGCACCCTGAAGATGGGCGCCTACCTCGACGCCGCCGAGCGCGACCGGACCTGGCAGCAGCTCAAGGGCGCCGAGAAGTACGGGGAACTCACCGGCACCCTCTACATCGCGACCACCGACCCGGAGACCTCCAACTCCGGCGCCCTCTACCTCGCCGCCGCCTCCTACGTCGCCGCCGGCGGCAAGGTGGCCGCGAGCACCGCCGACGTCGACCGCACCGCGCCCCTGATGCGCAAGCTGGTCAGCGTCCAGGGCGCCCAGCAGTCCAGTACGGACGCGGCCTTCCGGGACTTCGTCAGCGGCGCCGGCAACCCGCTCGTGCTCGTCTACGAGTCCCAGGTCGCCGCCCTGCTCCATGACAAGCAGAGCTTCGACGACCTCACCGTCCTCTACCCGGACACCACCGCCAACAGCGACCACACCGTCGTACCGCTCACGGACGACGGCCGCGCGCTCGGCGAACTCCTCGGCAGCGACCCGGCCCTGCGCGAGCTGGCCGTGCGGCACGGGTTCCGGCCGCAGGGCGCCACGGCCGAGTTCACCGAGGCGACCGCCGCCCACGCCGCGTACCTCAACCAGAAGCTGACCGGCATCCGGCAGGCGCCCGTGCCCACCTCCGAGGTGCTGCACGAGATGGCGCGCCGGGCGCGCGGATAGGGGGGAACCGCACATGCCCACCGACGACACTTTCACTCTCACCCCGCCCGAGGCCGTCACACCCGTACCCCGGGAGAAGGCCGGCGGACTCGTCCCCGTCGATGAGGGCGTCCGTACGGACATGGCCAAGAAGGCCTCCGCGTACGTCGAGGGCCTCGCCGCCCTCGACGCCCGCTCCCCCGAGTTCGCCGGCAAGGTCGGGGAGATCACCGCGCTGGGCGCCGGGGAGATGCGCAGCGCCTCCGCGCAGTCCAACCGGATGCTGGAGCGGACCGTGCGCAGCCTGCCGTCCAAGGGAGGCGACGCGCAGTCCCAGGTGGCGGGTTCGCTCGTCGAACTCCGGCGGGTGGTGGAGGACCTGGACCCGCGGGACCTTCCCGCCGCCAAGGGGCGCAAGTTCCTGTCCCGGCTGCCCGGCGGCAACAAGCTGCGCGACCACGTCGCCAAGTACGCCTCCGCACAGGGGACGCTGAACAAGATCGTGGGCTCCCTGCGGGGCGGTCAGGACGAGCTGCGGCGTGACAACGCCGCGTTGCAGACCGAGCGGGTCCGTCTGTGGGAGACCATGGGCAAGCTCCAGGAGTACGTCGTGCTGACCGAGGCCCTGGACACGGCCGTGGAGCAGCACATCACGACGACGGAGGCCACCGACCCGGCCCAGGCCGACACTCTCCGGGCCGACGTGCTCTTCCCCGTCCGGCAGAAGCACCAGGACCTGCTCACCCAGCTCGCGGTGTGCGCGCAGGGCTACCTGGCGATGGACGTCGTACGACGCAACAACGAGGAGCTGATCAAGGGCGTCGACCGCGCGGCCACCACCACCGTGTCCGCGCTGCGTATCTCCGTGATGCTGGCCTCCGCGCTCGACAACCAGAAGAAGGTCGTGGACCAGGTCAACGCTCTGCGCGGGACGACGGAGGATCTGATCCGGGGCAACGCCGAGATGCTGGCGACCCAGAGCGGGGAGATCCAGCGGATCGCCGCCGACCCGGCGGTGGGCGCCGACACCCTGCGCACCGCCTTCCAGCAGATCTACCGCACCCTCGACGCGATCGACACCTACAAGGTCCAGGCGACCGAGGCGATGGCGGCCACCGTGGAGTCCCTGACCTCGGAACTCCAGCACGCGAGCGCGTACTTGGAGCGCAGCCGGTCGCAGGGCGCGCTGGAAGGCGGCCTCACATGAGACGAGGTATGAGGCGGGGTATGGGACGCCCCCTGGCCGTCGCCGTCGCGGCGATCGCCCTGCTGACGGCCTGCACCACGGCCGAGAAGCCGGACGACCCCGCCTCGCCCGAACCCGGCACCCTCCGTGTCCTCGCCTCCAGCGAGCTCAGCGACATGGCCCCGGTCCTCGACCGGGTCGAGAAGGACACGGGCATCAAGGTCCGGCCCACCTACATGGGCACCCTGGACGCCGTGGAACTGCTGGCGAAGGGCGAGGCGGACGGGCGGTACGACGCTCTGTGGCTGTCGTCCAACGACTATCTGCGTCTGCGACCCGACGCGGCGAAGAAGGTGTTCTCCGAGACCCCGGTCATGTCGAGCCCGGTCGCGATCGGGGTGAAGGCGGCCACCGTACGGAAGCTGGGCTGGCAGCCGGACGACGTCACCTGGTCCCGGATCGAGCAGGCCGTGCGCGACGGGAAGCTGACGTACGGCATGACCGACCCGGCCCGCTCCAACTCCGGCTTCTCCACGCTCGTCTCGGTCGCCTCCGCCCTCTCCGGCGCCCAGTCCGCGCTCACGGACGCGGACGTCACCAAGGCCGCGCCCCGGCTGAAGGAGTTCTTCCGGGGGCAGCAGCTGACGTCGGGTTCGTCGGGCTGGCTGGCGACCGCCTACGAGCGGCGCGGGAACGTGGACGCCCTGCTCAACTACGAGTCCGTCCTCAAGGGCATCCCCGGGCTCACCGTGATCCGCCCCCGAGACGGGGTCGTCACCGCCGACTACCCGCTCTCCTCCCTCGCGGCCACGAACGCGACCACCCGCGAGGACGTGCGCCGTCTGACCGAGGCCCTGCGCACGCCGGAGATCCAGCGGGAGATCAGCGAGCGCACGCACCGCCGCCCGGTCGTCGCCTCCGTAGCGCCCGCGGCCGGCCTCGACACCGACCGCCGGCGCGAACTGCCCTTCCCCGGCAGCCGGTCCGTCGCCGACGGCCTGCTCGACTCCTACGAGAACGAGCTGCGCCGCCCGTCCAGGACCGTGTACGTCCTGGACACCTCGGGCTCGATGAAGGGCGACCGGCTGGCGCGGCTCAAGACGGCGCTGACCGGGCTCACCAGCGACTTCCGTGAGCGTGAGGAGGTCACGCTGATGCCGTTCGGGTCGGCGGTGAAGAGCGTACGGACGCATGTCGTGGACCCCGCCGATCCGCAGACCGGCCTCGACGCGATCCGCCGCGACACCGAGGCGCTCACCGCCGAGGGCGACACCGCGATCTACACGTCCTTGGAGGCGGCGTACGGGCATCTGGCCGTCGACCGGGACACGTTCTCGTCCATCGTGCTCATGACGGACGGCGAGAACACGACCGGCGAGGACGCGGAGCACTTCGAGCTCTTCTACACGGGGCTCAAGAGCACTTTCCAGGACATCCCCGTCTTCCCCATTCTCTTCGGCGACTCCGACAAGTCCGAACTGGAGCACATCGCCGAGCTGACCGGCGGCCGCCTCTTCGACGCCCAGCAGGGCTCGCTGGACGGCGCCTTCGAGGAGATCCGTGGCTACCAGTAAGTTCCTCGGCTGTCTCGAGTCCCGTAAGAACATCACCGGGAGCGCCTGCGGGCTCGTGGGCGTGGTGCTGACCTTCGCGGGGGTGGCGGGGCCGTACTGGCCCGTGGTCGTGGTCGGTCTGTACGGGGCGGGTGCGCTGATCGCCCCACCGGAGCGGCCGCCGCTGCCCGACTTCGCGGATCCGTCGGCCCAGCTCGACGAGGTGCGGGCCGACTTCGAGCGGCTCCGGGGCTATCTGGCGAACGTCGAGCTGCCGCCCGCCGCCGCGGGCCGGCTCACCGAGCTGACCGAGCTGCTGGCCGCGCTGCTGGACCCCGGCTGGGTCACCGAGGTGCTCGCCCAGGACCCGGAGGGCGTGCACGCGCTGTCCCGGGCCGTACGGCAGGACGTTCCGGAGGCGGTCGACGCGTTCGTACGGACGCGGTGGTGGACGCGGCTGGCGCCGGGTCAGGAGTCACCGGAACGGCATCTGGAGCGGCAGTTGACCTTGCTGCACGAGGAGGCCGAACGGCTGGCCGCGGCGGTACGGGAGACCGAGGCGCGGCGGCAGGAGTCGCACACGCGGTACCTGGAGGACCGCTCGAAGTGAGCGCAAGGGCGAGGGCCTGTCGTCACCTTCCTCCCGTCGGGGCGGACGGAAAGGTGACGACAGGCCCGGGGTCCCGCACGCCGTTGTACGGAACCTCGCCGGTCAGGGGTGGGTCACCGCGGCCGGCCGTGACGATGTTGCTGGTCAGGGCACGATCGGAGCCGGCCGCGGCGTAGGGGGAGGGCTGTCTCAGCCCAGGCGCCGCACCAGCGCGTGGTACTCGTCCCACAGCTCCTTGGGCGTGTGCTCGCCGAAGGTGTTGAGGTGCTCGGGGACCAGGGCGGCCTCCTCGCGCCAGACCTCCTTGTCGACCGTGAGGAGGAAGTCGAGGTCGGACTCGGACAGTTCGAGACCGTTCGTGTCCAGCGTCCCCTTGGCCGGCAGGATGCCGATCGGGGTCTCGACGCCCTCGGCCTTGCCCTCCAGGCGCTCCACGATCCACTTCAGGACGCGGCTGTTCTCGCCGAAGCCGGGCCAGACGAACTTGCCCTCGTCGTTCTTGCGGAACCAGTTGACGTAGTAGATCTTCGGCAGCTTCGCCGGGTCCTTGCCCTTGGCGACGTCGACCCAGTGGCCCATGTAGTCGCCCATGTTGTAGCCGCAGAACGGCAGCATGGCGAAGGGGTCGCGGCGCAGCTCGCCGACCTTGCCCTCGGCGGCGGCGGTCTTCTCGGAGGCCACGTTGGCGCCGAGGAAGACGCCGTGGTTCCAGTCGAAGGACTCCGTCACCAGCGGTACGGCGGTGGCGCGGCGCCCGCCGAAGAGAATCGCCAAGATCGGCACGCCCTTGGGGTCCTCCCACTCGGGCGCGATGATCGGGCACTGCGAGGCGGGGACGGTGAAGCGGGCGTTGGGGTGGGCGGCCGGGGTCTCGGACTGAGGCGTCCAGTCGTTGCCCTTCCAGTCCGTCAGGTGGGCCGGGGTCTCCTCCGTCATGCCCTCCCACCAGATGTCGTTGTCGTCGGTGAGGGCGACGTTGGTGAAGACGGAGTTGCCCCACAGCGTCTTCATCGCGTTGGCGTTGGTGTGCTCACCGGTGCCGGGGGCGACGCCGAAGAAACCGGCCTCGGGGTTGATGGCGTACAGCCGCCCGTCCTCACCGAAGCGCATCCAGGCGATGTCGTCGCCGATCGTCTCGACCGTCCAGCCGGAGATCGTGGGCTCCAGCATGGCGAGATTGGTCTTGCCGCAGGCGGACGGGAAGGCGGCGGCGACGTACTTGGACTCGCCCTGCGGAGGGGTGAGCTTGAGGATGAGCATGTGCTCGGCCAGCCAGCCCTCGTCGCGGGCCATGACGGAGGCGATGCGCAGGGCGTAGCACTTCTTGCCGAGCAGGGCGTTGCCGCCGTAGCCGGAGCCGTAGGACCAGATCTCGCGGGTCTCCGGGAAGTGGGAGATGTACTTGGTGCTGTTGCACGGCCAGGGGACGTCCTCCTGGCCCTCCTCCAGCGGTGCTCCGAGCGTGTGCACGGCACGCACGAAGAAGCCGTCGGAGCCCAGCTCGTCCAGGACCGGCTGCCCCATGCGGGTCATGGTGCGCATGGACACCGCGACGTAGGCGGAGTCGGTGATCTCGACGCCGATCGCGGAAAGGTCCGAGCCGAGGGGGCCCATGCAGAACGGGACGACGTACATCGTCCGGCCCTTCATCGAGCCGCGGAAGACGCCCTTCTCACCGGAGAAGATCTCCCGCATCTCGGAAGGCGCCTTCCAGTGGTTCGTCGGGCCCGCGTCCTCCTCCTTCTCGGAGCAGATGAAGGTCCGGTCCTCGACGCGCGCGACGTCGGTCGGGTCGGAGGCGGCGTAGTAGGAGTTGGGGCGTTTGATCGGATCGAGCCTCTTGAAGGTGCCCTTGGCCACGAGCTCTTCGCACAGTCGCTCGTACTCGGCCTCGGATCCGTCGCACCAGACCACGCTGTCCGGCTGCGTCAGTTCTGCGATCTCGTTCACCCACGAGATCAGTTCCTTGTGGGTGGTGGGAACGACAGGGAGAGCCGCTTCGTCGCGCGCCACGATTGCTCCTAGATGAGGGGGTTAATGAGGGTTTTCAGCTGGAGGCCCCGTGGGGGCTGCGACCCGGATGCGATCTTGGGCGCTCATCCGGTGCCGACCGCACTCATTTGATCATCCGACGAGAGTGCCCATCTGTCCAGAGGGCCTCACAGGTGAGCGAGCGTGAGGATGGCCACGTCCACTTCAGGGGGCGGCCACAAGCGCTTCAACTCGCGTGAGACGATGGCCACTCTTGTTCGCACACCGGTTCGTAACTTACGGTTCCGTAGGTACGATGCCCCTCATGACTGCGTCCGCCTCCGACGCGCCCAGGGACACGCCGGCCGCCGGCCGCGGTCCCGTCGCGCTCTCCCTGCCGCATCCGGTCAAGCCCAAGCTCCGCGGGTGGCTGCATCTCGGCATGTTTCCGGCCGCACTCATAGCGGGCCTGGTGCTCACCGCGCTCGCCGACTCCCCCAGAGGCCGCCTCGCCTGCGGCATCTACGCCCTGACCGCCTGCCTGCTGTTCGGCGTGAGCGCGCTGTACCACCGGGGCGACTGGAGCCCACGGATGGACGGCGTGCTGCGCCGACTGGATCACGCCAATATCTTCCTGATCATCGCGGGCACCTACACGCCGCTGACGATGCTGCTCCTGCCGGGCGCCAAGGGGCAGTGGCTGCTGTGGGGCATCTGGGGCGCCGCGGCGGCGGGCATACTCTTCCGGGTCTTCTGGGTCGGCGCCCCGCGCTGGCTCTACACGCCCTGCTACATCGCGATGGGCTGGGCGGCCGTCTTCTTCCTGCCCGACTTCATGCGCACGGGTGGCATCGCGGTCCTGGTCCTGGTGATCGTGGGCGGCCTGCTCTACAGCGCGGGCGGGGTGATCTACGGCATCAAGCGACCGAACCCGTCACCGCGCTGGTTCGGCTTCCACGAGGTGTTCCACTCGTTCACACTGGCGGCGTTCGTGGTGCACTACATCGGAATCTCACTGGTGGCGTACCAGCACGCGTAGACCAGCCCCTCCCGCATGGCCACGGCTTTCGAGCCGTGGCCTTTTCGATGCCCCGAGAGCCACCACCGATTGACAGCTCATATATTTTGACAGCTACTCTCTTTTCACCCCTGCCCGGCAGCCTGCCGCCCGGCACCGCCAAGCGCTCCGAGAGCCCGGACACGGTCGCGCCGCAGGCCGATGCCCGACAATGACCCTCATGACGCCCGCACGCACCGCTTCCTCCACCGACGGCCCCCAGCTGGGACTTCGTGAGCGGAAGAAGATCAAGACCCGGACGGCGATCCGCGACGCGACGTACGCGCTGATCCAGGAACAGGGTTACGACGCCACCACGATCGAACAGATCGCCGAGCGCGCCGAGGTGTCGCCGTCCACGGTCTTCCGCTACTTCCCCACGAAGGAGGACATCGTCCTCACGGACGAGTACGACGAGATCCTGCTCCAGGAGCTGCGCGCCCGGCCCGCGGACGAGCCGTGGATGGACTCCGTGCGGTACATCATGCGGAAGGCCATCGGCCTCGGAATGAGTGAGGAACCCGAGGTCACCCGACTCCGGGCGCGACTGATGGTCGAGGTCCCCGCGGTGCGCTCCCGGATGCTGGAGAGCATGTCGGCCACCGGCAAGCTGCTCGCCGAGGCCGTCGCGGCGCGCACCGGCCGCGACCAGGGCAGCCTGGAGGTGCGGGTCTACGCGAAATCCCTCATCGGGGGACTGTCGGAGATCTCCCTGTACTGGGCCGAGAACGACTTCCGGGACGATCTCCTCGACCTCGTCGACCGCGCGCTGGACCTCTTCGAGTACGGCCTCACCCCGCAGCAGTCCTCAGGTCACGGCCTGCCGACGTGACATCCTGACCAGGTGAACGGTCCCGAGATCCACGTCGACTTCGCCCCCGAGCTGCGCCCGTTCCTGCCCAACGGGCGGCGCCTGGGCGCCACGCCGGTCACCACCGACGGCGTCTCGACCCTCGGCCATGTCGTCGAGTCCCTCGGCGTCCCGCTGACCGAGGCCGGCGCGCTGGTCGTGAACGGCGGCGAGGTGCCGACCTCGTACGTCCCCGTGGCGGGCGACTGTGTGGAGGTACGGGCGGTGAAGCGCCCCCAGCAGGTCCCCGGCGCTCCGCTGCGTTTCCTCCTCGACGTCCACCTCGGCACCCTCGCCCGCCGGCTGCGCCTGCTCGGCGTGGACACGGCGTACGAGTCGACGGACATCGGCGACCCGGCCCTCGCCGCCCGCTCGGCGGCCGAGAAGCGGGTCATGCTCAGCCGCGACCGGGGCCTGCTGCGCCGCCGCGAGCTCTGGGCGGGCGCCTTCGTCTACAGCACCCGCCCCGAGGAGCAACTCCGGGACGTCCTGGACCGGTTCCGGCCCGAGCTGAAGCCCTGGACCCGGTGCACCGCCTGCAACGGCCTGCTGAAGGAGGCCACCAAGGAGGAGGTGGAGAACCAGTTGCGGGGCGGGACGCAGCGGACGTACGACGTCTTCGCCCAGTGCCGGCAGTGCGGGCGGGCGTACTGGAAGGGCGCGCACCACGAGCAGCTGGTGGCCATCGTGGAGCGCGCCCTCGAAGAGTTCGCCGACAGACGCTAACGCTTCCTGACGTCAGCCTTCCCGCAGGCGATCCCGTCCTTGTCGCGGTCGAGCCGCAGCGGGTCGTCCTTGCCGTTGACCTTCAGGCGGCCGTAGTCGTTCTTCGCCAGCCAGGTGCAGCGGGCGGCCGTCGTCTTCTTCACCTCGTCCGGGAAGGCGGTCGGCACGCAGACGTTGATCGAGCCGTAGTGCCGGTCGCAGCCGGAGACGGTCGGGCTCACCTTCTGCGAGGTCTTCTTCTTGCCGGGCTTGGTGACCGTGCCCTCGAGCGAGTCGGCGAAGGAGTGCACGTGTGCCGAGGCGTCCGTCGCGCTGAGCGCGGCAGGGCCCTGGAGGTGCACCCACTTGGCCACCGACGGCACGCCGTTGGCGTCCACCGCGAAGAGCATGTACCAGCCGGGCGGGGCCAGGTTGGGGTTGCTCGTCACGTTCAGGTCGACGTTGTTGCCGTCCACCGACAGCGGCAGGTCCACGAACCGCTGGTTCGGGTCGGAGGAGTGGGTGACCGCGGCCGGGCGGATCAGCTCGGCCTTGGCGATGGGCCGGTCCACCGTGATCCGCTGGGTGTCGCCGTAGTTCCACTCGGTGTCGATCACCGAAGTGATCGTCGGACGCTCGCCCTTGAGCAGATAGGGCGGGGTGTAGATCGACACGTTGTGGTTCCAGGTGCCGTTGCCCGGGTTGTCGCCGGTGGTCATCACACGGCCGTCGGGGAGGAGGAACGCGGAGGAGTGGTAGCCCCGGGCCTCCGGGTCGACGGCGACCGGGTCGAAGGTGTTGGTCACCGGGTCGTAGATCGACGTCTCGTAGACCGGGTTGGCGCGGTTGTGCAGCGCGCCGCCGGTCTCCAGGACCTTGCCGTCGGGCAGCAGGACCGCGGAGACGTACATCTTGCCCTGATTGCCGGTCTGCGGCACCGGACCGTTGCCGAGGTCGACCGTGCCCTGCGGGATCGGCGGCCCGGCCACGTACGACGGGTTGGCGGACTTGAGGTCGATGACGTCGGTCAGCCGGTTGCCCTCCGGGTTGGAGTCGATGTTGCCGCCGCCGAGAGTGAGGACCTTCTGGTCCTGGGCCGGGGGCAGCAGCACGCTGGCCGACTGGTCGCGCTCGTCCTTGTTCTGCAGGCCCGGGATCTGCGTGATCGTGTTCGCGTCGTAGTCGTAGATCGCCGACCCGGTGCCCGGGATGTTGTTGCCGAAGACATGGCTGCCCGAGTAGAAGAGGCGGCCGTCCTGCATCAGGATCATCGACGGGTACAGACCCCAGTACGACCAGGTCTGGTTGACCTTCCACGTCGGCAGCCACTGCTGCTCGGCGTCCGACCACAGCTCGGCCGTCACCGAACCGGTGGAGTCCTCGCGCAGACCGCCGAAGGAGATGACGTCACCGTTGCCGAGGGCGGTCGCCGACGGGTACCAGTGGCCGTCGTTCATGTCGTTGGTCTTGGTGTACGTCTCGGTGGCCGGGTCGAAGATGTACGAGTCCTTGTAGCCCTGGTAGCCGACCGTGCCGTCCGCCGACGGATAGCCCTTGTTGCCGCTCATCACCAGCACCCGCCCGTCCTGGAGCTGGACGTGCCCGGCGCAGAACATGTCCTTCGGGGTGGCGATGATCTTGTATTTCCCGGTCGCCGGGTCGTACACCGCCGAGGTGAACGTGCCCGCGTTGAACTGCTCCTCGCTGTTGCCGGAGCCCGCGATCAGCAGCACCTTGCCGTTGTGGAGGACGACCGAGTGCATGGAGCGCACCGGGTTCTGCATGGGCAGCACGTCCCACCGGCCGTTGGCGCACTCCGCGGGCGTGCCCGTGCACACGGGGTCCGGGACCGGGTCGGCGACCTGCTCCATCGTGTAGTCGTCGGTGGTCGCCGAGCCCGTGCCGTAGACGGAGACGCCCCAGGTGATGCGGTCGGTGCCGGCCGGGACCTCGGGGGTGCGGACCGTGGCCTCGGTCCAGCTTCCGGCCATGTCCAGCGTCTTGAGGTCGGTCCAGTACTGCCAGCCCGCCGTGGCGTCGTGCCGGAAGAGCGTGAGGGAGGTGTCCGGGGTCGTCGACTTGTACCAGAGGCCGAGGTCGTACTGCTTGCCCGCCGTGACGACGGGCGCGCACTCGGTGGACTCGGTGATCAGCGCCTTGCGGTCGCCGTCGACCCGGCGGGTCAGCTCGACCTTCATGGCCTTGGAGCCCGAGTGGGCGTCGTTCACGGTCGAGAAGGTGAAGTCGTTGTCGCCCCAGCCGGACTTCTCCCAGCAGTACGGCATGTCGGCCGTGCCGGCGGTCTCGAAGCCGGGGTTCTTGATGAGGTTGGCGGCGGAGGCGGACTGCGGTGAGGTCAGGAGCAGGCCGGCGGTGAGCGCGCCTACGCCAATGAGTGCGGTTCTTCTTCTGTGTCTGGTGGTCGAACGACGTCTGTTCACACGGCTCTCCTTGCGGTACGGCCGCCATCGAGGCCCCCGCGGCCCCTGCGCGGCAGATAGACCAGCGCTTCGGTGGCCACGAAGCGCAGGACGAAGGTCGTCACCAGCGCGAGCGCGGTGGCGGACAGCGCGCCCATTTCGAACCGATGGACGAACAGCGCGATCAGCGGGATACGCAGCAGCAGATCGGCGTTGGCGAGCAGCGCGAACCGGCCGACGCGGTCCCACCACTGGCGGTGCCGACGCCGGTCGCGGAAGAGCAGGTGCTCGATGAGCAGGAAGTTCCAGGCCACCCCGAGCTGGTTGGCGAGGATCTCGGCCGGGACGTAGTGCATGCCGCCGGCGGTGAGAGCCCACAGGCCGAGCAGATTGGGCACGAAGCCCGTCGCGCCGATCAGGCCGAAGCCGACCATGCGGGCGACCGGCGAGGCGGTGCGCAGGCCGACCAGGTGGCGCAGGAAGCGGAAGCCCTCCTGCGCGGTCGACTTGGACTCCCCCGCGAACCGGTCCTGGAAGACGAACGGGACCTCGGTGACCCCGCGCGGACGGCTGCGCACGGCGAGTTCGAGGAGGATCTTGTAGCCGAGGGGCTGAAGGACGTCGGCGGTGACCGCGCTGCGGCGGATCGCGAAGAAGCCGCTCATCGGGTCGCTGATGCCGTGCAGCCTGCGCGGGAAGAGGGACTTCGTCAGCCAGGTCGCGCCGCGCGAGACGGCCACGCGGTAGCTGCCCGCGAGCCCGGCGCGGCTGCCGCCCTTGATGTAGCGGGAGGCGACGACCAGACCTGCGTTCGCACGCTCGCCGGTGGCCACCAACTCCGGTACCAGGGAGGGCGGGTGCTGGCAGTCGCCGTCCATGACGACGATCCAGTCGGAGGAGGCCGCCTTCAGGCCCTCGACGACCGCGCCGCCGAGCCCGCCGACCGGCTCGTCCCGGTGCAGGACGGTGACCGGGAAGGGGCAGTCCTTCGCCGCCTCCTGGATGACCTCGGGGGTGTCGTCGGTGGAGTCGTCCACGAAGACCACCTCGCAGGGCAGCCGGGTGGGCACCGACTCGGTGATCTGGTGCAGCAACTGCCGTACGTTCGCGGACTCGTTGAAGGTCGGTACGACGATGGTGACGGCGCCCGGTTCGGGTACTTCGACGGCCCGTGAGGCCGGATCGTCGAGTTCTCCGGGGACGATGGATTCCTGGCTCATCGGTCGCCTCCTGCGGCGCTGCCGGTGGTCTGGATCTGCCGGATCTCGATCCGGTCCTCACCGGTGCCGAAGACGGCGACCGGTTTCGAGTGCTGGATGGCCGCCTTGACGTTGGGCAGGTCGACCGCGTCGCGCCGGACCGTCGGCGAGGCGACGACGTAGTCGATGTCCTTCCAGCCGCGCGGCATCGTCTTGGTCACCGCCGGGTCGAGGTCGGCCTTGTAGAACCAGATGACGCCGAGGCCGGGCCGGTACCCGGCGTGCACCAGGTCCAGCCACATCGCGTCGTCGACGAGTACCCGGGTGTCCTTGGGGTTCTCCACCTCGCTGCTCAGCCACTTCGAGGCGGCCTTGTAGGGGGCGTTGGCGTCGAGGGTGACGGCGGTGCGGGCGCCGTCGTACCAGCGCGGTAGGACGTAGGCGCCGGCGGCGATGGCGAGGACGGCGGCGAGCGCGTACCGCCCACCCGTGACGTACCGTTTCTCCCCGTCGGCCCGCCACCTGCGCACCACGGCGTGGGCGACGGACGCGGTGCCGCCGGCGAGGACGAGCGCGAGGAAGGGCAGCGCCTGGATGACGTACATCGCGGGCAGATAGCCGTTGGGGCGCAGGGCCAGCGCGGCCAGGATCGCCACCGCCGCCGCCGGTCCGGCCAGCGCGCGGGCGGTGACCGACCAGCGCCAGGTGGCCAGCAGCAGAAGCGCGCCGGCCAGGCCGCCCAGCGGCAGCACGCGGTCGTAGTAGAGCCACGACTGCAGGACGCCGTACGAACCGGAGCCCTGGTCGAGGATGAAGCCCGAACCGGGCCTGGTCATCTGGTACTTGACGCCGTCCCAGAGAGAGACATGGCCGCTGCCGGGCAGCAACTCGCCCTTGAGGAGGGCGAAGAGGGGGTAGGAGAAGCCGATCAGCGTGCAGGCCGTGATGGCGCCGGTGACCGCGAACTTGCGGGTGTCGCGGTGGCTGTGCCGCCACATGGTGAGCAGGAGCGCGGGCAGGATGACGAGCATCGTCTCCTTGGTGAGGACGGCCGTGGCGGCCGCGATGCCCGCCCCGAAGTGGTGCCAGAGGTGGCGGCTCGGGGAGGCGGCGAGGGTGAACGCGAGCAGCGTCCACATCACCGCGAGGTTGTCGAGGAAGATCTCGCGCTGCAGGATGACGGAGAGGGGCGAGAGCCCGAAGAGCACCATGCCGAGCGCGGCGGCCCAGCGGGGCAGCCACAGGCGGCGGCCCAGGACGTAGACCAGGATCGCGCTGATGCCGCTGATCACCAGCATCGTCGCCCGCATCGAGCCGACCGTCATCGACTCGGGGCTGAGTGTGGCGGGTATCCAGGTCAGCGCGGCTATCTGGATCCAGCCGAGCGGCGGGTGGTCGTACCAGTAGGTGTAGTGGGCCAGGCCCCTGCCCTCCTGGACCGCCCAGGCCTGCGCGAGATAGGTGCCCTCGTCGTCGCTGAGCGTCGGGTAGTCGGCGATGTTCCAGCCCTGCACGATCATGATCGCCACGAGGAGCACGCCGCACAGCAGGAGGTCGGAGCGGGAGGAACGCAGTCGGCTCGGCGGGGCCGTTCGGCCGGCCGGACCGGGTGCGGGCGCAGGCTGCCTCTGCGCGGGGACCGTAGGAGTGGTCACCGCGGGAAGGGTGGAGGTCACGCGGGAACGTCCTCTCGGATCACTGCGGTACCGGTCGGTTCGGTGAGATGTGCGCCGACGTGCGTGGTCAGCTCCCAGTCGTTGCGGCCGCGTTGCTCACGCCATACGGCGCGGATGGCGGCCCCGGCGAGGAGCACCTGGTAGAAGGGGCCGCCCACGATGAGCTTGAGGTAGTGGACGAAGCGGACGCGCAGGCCGTACTGCTTGCCGAAGTCGTGCAGCCCGACGATCTCGAAGACGAAGGTCACCATGGCGGTGACGAGCGGCAGGAAGGTGATGAAGGCGATGCTCACGGGCACGTCGAGGAAGAGCGCGATCGCCACGTTGAGCGGAATGATGATGCCGGTGAAGGCCTGCATGAACGGCGTCATCAGGGTGTAGCGGGCGAGCAACCGCTGCCCGAAGCCCGGGAGTTGCTTCCAGTCCTTCTTCCGGTACACCTGGAGGAAGCCCTGGTTCCAGCGGGTGCGCTGCTTCAGCAGCGACATCAGCGAACCGGGGGTCTCCTCCTTGGTCACCATGTCGGAGTCGTAGGCGACGACGACCTTCTTGCCGACGCTGGAGAGCCGAACGCCCAGGTCACAGTCCTCGGCGAGGCAGTCGGGGTCCCAGCCGTCGGCTTCCCGCAGCACGTCGGTCCGTACGAAGACGGTGTTGCCGCCGAGCGGGATGAACCCTTTCTGCGCGTGCAGGTGCAGCCGGGAGCGGAACCAGAAGAAGTACTCCAGGCAGTTGCGCAGGCTGTACCAGCTGGAGTGGAAGTTGATGAGCTGGACCCCGCCCTGCACGACGTCCGCGCCGGTGGACCGGAAGGCGTGGTCGACATGGGCGAGGAGCTCGGGATGGACCTGGTCCTCGGCGTCGAAGACCCCGACGACGTCGCCGCGGCAGTGCGGCAGCGCCGTGTTCATGGCCTTCGGCTTGTTCTTCTTCTCGTGGGTGTCGACGACGACCCTCACGCGCGGATCGCGCTCCGCGGCGTCACAGGCGACCGCCGTGGTCTCCGGGTCGTCGTGCCCGACGATCACGATGATCTCGAAGTCGGTGTGGCTGGATTCCAGCAGCCGCTGGATGGTGTGGTCCAGCACGGCTTGCTCGTGCCGCGCCGGAAGCAGCAGCGAGAAGGACAGCTGCTCGCCGCCCTCCGGCCTGCTGAAACGGGTGGAGGCGAGCACTTCGGGCGTACGCCACGCGTGCATTTGCCACCACAAGGTGAACGCCGCCATCCAGAACAAGGCCAGCGAGACAGCAGCGATGAAGACAGACGTCAGCAACAGATCCCCCAGATCCCAAACCCCCTGGCGCGACGGAAGCCCCCCTCCGTCGCGTCACTGTGCAGAGATTAAGGGGGAACTGTGAAGTGTGGGAGCTGTTCCGATAAATAGTTTGTTTCGGAACGGTGCGGCGGCTACTGGGAGGTATCCCAACACGTGGCCCATTTGGGCACCCTGAACGAACCCCTCCGCTCCGGATACCCGCCACTCAGCGGCCTGTCATCAGCCGTTGTCAGCCGCTCAGTTGCGTCCGCAGACGGTCCGGATCGGTCGTCGGAGCGTCACAAGTGAAGTTACGGCAGACGTACGCCGTCGGTTCACCGTTGCTCAGCGGGCGGGAGGCGAGCAGCGGAAACTCGTCACTGTCCGGGGTGCCGACGGCGACGACCGCGCCCGGGGCGGCGCCGAGAAGTGCCGTACGGTGCAGGGTCCTTGTACCCGGGTCGTCCAGCGCCGGGCCGACGACCGCGACCTCCCTCGGCCCGTCGAGCCGGGCCTCGGCCGCGGCGAGCCCCCAGCCGATGAAACGGGGGACGCGCGGGCCGAGGGCCTTGACGACGCCGAGTGCCTTTTCGGCCGCGGTGCGGTGGGGCTCGTAGCCGGTCTGGGCGGCGTAGCTCAGCAGGGCGCCCGCGGCGGCGGTCCAGCCGGACGGGGCGGCGTTGTCGGTGGGGTCCTGCGGCCGGCGGATCAGCTTCTCGGCGTCGGCGGCGGTGTCGTAGAGGGCGCCGGTGTCGTCGGCGAAGCGGGTGAGGACGTGGTCGAGCAGGAACCCGGCGAATTCGAGCCACACGCCCTCGCCGGTCACGGAGGCCAGCGCGAGGAAGCCCTCGGCGACGTCGGCGTAGTCCTCCAGCACGCCCGCGTTGGCACCGACGTGGCCGTCCTTGCTGGTGCGGGCGAGGCGGGCGCGGTCGTCGAGGTGCAGCCGGACGAGCAGGTCGGCGGCGCCGAGGGCGGCCTCGACCAGGTCGGGACGGTCGAAGTAGGCGCCGGTCTCGGCGAGCGCGGCGATCGCGAGGCCGTTCCAGGCGGCGACGACCTTGTCGTCCCGGCCGGGGGCGGGGCGGGTCGCCCGGGCGTCAAGGAGGCGGCGCTTGACAGTCTCGATCTTCTCGGCGTCGAACACGCCCTCGTGCTGCGGGAGTTGCAGGACGGAGGCGCCGTGCTCGAAGGTGCCCTCCTCGGTGACGCCGAAGTAGTGGGCGGCGAGCTCGGCATCGTCGCCGAGCACCTCGCGCAGCTGCTCGGGCGTCCACACGTAATAGGCGCCCTCGACGTGCCTGCCGGTCCCGTCGTCGCTGTCGGCGTCGAGCGCGGAGGCGAACCCGCCCTCGTTCGTGCGGAGTTCGCGCACCATGAAGTCGGCGGTCTCCAGGGCGACCCGGCGGGCGAGTTCGGAGCCGGTGGACCGCCAGAGGTGGGCGTAGACGCGGCACAGCAGCGCGTTGTCGTACAGCATCTTCTCGAAGTGCGGCACGACCCAGTCGCGGTCGACGGAGTAGCGGGCGAAGCCGCCGCCGAGCTGGTCGTAGATGCCTCCGCGGGCCATGCGCTCACAGGTGTCCTGGGCCATCTGCAGGGCGCCCTCGGCCCCGGTCCTGGCATGGTGGCGCAGCAGGAACTCGATCACCATGGACGGCGGGAACTTCGGCGCCCCGCCGAATCCGCCGCGCTGTGGGTCGTACTCCCGGGTGAGCCCGAGGAGGGCCGCGACGAGCTGTTCCTCGCCGGGTGCCTGGCTGTCGCCGTAGGAGATCTCCCGCCCGGCGAGATCCCGCACGATCTTCCCGGCGACCTCCGCGACCTCCTCCCGCCGGTCGGCCCAGGCCGCGTGGACGCCCTGGAGGACCTGCCGGAAGGAGGGCATGCCGTGGCGCGGGGCGGGCGGGAAGTACGTGCCGAAGTAGAAGGGCTCGGCGTCCGGGGTGAGGAACACGGTCATCGGCCAGCCGCCCTGCCCGGTGGCCGCCTGTACGGCCTCCATGTAGACGGCGTCCACGTCCGGGCGCTCCTCGCGGTCGACCTTGATGTTGACGAAGTGGGCGTTCTGGTAGTCGGCGGTCTCCTGGTCCTCGAACGACTCGTGGGCCATGACGTGACACCAGTGGCAGCTGCTGTAGCCGACGCTGAGCAGGACGGGCACATTCCGTTTGCGCGCCTCCTCGAAGGCCTCGGCCGACCAGGGCCACCAGTCGACGGGGTTGTCGGCGTGCTGAAGGAGGTACGGGGACGTCTCGTGCGCCAGTCGGTTCGGCATGGTGTCCATCCTGCCGCAGTACCACTCCCCTCGCCGGACAGCACACAGCCCGTGCCCCCACGGCATGTGATCCTCCGGCCCTCTCCCCAGGGCGTCCCGTCCGCAGCACACTTGACCGTGGACGATCGAGAAGTGCCGTTGCCGCCGGAGGGGGACATGACATGCGGGACAGTCATCGCGCGGAGGCCGAACGGCTGCTGGCGCGGGCCGTGGAGGAGGAAGTGCGGCGCTCGGGCGGGCGCACCGACGGGGGCGTGCTGCTGTCGCGGGCGCGTGGGTCGCTGGACGCCATGGCGCAGACGGCCGTCGAGGAGTACGAGGCCTACACCCGCGCCCTGGACGAGGCGAAGGCCGGGCAGCTCACCTTCGGGCAGCGGTACGCCAAGGAGGGCGGCGGCACGCCCCTGATGGTGGCCGGTGTCGCCGCTGTCGCGGCCACCGTCGCCGACCTGGCCTTCGGTACCGGCGCCGGCACGGCGCTGGGTGCGGGCGTGACCGTGGGGGTCGTCGGCGCGGCGGCGACCGTGGTGAAGGTGGCCGGCGCCCATCTGCCCGCCGCGCATCACCGCGCGGGCGCCATCACCCAGCCCGGCGGCCCCGAGCAGCTGCGCCTGCAGTGGCTGACGGCGCTGGAGGTACGCGGGATCCGGCCGTTCCTCGACCAGCAGCGGGTGCTCAGCGCGTCCACCGGCCCGAAGAAGACGGCGCAGGGGCCGCGGCTGATCGGCGCGGACAAGAGCGCGGCGGCGCGCGGGCGGACCGTGCTCCAGCAGTCGTTCGGGCAACTACCCGAGCCGGTGGGCCCGTTCGCGGGCCGACGGCAGGAGATGGGGCGGATCCGGCAGTGGGTGCAGGCGGCCCGGGCGAGTACGGAGACGAAGCCGACGGTGGTCGTCCTGCACGGGGCGCCCGGCAGCGGCCGTACGACACTCGCGGTGCGCGCCGCCCACGACCTGAAGGACTACTTCCGTGGCGCGTGCGTGGTGGATCTGCGCGGCGACAGCCCGGAGGAGCCGCCGCTGTCCACCCGCGACGCGCTCCTCCACCTGCTGAACCGGCTCGGCGCGCCCCGCGAGCAGCTGCTGTTCCGTGAGCGTTCCTCCGCGGACCAGCAGGTCAAGCGGCTGAGCGAGCTGTACCACCAGCATCTGACCGGTCTGCCGGTCACCATCGTCCTGGACGACGCCTCGGACCCCGAGCAGGTTCGCACGCTGGTCCCCGAGCGTTCCGACAGCGTGGTCCTGGTCACGGCGCGGGAGCCCATGGTGTTGCCCGCCGACCTGCCGGCCCGGGTGCACCACCTGCCCGTCGAGACCCTGGACGCGCCCGGCGCCGAGGAACTGCTGGGCGCGGCCGCGCAGGACAGCACCGGGCCCTACGACGCCGAATCGACCGACCGGGTCAGGGAGTTGTGCGGCGGCCTGCCGCTGGCGCTGCGCATCGCGGGCTCGTCCCTGGGCCCGCGCTCGCCCCGCCGGCTGGCCACGGACCTGGGCGCGTACGGCCCGGTCGAGCCGGCCGAGAGAGTCCTCTGGCTGCGCTACACCGACCAGTCGGAGACCGCCCGCCGGCTGCTGCGCCGCCTCGCGCTGGCCGGCCGTGCCTCGCTCGGCGCCGCGGCGGCGGCGGCCCTCCTGGCCACGGACGAGGCGGAGGCGACCCGCCACCTGGTGGCCCTCTCCCGGGCGGGCCTGATCGACCACGTCCGCGGCAGCCGCTACCGCCTGCACGACCTGGTCCGCGCCTTCGCCCACGCCCGACTCCTCGACGAGGAGGAACCGGCGGAGCGTACGGCGGCACAGGAACGGTTGATCGTGAACTACGCCGACCTCGCGGATTCCGTGCTGCGTCTGGTGGACGGCAACATGTCGACCCGCTCGGACCGCTTCAGCCCGCACGGCTTCCACTCCCTGGACGAGGCGCTGCGCTGGCTGGACGACGAGTCGAGCTTCATCACGGCGGCGCTGCGGCACGCGGAGGGCGTGAACCAGGCGGCCGTACTGAATCTGCTGGGCGCCCTGTGCGACTACTGCCTGCTGCGCGGCGACCTCTACCGCCTGGGCGAGATCAGCGAGCTGGCGCAGGCGGTGGACCAGGGGTTGCTGGTCCGCTCGGTGCAGTGGCGCACGGGTATCGCGGCGCGGCAGCTGGGCGAGCTGGACAAGGCGCGCACCACACTGACGTCGGTCGTGGACCTCTACATGGAGGCACACCACGACGCGGGCGCGGCCCGCGCTCTGTGCTCCCTCGGCATCACCCTGCACCACCAGGGCAATCTGACCGAGGCGGCGGCGAGGCTCCGCGAGGCCCTGGACCTCCAGGCCGCGCCCCAGCTGGCCACGGACCGCGCCTGGACGATGCACGCGCTGGCGGCGGTGGAGCGGGACCGGGCGCGGCTGGCGGAGGCTCTGGACCTGCTCACCGAGTCCCTGGTCCTGCACCGGCGGGGCGAGTCGGTGCACGGCGAGGCCTGGGCCCACTTCCAGCTCGGCCAGCTGGGCCTGCGCATGGGCGACGTACCGCGCGCGGAGACCGAGCTCACCACGGCCCTCGAACTGTACGGCCGCACCCGCGATGCCCGCGGCGAGGCCTGGGCGCTGACCCAGCTGGCCCGGGCCCGCCTGGTCGCCGGCGACGCGTCTGCGGCCGTCGACGCCCTGCGCCAGGCCGCGGCCCGCCACCGTGACAACGAGGACGCGCGGGGCGAGGCGTGGACGGTGTACTACCTGGGGCAGGCCCTGGAGGAGACCGGCGACCTGGACCGGGCGGTACGGGAACTGGAGCGGTCGAGGACGATGTTCTCGCGGATCCGGGACGTGTACGGGCTCGCCTGCGCCCGGCATCACTCGGCCCGGGTCACTCGGGACCAACGGGCGGCGCAGACGGGGTCCTTGCGGAACTCGGGCTTCGCGCGCCAGTTGCTGGTGGACGCCCGGGCCGACTTCCAGCGCATCGGCGTCGCCCATGGTGAGGCGTGGACGTGCCTGGAGCTGGCGGTGGTCGACGCGGGGAACGCCCGTACGCCGCAGGCGCTGGCCTTGTGCGACGAGGCGGTGGGGTTGTTCACGTCGTACGGGGACCGGCGCGGGGAGGACTGGGCGCGCTTCCTTCGCTGCACGTTGTTGCCGTATGCGGCTCCCGGTGGCGTCGAGGTCGGTACGGCGGTGGCGCAGGAGGAGCTGGCTCAGCTGGGGCGGGCCGGGCACCCGGCTCGGGACGACAAGCTGGACGACTACGTGGAGGCGTTCGAGCTGTTGCTGGAGCGGGGGGTGAGCCTGGAGGCGGGCTGGCAGGCCTGGCGGCTGGGGATGGTGCCGGGGAGGCATTCCCGGGAGGTGATGGGGGTGGCGGTGGCCGCGGGACACGGGTGACCGAGAGGCGGCCAGGAGATCCCGCTTCACCGACGAGGTGTCCGCCCCCTCGGCCTCGCCTACGCCCCGCACTGCGGCATGGACAGTCGCCTGGCACGGGCCGCCGCCGTACCGGCTGACGGCGGCAGCCGGGAGATCGCCGTATGACACTGCCGGACGCCGCGGTGCGCGTCGTGGACCTGGCCGTCGACGGCCGGCTGCTGGAGGAGACGACCGCCGGACCGCGCCCCGTCTCCGTCGGCCGTCTCGACGAACACTGCGCCGAGGAACCGGCCCCGCCCGGCCGGGCCACGGATCTGCTTGTCCACGTCCACGGATGGCAGACCACCCCGGAGCCCGCCCTCGCGTCGGTCCACCGGCTGCCGGTGCACCGGGCCGGACAACCGGCGCGACTACAGCGGGAAACACAAGTCCCAAGCCCTGCTGTTCGGTGGCATCACCGACACCCGCGGCCGGCTGATCTGGATCTCCGCCTCACGCCCCGCGCGGTCCTCCGAGACCGCCGCCGAACGCGCCGCCTGCGAACACATCTTCGCCCACCTGCCAGCGTCGTTTGCGTTTTCCCGGCACCCTCTTGGGAAAAGACTTACGCACGGAACCAGCCGCTGTACGCTCGAATACGCCGGGGGGTGTGGGGTAGCGGGGGCATGCCTGCTTCTCAGTAGGTGAGGCGGCGTTTGATCGTTTTTCGTGACGACGGATTTCAACGCAGACGGCGCACGTTCGCCTGCGCCGTCCGAGCGGGGGGGCAGCGTGGGGGATCCAGCAAACCGTGGCACATTCGTGCCGAAGGTCGTCGTGGCCATCGATTTCGGGACGCACGGCTCCGGATTCGCATGGGCGACGGTGTCGAATCTGCAGGACATCACCAATCGTCGCTACATCGCTTACCAGGACTTCGTGACCGACGGTGGCAGCAGTTCCTATCCGAAGGATCTGACGGCCGTCCTGGTGGATGCGAACGGTACGGCGACGGAATTCGGGTTCAAGGCCCGCAGGCGCTGGCAACACGAACTCAGCCGGGGAAATCCGAGCGGTTTCGGATACGCCACCAGGTTCAAGATGGCGCTGCGGGCCGACGCCCCGCCAGCCGACGTGCCGCGATTCCTCGGCAGCCTCGCCGGGGCCGACCACCACGTGGTGCGCAGGCTGATCGCCGCCTACCTCGGCAAGGTGTACCAGACGGCGCTCAAGGCGATCGAGGCGACCGGCTACCGCGGCATTGGCTTTACCGCGGACGACATCCGCTGGTGCATCACCGTGCCCGCGATCTGGAAGGACTCCGAGAAACGCGTGATGCGCAAGGCCGCGGAATTGGCCGGCATACCGACGGGCGAAGACCGGCTCCTGCTGGTCAGCGAGCCGGAGGCCGCGGCCGTGTACTGTGCGCTCGCCTCCGGCACCCTGCTCGGATCTGAGCGGCCGGAAGGCAGACTCGACGTCGGGACAGCCGGCAGCCGCTTCATGGTGGTCGACTGCGGCGGCGGCACCGTCGACATCACCAGCTACCAGATCCGCCCGGACGGTGTCGGCGACAACCGTCTGGCCGAGATCGGCATCGCCGACGGCGGACCGCTGGGATCGGCGTACATCAACCAGTACTTCGTCGACCAGGTGCTTGCCGACCGCTTCGGGGCCGAGGAGTTGAAGGCGCTGATGGTCTCCCATCCGCGGGAGATCGCCAAGCTGGAGGACCGCTGGGAGGAGTGGAAGGTCGGCCTGCATTCCGAGACCGCGCCCGACGGCACTCCGACCATCACCACGCCCTGCGACATCGAAGTGCCCGGGCCGCTCTGGGAGGCCCTCGCGCAACCCACCAGGCAGCGGCTGACAGATCTGGCCTTAGGCGATCCGTATCACATCGTCGCCACCCCGGAGGAGGTCGTCGCGGTCCACGAATCGGTGGTCGAGCCGATCCTGAAAACGATCGAACGGCAGCGCCTTCTCATCATCGACAACGGCCCGGTCAAGGGCGTGGACCAGATCGTCATCGTCGGCGGTCTCGCCCGCTCCACCTATCTGCGCGACCGGATCGCCCAGCGGTTCGGCGGCGAGGTCAAGGTGCTGATGCCACAGGACCCCGCGGTCGCGGTCCTTGGCGGGGCCGTGCACTTCGCCTACAACCCGGCGGTCATCTGGGGCCGCCGCTCGAAGTACACCTACGGCTACGAGTGCGCGATGCCCTTCCGCGACGGCATCGATCCGAAGGGCAAGCGCTTCGTCAGCGAGGACGGCGACGTGATGTGCAACGACCGTTTCAAAGTCGTGGTCCGGCGCGGCGACGCGGTCGGGGTCGACGAAGTGGTCGAGACCAGCCTCAGTGTGATTCAACGCAGCATCCGTACCTTCGATATCGGACTGCTCGCGACCTTCAGCGACGATCCGCAGTATATCGACGAGGAGGGCTGCGAGCGTGTGGGGGCCGTGGTCGCGGATGTGACCGGCTCGGTGGGACGGCCATCGTCCGAGCGGAAGCTCGACATCTACTACGCGTTCGGCGGGACGGAGATCGCGGTCGAGACCCGGGACCGCGTCAGCGACGTGCGCCGCAAGGCGACGATCGAATTCACGGAGATGTACGGACGCCGTGGCAGCGGCCAGGCAGGTGGTTGATCAATGCACTACGGAGAGTCCGGCTTGGGCGATGGCGACGGAGAGCAGGGCGAATTCACGGAGTCGGAACCCAGGCGCTTCTGGCCCATGGGCGGGCAGGCCAAGTCGCAGCGCGAGCTGGAGGCCCTGTGCCACCAGCTGCGCACCGAGATCGCCGGGGACGTCCGGAGCCAGATCCAATTCCTCACCACGCGGACAGACAGAAAAGCCGATGACGTGCTCCGCGAGGTGCACGCCCTCGGCGAGCAGCTCGGCGCGGTCGCCCGAAACGTTCAACTGATCGTGGACGCCTTGCGCGACCAAGGGGTCCGCGACGCGTTCGACGGGGGCAGCGCCACCTCCGACATCCACCACCGCCATCTCGATCTCGCCAAGAACTACAGCAGGCTGGTGCGGCAGGACCTGCGGCAGCTGGTACGCCCGCTGTGCCCGCAGCAAGGCGACGAAGGGGCCATGGAGCTGGCGCGGCGCCGGGCGCACGTCGTCAGCCAACTCGTGGTGACGCTGTTCCAGCCGCTCGACCAGCCGCTGTCCACGGAGCGGGAGCAGATCGTCGCCGAGCTGCGGGCATCCGGCCTGGCGACCGATGTGGCGCAGTTTCGTGGCCAGTTCGACGCGGTGTT
Source organism: Streptomyces sp. NPDC002838 (assembly GCF_040295365.1). Taxonomy (NCBI): domain Bacteria; kingdom Bacillati; phylum Actinomycetota; class Actinomycetes; order Kitasatosporales; family Streptomycetaceae; genus Streptomyces; species Streptomyces sp. NPDC002838. Next base: position 43,942 of record NZ_JBEOVF010000023.1, on the reverse strand, counting down.
CCGCAAGGCGGCGGAGCTGCGCGACGGCGTCGCGGACCTGCCGATCACCGCCCACCTGGACTTCGCCGTCGACCTGACCGCCTTGCCCGCGGACCACTACCAGGCGTGGAACGGCGAACAGGCCGACGGCACGCGGCCGGAGTTCCTGATCGCCCCCGCGTACGTCATGGAAGGCGACCGGCCGCGGAATTTCACGAAGCCGATCGTGTTCGTAGCGCCGGCGGTCGGCTCATGAGCGGACCGATGAACCCGTCCGAAGTCGCCCGCGGCGTCCCGCTGGTGGACGACCGGCTGCTGCTCGAAGTGCTCAACGACCTGCACACCGCCGACGACCTCGTGCGGGCCACGGTACGCGAGGGCTTCTTCGCACGGCTGCTCGCTCAGGTCACCGGGCGCGGGCGCCGCCGAGATCTCATCGTCACCGGCGGCCTGGTCGGCGCCCAGCGCGGCACCCTGGCGTGGCTGTCCAGCCTCACCGAGCGGCTCGCGGTCACCGATCTTGTCGTCGCCGAGGTCACCGACGAGGTGGGGCGGGTCCGCGCCCACGTGGACCAACTCGGCACCCGCCTCCAGTGGGCCGAGCGGGGCGTCCGCGACCTTGCGCTCGTCCTGGCGGAGCTTGCCGAGCAGACCGGGCGCGGACTGGCCGAGCACGACGAGCGGCTGCGCAGGGTGGAGAGCAGACAAGCCATCGACGACGCGGTACGCCGGTGGCGCCACCCGCGCCCCGAACCGGATCTGGGCTGGCTGCCCAGGGCCATGCTGCTTGCCCGGGAGGTGGCCGCCGGCCCCGCCGGGGAGTTCGCCGCCTCGGGGCGCGGCACGCACGTCGAGCACGAGGTCGTCGAGCGCATGCTCCAGGACCCGCCGACACCGTGGTACGACGGCGTCAGGTCCGTCGCCGGCCTGCTGGCCGCGGCTACGCGCCACCTACCCAGCGACGACCACCGGACCATGCTGGCCGAGCTGCTGGGCGAGGGCGTACGGAAGGAACTGACGGAAGCGCGCGGGCCATTGACCTCCGCGCTGAGCAAGGTGGCGCTGGCGACCGGGGTGCGGGGCGTCGACCCGGACGCCGCGGCGAGGACGGCGCTGCGCAGCGCCGTCGGAAGCGGCACCAGGTACGTCGCCACCAGCCTGAGCGCCGAGGAGCTGCTGCGGCAGCTCGTCAGGGAGCAGTTCTCGGAAGCGGCCTCGCGCTGGTCCCGGCTGCAGGCGGGCGAGAGCGCCTGATGACCGGGCCGGCGGACTTCACCCACCTCGGCCAGAGGGCCCTGGAGGTGGCCGGGCGCTCCGGGAACCCGCAACAGGACACACCGCACGGCCTCGCCGACGAGTCCCTGGCGCCGCCGGCCCCGAACGTCCCCTTGCGTATCGGGCTGGTCCTGGCCGGCGGTGGGGCCAAAGGCGCCTACGAGTTGGGCGTCCTGGACTACATGGCGGAGAGGGGCGCGCAGGTGTCCGCGATCGCCGGTACCAGCATCGGCGCCCTCAACGGCGCCGTTCTGGCCAGCGAGGAGTCGCTCTTCCACGGCGTCGAACGGCTGGCCAGATTCTGGGAACGCTTCTCCTCCCGGATGGGAGTCGCGCCGTCCGAGGACCGGGGGCTGCCGCTGGACGCCGCGGGCGTCGCTGTGGAGAGCACGGCGCGCCAGCTGCGGCGCTTCGGCCCGCGCATGGTGGCGCTCAAACACCGGCTGGCCCTGCTCGAAGAGCTGGTCGACGAGGCGGTCGACGCCGAGCGTATCCGTACCGGCAGGCCGCTGTGGGTCGCGGCCTACCCGCTGATGGACCGCCAAGCCGTTCCCGAGCGGCTGCGGCACGTCGTGGAGATCGCCCGGTGGCTGGGCGGCGCCCGCGCCGAGATCCTCCGGCTGAACGACCTGCCGGTGCCGCACATCCGCGAGGCAGTGCTGGCCAGCGCCGCGCTGCCGTTCGTCTTCCCGACCCGGGTGATCGACGGATGCGCGTATCTCGACGGCGGGCTGGGCCGCGGGGACCGCACACCGGTGCGCGCGTTCGCCGCGGAGGAGCACTGCGACGTCCTCGTCGTCCTGCACCTGCACCCCGACGCCCGTGTGGCGCCGGGCGCGGCAACCGGCCTTGTCCGGGTCGACATCCGGCCGAGCCTCCCGATCATCCCGCCTGGGCCGCTCGGGCCGCTGACCGGTCTGATGGCCTTCTCACCCGAACGCGTCGGCGCCCTGCGGACGCTCGGCTACCGCGACGCCGCCGTGCGCTTCGGGGAGATCGAACGCGTGCTGGCAGGCCGCGGCGCCCTCGCCGAAGCCGAGTCCGCGATGCTGTCCGCCCTGCGGCGGCTACGGGGCGAACCGCCGCCGCTGTGACGGTGCCGGCGCGGGAAAGGACCGGAGAGCGGACCGACCATACGGATGGAGAGCCCATGGCTGTGCAGGACTGGCTCACCACGAGGCCCATCGCCCACCGCGGGCTGCACGGCGGGCCGGAGGGCGCGGAGGAGAACTCGCCCGCCGCGTTCCTGCAGGCCGTGCGCCATGGGGTGCCGTTCGAGTTGGACGTGCAGCTGACCGCCGACCGCGAACTGCTGGTGGTGCATGACGCGTTCCTGCGCACCACCCGTGACGGGACGCCGGTGCCGGTCGCCGGCGCGACCCTCTCCGAGATCCGAGCCCTGGCCCGACCCGGCGACGCCCCCGTGACCCTGGCCACCGCACTTGACCTCGTACGCGGAGCGGTCCCGGTAGTGGTCGACGTCCGGCGCTGGCGCGCCGGTACCGCCCGTGGGCTGGAGGAGGCCGTGGCCGCAGCCGTCACCGGCTATCGCGGGGAGATCGCCCTCCAGTCCTTCGACCCGCGCAGTGTGTACCGGCTCAGGCGCCTGCTGCCGCACCGCCCGGTCGGGCAGATCAGCGGAGCACTGGCCTCAGCACCGCTACTGCTCGCGGTCGCCGGCCGGACGATGGCCACGAACATGCTGACCCGCCCGGACTTCGTCAGCTTCGAACTGGCGGCTCTGCCGTCTCGCGCGCTGCGCTTCTGGCGCCGCCGTGGCCTCCCTGTGATCGGCTGGACGGTGCACTCACCGGCGGAACTGGCCGCCGCCGCATCGGAGATCGACAACTACTTCTTCGAGTTGTTCGAGGGCCACCTTCCTTGCCACCCAGCCCCGCAGCCCAGCCAACAAGGCTCCTGACACGCCATGGGAGACGTAGTGAACGACACAGGCGTACGCCGCCGTATGGCCTTCTCAACCCCGCGCTGGCACGACACGGGCGGCGACTTCACCACCGCCACCGAGGCATACGTACGCCGGGTGATCGACTTCTACGACAGCCGCGCCCGGTGGCACCGGCGCTTCTACCGCGCCAGCGGCGTCACCGCGATCCTCAGCGCCGCGACGCTGCCCCTACTCACCATCCTGGACCTCCCGAGCAAGAGCATCGTCATCTCCGGCGTCGGCTGCGTTGTGGCGGTCACCACCGCGCTGAAGGAGTTCTACCGCTGGGACACCTCCTGGGTCCTGCTCCGCCAGACCGAGACCGATCTCACCCGCGCGTACACCGCCTACGCCTCCGCCAAGGAGTCCGCCACCCAGCCGGACCCCAGGGCGGCCCACACCCTGCTGCACCAGGTCCTCCGCATCCGTGAGCAGGAGTCCCTGCGCTTCTTCAGAAACCTCCCTTCCCCAGCCGAGCTCACCCCCCAGCCCCCGCGCCCACCCGCGGGCTCCTGACGCGCGGGTGGCCATCTGACGACGACCGGCAGCGACAGCCGAATCCGGCCGGTGACCTGCCCGGCAGCCGAACCACGCAATCCATCATGTCCCCTCCCGTTGAGTGGGAGGTCCGTCAGTCGTCGTACGGATCCACGAGCCGGATCGGCTGTCGGACCGCCTCCAGCACCTCCGCGGGGAAGTCCGGACCGGGGACGTAGTACCGCGCCTTGGTGTTGCCGACGGCTTCGAGGAGGCCCGCCTCGGTCAGTGCGCGGATGTCCCGTACCGCCTGCTGGTTGCTCAGGTTCTCGGCGCGCTGGTAGCGGGCGCGGCGGACTCGGCCGGCCAGGGCCGCGTCGTGGAGGGCGGTGACCTGGCGCTCGTCGATTCCGTGATGCTCGGCGTACTCGGTGAGGTCGATCCAGCAGCGGCTGGAGCGGTCGATGCGGTGCTTGACCGACTGGGACTGCTGGTGGTAGGCGAGGAGGTTGAAGCGGATCCAGGGGGCGGTGTCGCCCTCGGGGTTCCACTCCGCGCCGCCCACCCGCCTCAGAACCGTGTAGTACTCCCAGGTGTTGCCGGGTTTGCCCAGCCAGGCCTCGATGGATGAGAACTCGGGGGCCAGGACACCGCCGCGGGCGATCACCAGGGTCTGCAGGGACCGCGACATCCGGCCGTTCCCGTCGGACCAGGGGTGGATTTTGACCAGATTGAAGTGGGCCATGGCCGCCCGGACCAGGACATGGGCTTCGAGGTCGCCCTCGTTGAGCCAGGTCACGAGTTCGTCCATGAGGCCGGGGAGCGCGTCCGCGTCCGGGGCGACGTACGCGACGGACCGCGGATCGCCCGGCTCGTTGACCCACACCCCGCGCCTGCGCCACTGGCCGGCGAGCCGGGCCGGGTGGTGATGGCCCTGCAGCATCCAGTGCAGTGCGTTGAGCAGCGACTTGGAGTACGCGAAGTCCGGTGCGTCGTGGAGCGACTGGATGTACGTCATGGCGTGCTGGTACGCCAGCGTCTCCGCCTTGTCGTCCGCTGAGACGGTGACTTCCCGCTCGCCGTCGATCAGGTCCTCGACGTCGACCGAGTCGACCTTGTAGCCCTCGATGGTGTTGGACCCCGCGATGGCTTGCGCCGTCAAGGTCCTGCGCAGCCCCTCGGTCCACTTCGCCGGGGTCTGCCGCACCTGGTGGCGCAGCCCTTCCCGCAGGGCGTCGACCTCGTCGAGGACTCGACGGTCCCGGGCCGTGAGAGCAGGCGTCACGTGCAGCATGACTCCATGATACCCAGTGGGTGTCATGGAGTCATGCGATCACGACGCCGTCTTGCCCTTGCCGGAGGCCGCCGCCCCCTCCTCCGAAGCCTCCGAAGCCTCCGAAGCCTCCTTGAAGTCGACCTTCCCCATGTGCTTGCTCATCGACTTCATCAGGCCCCACACCGCCAGGGCCATCACCGCGAAGACGATGAAGCCGAGGACGCCGGGGGTGACCTTGTCCTCGTCGACCTCCTTGGCGAGGGCGGCGAGCTGTGTCATTGCCAGGCTTGCGCTTGCGCTCATGTCAGGCATTGTCGCGGATGCCCGCAAAGAGGTCGTCCTCGGGGAGGGAGGTATCGACGAGGGACTTCGCGAGCTCGTACTCCTCCGTCGGCCAGACCTCCTTCTGGATCTCCATCGGGACGCGGAACCAGCCGCCGTCGGGGTCGATCTGCGTGGCGTGCGCGATCAGGGCCTTGTCGCGGATCTCGTAGAAGTCGGCGCACGGGACGTGCGTGGTGAGGGTGCGCTCCTTCTGGCCGAACTCGTCCCAGCGCTTGAGCCAGTCCCCGTACGGCGACTCCAGGCCGCGCTCCAGCAGGGCGTGGTGCAGCGCCTCGGTGCGCGGGCGGTTGAAGCCCTGGTTGTAGTACAGCTTCAGCGGCTGGTACGCCGGGCCGTACTCCTGCTCCGGGTACTTCTCGGTGTCCGCCGCGCCCTCGAACGCCACCATCGAGATCTTGTGGGTCATGATGTGGTCGGGGTGCGGGTAGCCGCCGTTCTCGTCGTAGGTGGTGACCACCTGGGGGCGGAACGAGCGGATCTGCTTCACCAGCTCGCCGGCCGCCTTGTCGACGTCCTCCAGGGCGAAGCAGCCCTCGGGCAGCGGGGGCAGCGGGTCGCCCTCCGGCAGCCCGGAGTCGACGAAGCCGAGCCACTCCTGCTTGATCCCCAGGATCTCGCGGGCCTCGTCCATCTCCTTCTTGCGTACCTCGTGGATGTGCTCCTCGATGTACTTGTCGCCCTGCAGCTTCGGATTGAGGATGGAGCCGCGCTCCCCGCCCGTGCAGGTCACGACCAGCACGTCCACCCCCTCGGACACGTACTTCGCCATGGTGGCCGCGCCCTTGCTCGACTCGTCGTCGGGGTGGGCGTGAACGGCCATCAGTCGCAGCTGGTCAGTCAAGACTCAATCCTTGTAGTCGGCGCCCCGGCATGAACCGGTGCGATCGGCGGCTTCTATAGTGACCGAATCGGGGGGCGAATAATTCCGGGCCGGGGCTCTGCCGCAGGCCTTGCGGAGAGGACGATCATGAGTACGGCGAGCACGCGACTGCCCGAGGGCCGTTACGGCCGCTCCTCGGACGAGCGCGCCAACCGCAGGCTCAAGGTCATCGGTGCCGTCCTCGGGGCCCTGCTGCTCGCCCTGGTCGGCTACTTCGCGTACCACTACGTCGGCCAGAACAAGATCAGCGGTGAAGTGATCAGGTTCGAACTCTCGAAGGACTCGGTGCGGGTGCATCTGGAGGTCCGCAAGGACGCCGGCGCCGGCGGCTACTGCACGGTGCGCTCCCAGGCGGAGAACGGCGCCGAGGTGGGCCGGGCCGACTTCCGCTTCGACGGGGACGCCACGCGCATCGACAAGGTCGTCACGCTCCGCACGACGTCACCGGGCACGACGGCCGAGCTGCTCGGCTGCCACGCCGACTGACCGAATCCGGAATACATACCGGCTGACCTGCGTTGACGTGATTCTGAGGGCTTATGTCCTCCCCCTTCCGGCTCGGAATTGTTAGGCTCGTGGTTTCGCCCTTCCATGGAGGAACATGCTTCTGGGTAGGGCGATGCTTTGTATTCCCAGTACCGACGAGGAGCACCTGTGACCCAGACCAGCGAGAACGTCACCTGGCTGACCCAGGAGGCGTACAACAAGCTCAAGGATGAGCTTGAGTACCTTACTGGTCCTGCGCGCACGGAGATCGCCGCCAAGATCGCGGCCGCGCGCGAGGAGGGCGACCTGCGCGAGAACGGCGGGTACCACGCGGCCAAGGAGGAGCAGGGCAAGCAGGAGCTCCGGGTGCGCCAGCTGACCCAGCTCCTGGAGAACGCCCAGGTCGGCGAAGCGCCGGCCTCCACGGACGGTGCGGTGGCGCCCGGCATGGTCGTGACGATCGCCTTCGACGGTGACGAGGACGACACGCTGACCTTCCTGCTGGCCTCGCGTGAGTACGCGAGCGCCGACATCGAGACCTACTCCCCGCAGTCCCCGCTGGGCTCCGGCGTGATCGGCCACAAGGTCGGCGAGGACGCGCAGTACGAGCTGCCGAACGGCAAGAAGGCCTCGGTGAAGATCCTCAAGGCCGAGCCCTACAGCGGCTGACCCCGGCCGAGCAGACACGTCCCTTGGCGAGCCCCCGGCGTCCGCGTGACGCCGGGGGCGTCGTCATGCTGTCGGACTGCGGCTGTCCCGGACCGACCTCAGCCGATGACCGTGTAGCCCGCGTCGCGCAAGGCCTGGCCGACCTCGGCGCAGTGTGCCGGGCCCTTCGTCTCCAGGTGCAGCTCGACCTCCGCCTCCGTGAGCCCGAGCCGGGGGTCGGTCCGTACGTGGCTCACATCGAGGACGTTGGCGTCCACTGCTGACAACACCCCGAGAAGCGTCGCGAGGGCGCCCGGCCGGTCCGTCAGCCTGAGCCGTACGGCCAGGTAGCGGCCCTGCGCGGCCATGCCGTGCCGCAGGATGCGCTGGAGCAGCAGCGGATCGACGTTGCCGCCGGACAGCACCGCCACGACCGGTCCCTCGAAGGAACCGGGGTCGCTCAGCAGCGCCGCGACCGGGCTCGCCCCGGCCGGCTCGACGACCAGCTTGGCCCGCTCCAGACACAGCAGCAGCGCGGTGGACAGCTCGTCCTCCGTCACCGTGCGCACCTCGTCCACCAGATCGCCGATGATCCCGAACGGCACGTCGCCGGGCCGCCCGACCTTGATGCCGTCGGCCATCGTCGCCGGGTTCTCGATCGACACCGGGCGCCCGGCCGCCAGCGAGGGCGGGTACGCGGCCGCGCCCGCCGCCTGCACGCCCACGATCCGCACATCCGGCCTGAGCGCCTTCACCGCGATCGCGATACCCGCCGCGAGCCCGCCCCCGCCGATGCCGACGACGATCGTGCGCGCCTCCGGGCACTGCTCCAGGATCTCCAGGCCGACCGTCCCCTGGCCTGCGATGATGTCGGGGTGGTCGAAGGGGTGGATGAACACCGCGCCCGTCTCGGCCGCGTACTCCTGCGCGGCGGCCAGCGTCTCGTCGACCACGTGGCCGTGCAGGCGCACCTCGGCGCCGTAGTCCTTCGTGGCGCTGATCTTCGGCAGCGGGGCGCCCTTCGGCATGAACACCGTGGAGCGCACGCCGAGCAGCGAGGACGCCAGGGCGACGCCCTGCGCGTGGTTGCCCGCGCTCGCGGCCACGACCCCCGCGGCCCGCTCCTCGGGCAGCAGCCCGGCGATACGGACGTACGCGCCGCGCAGCTTGAACGACCCCGTCCGCTGGAGGTTCTCGCACTTGAAGTGCACCGGAGCGCCCACCAGCTGGGTCAGGTGCCGGCTGCCCTCCATCGCGGTCACCCGCGCCACGCCCGAGAGCATCTTCTGGGCACCGCGCACGTCGTCGAGGGTGACCGACGGCAAGGAGAGGGAGGCCTTGCGGTAGTTCATGAGTCAAGTCTCGCAGTTCATACGCGGGAGGCCCCGCTGTGACCAACCTCCGAGACCGGATTGCGCAGCGCCGGTACACCCCGCGTCCGGGCCGCGTAACCTGTCCCCCAATTAGCGTCCCCCAGTCAGCCAGCCCTTCACGAAGTGAGCCCCCGGCCATGCCCACAACACCTGAAATGTCGATGGACATGACGATCGTCGGTGACACCGGTCTTCTCGACACGCTGCAGCACGAGGTGGCGGTGTTCGCCCGCCGTGCCGAACAGACGCGGCTCGGCGGGGTCGGGCAGGTGCGCAACTCCATGGACCGCGCCGCGTACCTGCTGCTCAACCGCCTCGACAAAGAGGGCCCGATGGGCGTCAAAGCGCTCGCCGCGAGCATGGGAATCGACTCGTCCACGGTCACCCGGCAGGTCGCCCCGCTCGTCGACACCGGGCTCGTCAAACGCACCTCGCACCCCGAGGACGGACGGGCCGTGGTGCTTCAGCTCTCCCCGCGCGGGCTGTCGCGGCTGGAAGAAGTGCGCTCCTCCCGGCGTCAGTTGATGGCCGAGCTGACGCACGACTGGACGCCGGAGGAGCGTGAGGCGTTCTGCACGCTCCTGACGCGCTTCAACACCGCTCTCTCCACTCGGATGGCGGCCCAGGGGCTACCGGGGGCAGAGCAGCCGCCGGCCTCCTGAGCGCCCCGCAGGCGCGCGTGGCCGGGCGTGCCCCCTGTGGTTCCCCGCCCCCGTGCCCGCGCGCGGAGTGACCCACCGGGACGCGGCACAGCCCTCCGCGGTGCGCGGCTCTTGACCGCGGGGCCACGCCTGGCCTCATATGAGACCGGGTCCCTCTCGTACACGGTTTCGTATCCGCACGCGGCCGGGCCCGTTTTCCTCAGGATCGCCCTCAGGCGGGAGGCGCGGTGCGACAACGGCAAGCGTTCCAGGACGCCCGCCGGGCCCGGGAGTTCGAGGCGTTCGTCGCGGGCGCGGCCGGGCGACTGCTGCACACCGCGACACTCCTCACGGCGGAGGCACCGCATGACAACCCGCGCGCGCGGCGCCTGCTGACGCTGGCCCTCGCCCACACGTACGCGTGCTGGGACCGGCTGCGCGGCGAGGACCCCTACGACCGGGCCCGCCAGTACCTGGCCACCCGCTTCGCGCGCGGGGCCTGGCACCAGTACGGCGGCCTCGGCCGGGCCCGCCCGCACCCCGACAGCGCCCTGGCCCGGCTCGCCCCGCAGGAACGCCTGATCCTGGTGCTCAGGCTGTACGAGGGGGTCGCCGAGGAGCAGGCGGCGGCCCTGCTCGGCCTGCCCCCGGAACGCGTCCGAGCGATCTGCGACCGGGCGACGACGACGCTCCTGCATCCGCCCGAGGGCCCGGCGCCGGCGGGCGTGGCGGGGGCGACGGTGGCGCCGTCATGAGGCGGGGGCGTGGGCCTGGCAGAGGGCCGGACGGCGGCGAGAGCGGCGCCCGCATGAGGCGAGGGCGCGGCACCGTCATCGGTCGGCCGAGCGGCCGAACTGACGCCCCTGTGAAGCTGAGCAGCGAAGTCAACGCCCCCTGGAGGGAAGTCTGCGACACCGGCAAGAGCCGACCCGCCGGTGAAGGCGCCGCCCCTACAGGAGCAGCACGTGCCCCCGGCCTACGACGCCCCAGCCCCAGGAGGTGTGGATGAACCGGCCCGATCGGGAGGCGGTCGTACGGCGGATCATGGAGCGGGCGGTGCCGCCGGTGCCGCCGGAGCTGTACGCGGACGTCGTGCGCCGCGGCGGCCGCATGCTGCGCCGCCGGAGGACGGCCCGCCGCCTGATGTGGCTGCTGCTGTTCGCCGTGACCGTGGCGTTCGTCGTGTGGGCGCTGACGGCCCGCCCCTGGGTGGAGCCGCCGTCGGAGACGACTCCACCGCTCACGGACTGGTGAGCAGGCCGGACAGGTCCTAGCCCAGCGCCTGCTGAAGGTCCTCCAGCAGGTCGTCGACGTTCTCGATGCCCACGGAGAGGCGTACGAGGTCGGCGGGCACCTCCAGGGCCGAGCCGGCCGCGGAGGCGTGCGTCATGCGGCCGGGGTGCTCGATGAGGGACTCGACGCCGCCGAGAGACTCCCCGAGCGTGAACACCTTGGCGCGGTTGCAGACCTCGACGGCCGCCTCCTCGCCGCCCTCGACCCGGAAGGAAACCATGCCGCCGAACGACCTCATCTGCTTGGCGGCGACCTCGTGACCGGGGTGCTCCGGCAGCCCCGGGTACAGCACACGCGTCACGCGCGCGTGCCGGGTCAGCATCTCGGCGATCTTCGTGGCGTTCTCGCTGTGCCGGTCCATGCGCACCGACAGCGTCTTCGTGCCGCGCAGCACCAGCCACGAGTCGAAGGGCCCGGCGACCGCGCCCATCGCGTTCTGGTGGTAGGCCAGCTCCTCGCCCAGATCCACGTCGTTGACGATCAGCGCGCCGCCGACGACGTCCGAGTGGCCGCCCATGTACTTGGTCAGCGAGTGCACCACGACGTCCGCGCCGAGAGAGAGCGGCTGCTGGAGGTACGGCGTGGCGAAGGTGTTGTCGACGACGAGCTTCGCGCCCGCGTCCCGGGCGATCTGGGCGACGGCGGCGATGTCGGTGATGCCGAGCAGCGGGTTGGAGGGGGTCTCCACCCACACGGCCTTGGTCTTCGGGGTGATGGCGGCCCGTACGGCGGCCGGATCGCCGGTGTCGGCGACCGACCACTCCACGCCCCACCGGGAGACCACCTTGGCGAAGAGCCGGAACGTGCCGCCGTACGCGTCGTTGGGGATGACCACGTGGTCGCCTGGGCTGAGCAGCGTACGCAACAGGCAGTCCTCGGCCGCCAGTCCGGACGCGAACGCGAGGCCCCGGCGGCCGCCCTCGAGGGCGGCGAGGTTCTCCTCCAGGGCGGTCCTGGTCGGGTTGGCGCTGCGGCTGTACTCGTAGCCGCCGCGCAGGCCGCCGACGCCGTCCTGCTTGTAGGTCGAGACCTGGTAGATCGGCGGGACGACCGCGCCGGTCAGGGGATCGGCGGTGTTGCCCGCGTGGATCGCGAGAGTCTCGAAGTGCTGACTGATGTGCCTGTCACTCATGGGTGCGAGGGTAATGCGCTCGCGGGGCGGGCGCCGGACGACGGGGCGTGGGCGGGTTTTTCCACAGGTCGGCGACCAGGTTGGCCAATTGTCGGCGGCGTCTGGAACCCTTGAGACATGGAGATTCTCTGGGTCCTGATGGCGCTGGTCATGCTTGGCTTCGTGCTGCTGCCGTTCATGAGGCGCAGGCGCGGCATGATCGAACAGGTCCATCCGGGCCACCCGGACGCCGCGGACCCGGCGAACTACGGCTTCGCGCCGCAGGAGGAGCTGGACGTCCGCATGCCCGGCCCCGACCAGGACCTGCTGGACGTCCTGGACCTCGTGCAGCGCACGCAGGACCACCGGGCGGCCGCGCAGCTCCTCGCCGGCACCGAGACCGAGGGCGAGCGGCGCTGGCAGCGCGTGCAGGCCTTCGCCGGGGCCGCGTCGCTGGAGTTGCGGCAGCGGCCCGGCGGGGTCGGTGAGACGCCGGGCGGGCAGTGGCTGCGCGTGTGGCGGGCGGAGGCGCCCAAGGACGCGGGCGGCGCGGCGGTGCACGCGGAGTTCCTGGTCCAGCAGGCGTGGCGGACGTCGACGCCCGGCACGGACGAGTTCCGGATCATCATGGAGGAGGCGAAGGCGGCCTGCGGCGATGCGGCACTGCTAGCCCCCGGCGACCCGATCCCGTACATCATCGAACTGTCGGTGGCGCGCGGACTGGCCTATCCCCAGCCGGAGTTCGAACAACTCTGGCTGAAGATCCTGGACCGCGCCCCCACGCACATGGGCGCGCATCTGGCCGCCCTGCACTACTGGTGCGAGAAGTGGCACGGCTCGCGCGAGCAGGCGTACGCCTTCGCGGAAGCGGCGGCCGCGCGGGCCCCGCGCGGCTCCCTCCTGGCCGCGATGCCCCTCTTCGCGGTCTTCGAGCACCTCCCCGAGGTGAACCTGGTCAGCGGCTTCTACCAGAGCGAGGTCGTGACGAAGGCGATCCACGGCGCGCTGCACACGGTCCACTCGGCCCGCCAGGACGACCCGATGCTGGCCCACGTCCGGCACCTGCTGGTGTTCTTCCTGGTCCGCGGCGAGCGCTGGGCGGAGGCGATGAGCCAGCTGGTCCACATCGACGGCCATGTCGGCGCCCTGCCGTGGACCCTCTCTCCCGACCCGGCCGCCGAGTTCGCGGTCTACCGCGCGCTGGCGGTGGCGGGCTACGAGGCGAACGGCGGCAGCCCGGCGACGCTGCCGCACTGAGAGCTGCGACGGCCGGAATTCACGGCACGCCCCGCACGTTGACGTGAACGGAGCCGTGATGGGCCCCGGGCCCCGATTGGAGACCGCATGTTCCTGCACAGCCGTACCCCCCAGCTGCCGAGCCCCGAGCAGGCTCTGCCCGGCCGCCCGGAGCCGGCCTTCACGGTCCCCGACCGCCACACCGTCCTCGGCAACCCGCTGCTCGGCCCCTACCCCGAGGGCCTGGAGGTGGCCGACTTCGGCATGGGCTGCTTCTGGGGCGCCGAGCGCAAGTTCTGGCAGCTCCCGGCAGGGGTCTGGACGACGCTGGTCGGCTACCAGGGCGGCTACACCGAGCACCCCACGTACGAAGAGGTCTGCTCGGGCCTGACCGGCCACACGGAGGCGGTCCGCGTGGTCTACGACCCCAAGCTGGTCTCGTACGAAAGCCTCCTGAAGACCTTCTGGGAGTCCCACGACCCCACGCAGGGCTTCCGCCAGGGCAACGACGTCGGCACGCAGTACCGCTCGGCGATCTACACCCACACCCCTGAACAGGCCGCCATCGCTGAATCCTCCCGCAAGGCCTACCAGGAGGTCCTGACGGGCTCGGGCCACGGCACGATCACCACGGAAGTCCTCCCGGCGGAGGGCCGCGCCTTCTATCCGGCTGAGGGGTACCACCAGCAGTACCTCGACAAGAATCCGGCGGGGTACTGCGGGATCGGGGGGACCGGGGTGTCCTGCCCCATTGGCGTGGCGCCGGCCGAAGGGTGACGGGCGGAGTGCCGCCGCGGCGGCACTCCGCGCGGCCGCGGCCGCACGAAGCCGTACAGGCTCGCGCCGATGATCGGTACCCAACCCGGCACTACCTCGCCCCAGGGCTTCACCAGACGTCTCGGCACCGCCGCACGCGGCGCCGACCGGTGCCGGTCAGGTCGACAACGCGTCGCGGGGTCGGGTCCTCAGGCCGACGGCGCCCCCGTCAGCACCTCCACGCGCCCCGTGTCGAGGGAGTAGTACGCGCTGACCACGGCCAGTTCGCCCTTCTTCACCAGCGGGGCGAGGTCGTTGTTGGTCCGCAGGTCCTCGGCGGTCTGCTTGATGTGGACGCGGGTCATGGCGTCGACCGGGTCGGCGTGCTTCTCCTTGGAGATCACTCCGTACGCCGGGCGCAGGGCCTCGGCTATCGACTGCAGGTTGCCGGGCAGCGGCTTGTTGTCCTTCAGGGCCTTGTGCGCCGCCTTGACCGCGCCGCAGCGCTGGTGGCCGAGTACGACGATCAGCGGGGTCCCGGACGTCAGGGGGCCGTACTCGGCGGAACCGACGACCACCGGCGAGACCACCTGGCCGCCGGTGCGCATCACGAAGAGGTCGCCGATGCCGGTGTCGAAGAGGAGCTCCGGCGGCACCCGGGAGTCGATGCAGGAGAGGATCACGCCGTAGGGGTCCTGCTCCTCGGCGACGAACTGACGTCGCTTCGGATCCCGGTCGGGGTGCTGAAGGGCTCCGCCCACCCAGCGCTTGTTGCCCTCCATCAGCCGCGCGAAGGCCGACCAGGGCGAGTCCGGCCGTGCGCCCGCGGCCGGGGACGGGGAGGCGGCGGCCGCCGCCCCCGCTGCCGCCGGCTTCGGCGTCCCGGTGCTGTCCGACTTCGACGAACAGCCGGTGATCAGAGCTGCGGTGGCCGCCAGCCCTCCGGTGAGAAAGGCCCTGCGCTGTGGTAGCCCGACACTAGGCATAGATCCGTTCCTTCCAGCAGGTGAGCGGGGTGAAGCAGGTGATGCCACTGTGTCGGGAGGCCGGTTAACGTCCGTGAAGGGCTGATGCAGCGCGGGAAAAGCGCATGTCCAAAACACGCGCTGTCACCGGAGGAGACGCCTGAGTCATTCGCCGAATCGACAGCGGACGCGGTCGTTCCCCGCCTACGCTCCCTCGCATGCTGCTTCGCCGAACGATTCGTCGAACGATTCGTCGAACTATGCGCACGTCGCGGATGGCCCTGGTGCTCGTCGTCGCTCTCGCCGGAGCCGTCGGGGGTGGTGCGCAGACCGCGCTGGCGGAGGAGAGCCGGCCGTCGGCCGCCGGTCGGCAGTTGCTGTACTACAACCATGCCTACGGGGTGTTGGACCGCGAGACCGCCGACGCCATCGAGCACTCCGCCTCTCTGCGGACCTTCGCCAACTTCCAGGTGCGCACCACGACCGGTGCCGGCGGGCAGACCTGGACCGGCCGCTATCTGCTCGGCCGCGAGACGTACGTCGAACTGTTCGGGGTCGGCGATCTGCCCGGCCAGGACGGCATGTTCGGCTCCGCCGGGATGGCGCTGTCCACGGAGCGGGCCGGGGACATGGGCACGGTGATCGGGCGGCTGCGGGAGCAAGGGGTCACGGATCCGGTCGAGTTCCGTCAGACGCGGGACTTCGGCGACGGCGTGCCGGTGCCGTGGTTCGACGCCGTCTTCACCACCGATCAGTACGACGCCTTCGGGGCCTGGGGGATGGAGTACCGGCCGGAGTACTTCGCCGACCCGCGCGGCAACACCGAGCCGGCCGCCTACCCCGGTGACGTCGGCCGGGAGCGGTACCTGTCCGACGACTACCGCGACCGGCTGATGCGGGACGTGACGTCCGTCCACCTCGCGGTCACCGCACGCGACCTCGCCAACACCGTGCCCCTGCTGCGCGCCGGCGGGTTCGTCGTCCGGTCCCTGGCGGGCGACGGTGGTGGCGTGGTGGCGCGTCGGGGCGGTACGACGCTCCGGTTCGACGCCGTTCCGCGCGACCAAGTGGGGCTACGGCAGGTCGGGTTCTCGCTCAACCGGGCCGTGCCGCACGCTCATGAGGAACGGATCGGCCGGTCGACGCTCGCCGTCGGGCCGGGCACCCGTGCGGTGTGGACTTTCGGCGGTACGGAGTAGACGGACCAGCGGCTACTTCATGATCCGCTGCCGTACGGCCTCGTCAGGATCTCCAGGTTGTGGCCGTTCGGGTCGTCGAAGTAGGCGCCCCGGCCGCCGTCGTTGTGGTTGATCTCGCCGGGGCGGCGGTGGTACGGGTCCGCCCAGTAGGTCAGGCCGGCCTCCCGGATGCGGGCGAAGATCGTGTCGAAGTCCTCCTCGGAGACGAGGAACGCGTAGTGCTGCGGCGTGATGTCGCCGGGCGAGTCCAGGTAGTCGAGAGTCACGCCGTTCGGGATCTCGACCGGGATGAAGGGGCCGTACTGCGGGCTCATCTTCAGTCCCAGGATGTCGGCCAGGAAGCGGGCCGAGGCGTGCTTGTCGTGTGCGGCGACGATGGTGTGGTTCAGCTGAACGGTCATCGCGGGCCTCCTCATGTCCAACGTACTCGGCGACCGGCGGCCGTATCCGCTGTGGCTGCGAGGGCGTGGGGCAGCCGTACGGCGGCACGCCGAAGGCCCCGGCAGATCATCCGCCGGGGCCCCACCGCGAAGGGGTCAGATCGTCGCCGTGTCGATCACGAACCGGTACCGCACATCGCTGTTCAGTACCCGCTCGTACGCCTCGTTGATCTCGGACGCGGCGATCAGCTCGATCTCCGCGCCGAAGCCGTGCTCGGCGCAGAAGTCCAGCATCTCCTGGGTCTCCTGGATGCCGCCGATGCCGGAGCCGGCGAGGGTCTTGCGGCCGCCGATCACCGAGAAGAGGTTGAGCTTGACGGGCTCCTCGGGGGCGCCGACGTTCACGAAGGCGCCGTCCGTCTTCAGCAGGGACAGGAACGCGTCCAGGTCGAGCGGGGCGGAGACGGTCGACAGGATGAGGTCGAAGGTGCCCCGCAGCTCCTCGAAGGTCTTCGGGTCGCTGGTGGCGTAGTAGTGGTCGGCGCCCAGCTTCAGGCCGTCGTCCTTCTTGCGCAGGGACTGGGAGAGGACCGTGACCTCGGCGCCGAGCGCGTGTGCGATCTTGACGCCCATGTGGCCGAGGCCGCCCATGCCGAGGACGGCGACCTTCTTGCCGGGGCCGGCGTTCCAGTGCTTCAGGGGCGAGTACGTGGTGATGCCGGCGCACAGGAGCGGCGCGGCGACGTCCAGCGACAGGCCGTCGGGGATGCGGACGACGAAGTCCTGGTCGACGACGATCTTCTCGGAGTAGCCGCCGTAGGTGGGCTCGCCGTCCTTGCCGAGGGCGTTGTACGTGCCGACGTTGCCGCCGGTGCAGTACTGCTCCAGGCCGGCCTCGCAGTTGTCGCACTCGCGGCAGGAGTCGACCATGCAGCCGACGCCCACGCGGTCGCCGACCTTGTACTTGGTGACACCCGGGCCGACTTCGGAGACTATGCCCGCGATCTCGTGGCCCGGGACCATCGGGAAGATCGCCTCGCCCCAGCCCTCCCGGGCCTGGTGGATGTCGGAGTGGCAGATGCCGGCGAACTTGATGTCGATCAGCACATCGAACTCGCGGACCGCGCGACGCTCGATGGTGGTGCGCTCCAGTGGAGCCTTGGCGGCGGGTGCGGCGTACGCGGCGACAGTGGTCATGCCGGGGTTCTCCTAGCAAAGAGGTTCCGCGCCCGGCTGCCTTCCGACCGGGCACGCCTGATCAGCGTGCCGCACGTTCCGGCATACACCCAGCCCACCGTTCTGCGTACGTCCGCCGTGCGTACCACTGGCGGGGTCAGGCTGCTGTTCGTACAACGTTCGTACGACCGTGAATACTGGACGCATGGACGAACAGCCCGAAACCGTGCCGGAGCCCGCCGGCGGCCTGGACCGGCGTGCCGAGCTCAGCGAGTTCCTGCGCACCCGGCGGGCCCGGCTGAAGCCGGAGGACGTGGGGCTGCCCGACTTCGGGCGGCACCGCCGGGTGCCGGGGCTGCGCCGGGAGGAGCTGGCGCAGCTGGCCGGGGTGTCCGTGGCGTACTACACACGTCTGGAGCAGGGCAACGGGCGGAACGTGTCGGCGGAGGTCCTCGACTCCATCGCCCGCGCGCTCCGGCTGAACGGTGCCGAGCATGCCCACCTCATGCATCTCGCGAAGCCGAAGCAGCACAGGAAGAAGCAGGCGGTACGGACCCAGCAGGTGCGGGGTCCGCTGCGGCAGCTGCTGGACATGATGGACGGCTTCCCGGCGTACGTCTCGGGCCGGCGCTCGGACATCCTCGCCTGGAACCGGATGGCGGCGGCGGTGTTCGGCGACTGGTCGGAGCTGGCGCCGCAGGACCGGAACTGGGCGCGGCTGGTCTTCCTGAAGCCGGAGTACCGCGATCTGTTCGTGGAGTGGGACCAGAAGGCGTCCGACATGGTCAGCTATCTGCGCATGGACGCGGGCTGCCACCCCGACGACCCGCGTCTGTCCGCGCTGGTCGGCGAACTCTCCGTCAAGAGCGAGGAGTTCCGGCAGCTGTGGGCCACGCATGACGTCAAGGAGAAGGGCTACGGCGTCAAGCGCATCCGGCATCCCCTGGTCGGGGAGATGACCTTGAACTTCGAGTCGTTCCGCCTGCCCGACGACAGCGAGCAGTCCCTGATCACGTACCACGCCGAACCGGGCTCGCCGTCGGCGGAGGCGTTGCGCCTGCTGGCGAGCTGGGGCGCGGACGCGACCCGGGCGGGAACCGGGGCCTCGTCACGCTGAGAGGCGTCAGCCCCGGTACGGCGGTGCCGCCCCCCAGTTCCACCTGGGCACCGGCTGCTCCGCCGGTGGCTTCGCGTCCGGGCCGGAGAAGTGGACGGCCAGACGCGTGCCCCACTCCACGTAGGCGAGGAAGGCCGAGCGGAACTCGGCGTCCGTGGGCAGGCCCGCCTCGTCCGCCGCGTCCTGGATCAGGTTCACCCAGCGGCGGCGCTGCGCCTCGGTGAAGCCCCGGCCCATGTGCTGGGCGACCATGTGACCGTGGCCGCCCTGCGTCTCCGAGTAGGCGGGCGGGCCGCCGAAGACCTCGGCCAGCCACAGGGCCACGTGCTGGGCGTGCTCGGGGGCGAGTCCCGCGAACACCGGGGCCAGGAGCTCGTCCTCGAGGACCTTGTCGTAGAAGACCGACGTGAGGCGGGCGAAGGCCTCCGCGCCGCCCGCCCAGTCGTACAGCGTGGGGACGGCGGAGCCGGTTCCGCGTACGGTCGTCGGCTTGTAGTGGCGCAACTCCTGGATGCTGGCGACGTACGGGCGGATCTCTGCCAGGAAGTCGGTGAACAGTTCGGACTTCCGGAAGCCTTCGAGGTGGTCTTCGGTAGAGGTCCAGGTGATGCGCAGGACGAAGTGCTCGAAGTCATCCTCGCAGCGGGCCAGTTCATAGTCGACGCACTGCGGTGCCGCCGCCAGCTGGGCCGCCGCGTGGGTGTAGGCGGACAGGAACTCCGCCGACTGCTCTTCGGGGATGCGGTACCGGATGTACTCGACCGTCTGAGTCGTCATGCCACCACGGAACCACGAACACCGACCGAACGCGCCTCCTCCGGCGACACGGACAACCCTCAGGCGGTCAGGTCGTC
Source organism: Streptomyces sp. NPDC002838 (assembly GCF_040295365.1). Lineage (NCBI taxonomy): Bacteria > Bacillati > Actinomycetota > Actinomycetes > Kitasatosporales > Streptomycetaceae > Streptomyces > Streptomyces sp. NPDC002838. The sequence goes on along the minus strand of NZ_JBEOVF010000023.1, from coordinate 24,530 downwards.
CGCTTTGAGCGCCGCGACGAAGGAGGCCCAGGCGTGGGCGGTGATCAGGAGGGCGGGACGTTCGGGGGCCTTGGAGTCGCGGACGGGGACGAGGCCGGGGAGGCCGTCGGCGACCTCGACGCAGTTGCCGCCGGTTGCGTTGCTGTAGCTCGACTTGCGCCAGGGGCGGCGCCGGGGAACCTGCCATCGCCGTTGCTGCTCTGGCACCACGCTCCCCTCACTCCGCGTGGACCTCCCGACCTTCGCCGCCGCCTACGAGCCGCCCGCAGGCCTCGTCGCGCTCGGGAACTGCAACACCGCCACGGCCCGCGAACTCGCCGCCGTCCTCCGCAAGGCGGCCCAGCGGTGGCCTTCGAACTCCACCTGCTCGCCACCCCGAAGGCCGTACCGGAAGTACGCCATCTCCTGCGCCACCACAGCTACGAAGTGCACCTCTGCGCAAGCGAGTTGGTCACCAACGTCATCGACCACCTCGGAGAGGGCGCCCCGGTGACCGTCCGCGTCCTCACCACCGGCCACGGCCGCGCCCTCCTCGACGCCCTCGCGCGACGGTGGGGCGTGGAACAGGGGGCGGGCCGCAAGACCGTCTGGTGCGAGCTGGAGGCGGAGCCGTATGACGCGGCCGGGCACGAGCAACGGCCTGCCCAGGACACGGGGTCCTGGACAGGCCGCTCGCGTGCGGGAGGTTACTTCCCGTAGTACGCGTTGTAGATCGAGATCGTCGACTTGTTGCCCTTCTTGTCGGCGATCTTGGCGTGGAAGGAGATGGCCTTCCCCTTCGCCGGGTTCTTCACGGTGATCTTGCCGTTCTTGACCTGGATCTTCTTCCAGGTCTGGCCGTAGTCGTACGACACGTAGGTCGTCAGCGACTTCAGGTTGGAGCCCTTGGCCGCGCCCTCGACGGTGACCGGGATCGACACCGTCTTCCCGGCCGCGACGCGGCTGTCCAGGCCGGTCTTGGCCTTGAAGCGGACCATGGAGGCGGGCAGCTTGGCCTGTTCGCCGGTCGGCTTCTTCGAGCGGAAGGTCCAGCTCGCGTCGATCCGGGTGGAGGCGGCCGCGACCTTGACGCTGCGCTTGACCGAGGTGGTCAGCTTGTACTCGGCGTCACCGGACGGGACCTTGAACAGCTTCTCGCCGAAGAGCGGGTCGTCGTGCGTGCCGACCTTCGTGCCGTTGCGGTACAGCGTGGTGGCGACAGACGTGAAGTCCGACGAACCGGCGTGGCCCGCCGAGTCCGCGAACAGCGGCACGTAGCCGTAGATGCCGTTGCCCTCGCGGAAGAGCCCGAACTCCGCGTTCAGTTTCGGGCCGAAGACCGCGGTGTTGAAGGTCTTCGTGTACTTCTTGCCCGCCTTGAAGGTCTGCGGGTTCCCCAGCGTGTAGAACGCGTCCGGGATCGGGTTGCCGTTCGCGTCCTTGCCGGCGTACTGATCGAAGTCGAAGCTCCACTGGATCTTGTCGGACGTCGAGACGTACACCGTGCGCGCACCCGGCAGCTTCTGCTCCACAGGCCACCCGATGACGAAGTCGTCGGGGAAGAGTCCCAGGGAGTAGAGACCACCGGTCTTTCCGGCAGCCGCGGCACCGAGATTGTTCTTCACCGTGGCCAGTTCGCTCGCCTTGAAGTGGCGGACCTTGTCACCCTTGATCTTCTTGACCTTGGCGGTGGTGGCCACGTCGTACTCGGCGGCGGCGCCCTTGGTCCACTGGCCGTTCCAAGTCTGCTGGAGGCCGGTCGCAGCCTCCGGGCCGAGGTGGGCCATGCGCACATCGGCGAAGGACTCGAGGCCGAAGCCGAGGCCGATGCCCGCGGGCTCGTAGAAGTAGCTGATCATCGCGGCCCGCTGCTTGGCCTGCGCGTCCGGCACGGTGAGCTTGGCCGCCTTGGTCTTGCGGGCGTCGATCGTCACCGAGGTGTTCTTGGTGACGGACAGCTTCGGCTGGACCACCCAGTCGAGGCCGCCCTCGAAGGTGACGAAGTCCTTCGCGATCCAGGCGTCCAGCAGGTACGTGCCCTTGGGCACGCGCATGGTCGTCGTGCCGGAGCCGGCGACCGGAACATCCAGGGCCCGGCCGTTGCCCAGGCCCGAGTAGCCGAACAGGAGGGTGCTGTAGCCGTCCGTCGGCTGCCCGTCCCTGCCGATGTGCTTGACGGTGACGTCGTACGACTCCACCTCACGCTGCACGGCCGCGGCCGTACGGACGCTCTGGCCGCCGCCCGTCGCGGTCACGTACGCGGAGTACGCGCCGTCGACCGTGCCGCCCAGCTTGGTGTTGACGGTCATGTCCACGGAGGCGCTGCCGTTCGCCGGGACGGTCACCGTGGTGGCGCTGAGCTTGAAGAAGCCGGCCGGAGCGGCCTGGCCCTTGGGGTTGGTGGCGGTCGACGCCAGCTTCAGCGTGACGGGCTTCGTGCCGAGGTTGCGGTACGTCAGCGGCTTGGTGACCGGCTTGTCGTCGGTGTGCGGCCACTGCTGCGTGCCGAAGCTGACCGACACCGGGTCGGCGATCACGGTCTGCTTGATGGCCTTGTCGACCTGGATGCGGCCCGAACCCTGCTGGAACGGGTTGTACTTGCCGGCCTTGGTCGAACCGGTCAGCGCGCCCTTGAGCTCGGCGTACTTCCAGTCCGGGTGCTGCTGCTTGAGGATCGCGGCGGCGCCGGCGACGTGCGGGGTCGCCATCGACGTACCCGAGATGCTCAGGTAGCCGGCGGGGTTCTCGCCGACCTCCTGCGCGATGGCGCTGCCCTTGGCGGCCGCGGCCGTGGTGTCCACGCCCGGCGCGGTGACGTCGGGCTTGATGGCGCCGTCGCCGAGGCGCGGGCCGGTCGAGGAGAACGCGGCGAGCTTGTCCTTGTCGTCGACGGCGCCGACGGTGATCGCGGCGTCCGCGCTGCCAGGCGAACCGACCGACTCCGGACCGGAGTTGCCCGCCGCGATCGCGAAGAGGATGCCCTTCTCGTCGGACAGCTTGTTGACCGCCGCCTCCAGCGGGTCCACCTCGGGGGTGTCCAGGCCGCCGAGGCTGAGGTTGACGACCTGGGCGCCCTGCTCGGCCGCCCACTCCATGCCGGCGAGGATGCCGGAGTCGTCGCCGAAGCCGTTGTCGTCGAGGACCTTGCCGTTGAGGACGTCGGCGCCGGGCGCCACGCCCTTGTACTTGCCGCCGGACTTGGCTCCGGTGCCCGCCGCGATGGACGCGACGTGCGTGCCGTGGCCGACCTTGTCGGTGGCGTCGGCGGCGGGGGTGAAGTTCTTGGCCGCGATCACCTGGTCCTTGAGGTCCGGGTGGGTCGCGTCGACGCCGGTGTCCAGTACGGCGATCTTGACGCCCTTGCCGTCGTAGCCGGCCGCCCATGCCTTGGGGGCGCCGATCTGCGGCACGGACTTGTCGAGGCTGGCCTTGCGGACGCCGTCCAGCCAGACGTGCGCGATGCCGGAGGCGGTCTTGTCGCCGTTGGTGACGGCGTCCCACAGCTCGGGCGCGTCCTCGTGCGGGGTCTGGACGGCGTCGGCGTTCAGGGACTCGAGGGTCTGGCGGAGCTTGCCCGCGTCACGGACGTCGGCCTTGGCGCCGGTGGCGGCTCCCTTGTAGCCGACGATGACCTTCAGGCCCTTGGCCTGGGACTTGCGGGTCGCGGACTTGCCGAGCTCGGTGATGTCGAAGAGCCGCTGGTCGAGCTTGCCGGAGGTGACCAGGCGGGCCGCGTCGGCCGGGATCACGAGCGTGTGGCCGTCGGCCTTGCGGATCTGGACGGGTATGTGCTCGCGCCCCTTCGCCCGGTCCAGGCCCACGACCCGGCCCTTGGAGTCGACGGTGACGCGGTCACCCGTGATCAGGGTGATGCGGTGCTTGGCCGTGAACGAGGCCTTCGCGGCGCCGGTGGTCTGCCGCTCCCCCTCCGCCGACGCCGGGCTGGTCATGCCCGCCGCCAGGGCCACGGCGGCCGCTGTGGCGACCGTGGCCGCGCATGCTCTTTTCACTTGTCTGCGCAAGTTTCCCCCTTGCAGAAGTACCGGGCGAATTCCCCGTTCACCCGGCCGGGGGCAGACTCGCACGCTCGTGCGCACGCCCCCCGGAACTCGCAGTATGCCGGGGGGCGTTCAAGCACCTCAATAGACAGACGGCTGACAGGAAAGGTCTGTTACACGATCGCCGGGTAAGCGAATATCCCCGGCCAGTTCCGAATTTCGCCCCTACGAAGCGGCGTTCTCCTTCACCGTGATCCTTTTGATGAACGTCAGCCCGGTGGGTTCGTCGGCCAGCAGCACCTGCGGCTGCTTGACCAGCGCGCGGGCGATGGCGACACGCTGCTGCTGCCCGCCGGACATCTCACCGGGCAGATGCCCGAGCCGCTCACCGAGCCCGACCGAGGCTGTGGGCAGCCCCGGAAACACCGATGCCGCCCCTGAGGGCGGCATCGGATCGACCTGGAAGTGCGGGGACGTCAGACGGCGGAGCCCGCCTTCCACTGCTCCCAGCTCATGTTCCAGCCGTTCAGACCGTTGTCCGGCGCGACCGTCTTGTCGCCGGTGTTCTGCACGACCACCACGTCACCGATCATCGAGTTGTTGTAGAACCACGCACCCGGCGTGTTCGGGTCGTTCGCGCCCTTGGTGTCCGACAGGCCCACGCAGCCGTGGCTGGTGTTCACGCTGCCGAAGATGGACTTCGCGCCCCAGTAGTTGCCGTGCACGAAGGTGCCGGAGGTGGTCAGGCGCATGGCGTGCGGCACGTCCTTGATGTCGTACTCGCCCTTGCCGTCGTCGTCGGTGAAGCCGACCGTCGCGCCGTTCATCCGGGTCTCCTTGAACTTCTCGGAGATCACCATCTGGCCTTCGTACGTCTTGTTGTCGGGCGCGCCGGCGGAGATCGGGATGGTCCTGACCGTCTTGCCGTCCTGCGTGACCTTCATCTGCTTGGTCTTCGCGTCGACGTACGTGACCTGGTTGCGGCCGGTCTTGAAGGTGACCGTCTTCTGCTGGACGCCGTAGACCCCGTCGGCACCCTCGACACCGTCGAGCGCGAGCTTCAGCGTGACGGTGGAGTTCTCCTGCCAGTACTTGTCGGGCCGGCAGTCCATGCGGTTGGCGTTGAACCAGTGGCAGACGACTTCCTGGCCGCTGGTGGTGGAGACGGTGATGCCCTTCTGGACGGCCGCCTTGTTGGTGATCGCCTTGTCGAAGTTGATCGACACGGGCATGCCGACGCCGACGGTGGTGCCGTCGTCCGGCGTGAAGGTGCCGATGAAGCTGTTGGCCGGCGAGACCGTGGTGAACGAGGCGTTCTCGTGGGCGACGCGACCGTCGGCGTCCTTCGCCTCCGCCGTCACCTTGTAGGTGGTGGACCGCTCCAGCTGGGCGCTGGGCTTCCAGCTGAGCTTGTCCGCGGATATCTCGCCGCCGACCTCGGCGCCGTCGGACGTGGTCATCTTCACGTCCGTGAGCGTGCCCTTGCTCACGGTGACGGCGGCGGAGTTGTTGATGGAGGCGTTGTCCGAGCCGTCCTTGGGTGTGATCTTGATCTGGGCCTCGGAGGTCTTCTTGGCGGCCGCCTCGTCGACCTTTGACTGTGAGCTGTCGCTGCCCCCGTCGCTCCCCGAGGCGTCGTCGCCGCCGCCGGAACACGCCGTGAGCACAAGCACACCGCCAAGCAGTGCGGACGCGACCGTCAGGCCCTTGCGCCGCTTACCGACCGTCATCACACGCTTCTCCATCGTTGCCGAATCCCCAAAACCCCGGGAGCCCCGTAAACCCGAGAGTCCCCGTTAACAAGACTTCAACGCTACGACCGGTTCGTCCCGTTCCACATTCTCCGAAGGTGTGGGGCACACCACGTCCGCGCGGCGGTGGTGCGGGTGTCGGTCCTCGCGCCCCTTGAGACGACGAAACCCCGGGCGGCGGTTTCCGCCCGGGGTCACGATTTCCCCAAGCGGGCTCAGCCGGCCGCCTCTTCTTCTTCGTCGTCCTCGTCGACTTCTTCGTCGTCCTCGTCGACATCATCCTCGTCGAGGTCCCAGTCCGGCGAATCCGGGTCGTAGTCGATCTGCTCGCTGCTCCAGGAGGCCTGCGCGAGTTCGACCCCCGGCACCCCGCTGACCAGGTCGAACGGGTCCACGAGATACGCGAGGGCCTCCGCGGTGTCTTCCGTCACAGCGCTCTCGGCGTGTACCCGCTCCTCGGCCGGCATATCGGCGTCCTTCGCGATCCGCCCCAGCGCGGCCCCGGTGAGGGCGCCGGCGTCGTCGACTTCGAGGACGAGTTCCACGCGAAGCCGTACAAAACGTGATGTCTCTGCAGTGCTCATGCCCGGAGCGTACGGCTGATCGCTCCCGTGACTTTCCCGTGACCCGCGCCTTTCACTAACATCGGCCCACACGGCCAATTCGCCAGCGCCACAAGGGGATCGATATTCCGTGTCATCCGCTCGCCGTCCGTTGCTGACCGCCACCGCCGCGGGGACCCTTCTGGGCGCCCTGTGGTTCGTCCCCTCCGCGAACGCGTCGGCGGACCACCCGGCCAGAACGGACTCCTCTGCGACCTCGACGTCGCAGGTCACGACCCAGGCGCGAGCCGCGTCCACGAGTACGTCCAGCACGTCCGGTACGACCACCGAGGGCCCCCGACTCGCGGACACGGGCAGCTTCGACACCACCCCGTACGTCGTCGGCGGCACCCTCTTCCTCACCCTGGGCGCCGGGTTCGTCGTGTACTCGGTTCGCCGGGAACGTCTCGGTTTTTAACCTCGCTTGACGATTTCTCCATACGGGCTCCATAGTCCGCCCATGAAGAGATCATCGAGGGCGCGCATAGGCGCCACGGCGACCGTGAGCGTGCTGTCGCTCGCCCTCATCACAGGTTGCGGCGGGGGTTCGGACGGCTCCAAGGACTCGTCCCAGGGTTCCGAGGGCTCGAACAAGTCGTCCTCCTCGCCGAGTACGGCCGCGAAGACGCTCGGCGCGGCCGAGCTGGAGAAGCTGCTGCTCGCGAAGGGCGACCTGGAGGGCTACAGGACCGCCTCCGGCGACGACACCCTGCCGGGCTCCAAGAGCGAGGTGAAGGCCGACAAGGCGGAGTGCGCGCCGCTCGCCTACGCCATGGCCGGTCTCGCGCCGGGCGACACGGACGCGAACGCGAGCAACACCGTCACCGAGGACACCGCGCCGGAGGGCGCCTCCAAGTCCCCGGAGGACGTCAGCGAGTCCGACATCGCGAACGCCTTCAACGTCAACATGACGTTCGTGGGCCTCTCCTCGTACGAGAGGGACGGCGCCGAGAAGGCCTTCAAGGCCGTCTCCGACGGCGTGGCGGCCTGCTCCGGCGGGTTCGGCATCGCCGCCCAGGGCGAGAACCAGAAGATCACCAAGGTCGCCTCGGAGAAGGCCTCGGGAACCGGTGACGAGTCCGTGGCGTTCGCCGTGGACTCCGCCATGGACGGCGGGGGGACGGGCACCTTCCACACCGAGGTGGTGCGCCACGGCAGCACCCTCGCCACGTACTACACGGTCAACTTCACCGCGCTGACGTCCGGCAAGGCCTACGACGTCCCGGCAGCCGTGATCGACGCCCAGGCGGCCAAGCTCAGGTGACCCCTTGACCGACCGGGGCCCTTTCGCATGACAGGGCCCCTAGTCTCCAGTGCCCCTGGGGCCTGTCCGGCGGATCATGCCGCAGACGCGGTAATGGGTCGCCGCCGATTTCCTGCGACCTGATCCGCCGGACAGGCCCTAGCGCAGGGGCCCGGTCACCGTCTCCACGGCCGCGACCAGCCGCCCCTCGCGTACGAACGTGTCCGCCGCGGCGAGGTCGGGCGCCAGGAACCGGTCCGGGCCCGGACCGCCGACACCGGCCTTCCGTACGGCGTCGATGACCGCCCGCGAGGCCGGCGCCGGAGTCAGTCCCTCACGCAACTCGACGGCGCGCGTGGCGGCGTACAGCTCGATGGCGATGACGCGCGTGAGGTTGTCGACGGCCGTGCGCAGCTTGCGCGCCGCCGACCAGCCCATGGAGACGTGGTCCTCCTGCATGGCGGAGGACGGGATGGAGTCCGCCGACGCCGGTACGGCGAGCCGCTTCATCTCGCTCACCAGCGCGGCCTGCGTGTACTGGGCGATCATCAGCCCGGAGTCCACACCGGCGTCGTCGGCGAGGAACGGCGGCAGACCGTGGCTGCGGTTCTTGTCCAGCAGCCGGTCGGTGCGGCGCTCGGCGATGGAGGCGAGGTCGGCGGCGGCGATGGCGAGGAAGTCGAGGACGTAGGCGACCGGGGCGCCATGGAAGTTGCCGTTGGACTCGACACGTCCGTCGGGCAGGACGACGGGGTTGTCGACGGCGGAGGCGAGCTCGCGCTCGGCGACGAGGCGAGCGTGCGCCATGGTGTCGCGCCCCGCTCCCGCGACCTGCGGGGCGCAGCGCACGGAGTAGGCGTCCTGGACGCGGGGCGCGTCGTCCTGGTGATGCCCCGTCAGGCCCGAACCCTTCAGTACGGCCAGCATGTTGGCGGCACTGGAACCCTGCCCGGGGTGCGGGCGGATGGCGTGCAGCTCGGGGGCGAGGACCTTGTCGGTGCCGAGGAGAGCCTCCAGCGACAGGGCCGCGGTCACGTCGGCCGACTTGTACAGCGTCTCCAGGTCGGCGAGGGCCATGACCAGCATGCCGAGCATGCCGTCGGTGCCGTTGAGGAGGGCGAGGCCCTCCTTCTCGCGCAGTTCGACGGGCCGGATCCCGTGCTCGGCGAGGAGCTCACCGGCCGGTCGTACGGCCCCGTCGGGTCCTTCGGCGTCCCCCTCCCCCATGAGCGTCAGGGCGCAGTGGGACAGCGGGGCCAGGTCGCCGGAGCAGCCGAGCGAGCCGAACTCGTGGACGACCGGGGTGATGCCGGCGTTGAGCACGTCGGCCATGGTCCGCGCGACCTCGGGGCGGACGCCGGTGTGCCCGGAGCAGACGGTCTTCAGCCGCAGGAACATCAGCGCGCGCACGACCTCGCGCTCGACCCGCGGTCCCATCCCGGCGGCGTGCGAGCGGACGATGTTGCGCTGCAACTGGGCCCGCAGCTCCTGGCTGATGTGCCGGGTCGCCAGGGCGCCGAAGCCGGTGCTCACGCCGTAGACGGGGTCGGGCTTGGCGGCCAGCGCGTCCACGATCCCGCGGGCCGCGGTGAGGGCGGCGACCGCCTCCTCGGAGAGCTCGACCCGGGCGCCGGCGCGCGCCACGGCGAGAACGTCGGACGCGGTCACGCCGGACGTCCCCACCACCACAGTGTGCATATCCATATTCAGGAGCGTACGCAGTGAATTCGAGGATGTCACCAGTGGGGGGCGGGTTTACCCCTTACCGCTGGGTCACCTTCAGTGACATCAGTGACCCGTTGGACCTCGGTGACATCAGTGGCGTCCGCGGAACCGGCGGCGCTCGGCGGTCGGCTCGGCGGAGGGTTCGTCGGCCATCCGTACGACGGGATCGTCGGGGCCCTCGCGCCCGGCGACGACCGGCCGGATGGAGCCTTCGGCCTTGGCCCGGTACTGGGCCGCGTCGGCGAGCCGGAACAGCCGGCGGGCGGAGTGCACCGGCCCGACGGGATCCGCGGTGGACGCGATCCCGCAGGCGACCCCTTCCCCGAGCTCCAACTCGGCGGCCCGGCGGCAGAGTTCGTCGGCCGCCTTGACGACCTCGTCGGCGGGCGGCCCGACCGCGAGCAGACAGAACTCGTCGCCGCCGAGGCGGGCGGCGACGGCGCCGGGCAGCATGGCGCCGCAGAGGGAGAGCACGGATCCGAAGCGTTCGAGGAGCCGGTCGCCGACGGCGTGCCCGTGAGTGTCGTTGACGCGCTTGAGCCCGTTGAGGTCGCAGACGACGAGACTGACGACGACACCTTCCTTGCGGTGCCGCTCCACGGCCCGGTCCAGGCGCGCGTCTACGGCGCGGCGGTTGGCGAGGCCGGTGAGCGCGTCGGTGAAGGCCAGTCGGCGGACCTCCTCCAGCCGCTCGGTCTGGGCGATGCCGGCGGCGACGACGGAGGCCAGGACGGTGGCGAAGTCGGCGTCGGCGCGGTCGAAGACGGGGGCGCCGACCGGGCGGGCGACGTACAGCTCCCCCCAGGCGCGGCCGTGCAGCACGATCGGTGCGACGACGCAGGAGCCGCGGCCTCTCCTGCGGAGGGCGGCGACGCGTTGGTGGACGTAACCGGGACGGCGTCCGGCCGCCGGTCCCTCCGCCGTCTCCACCCAGGCGTTGGGCTCGCCGCCGCCGGCCCACCGCTCGTGCAGGAACTCGGTGATCTCGGCGAACTGGTGCACCGGGTAGGCCTCGTCGTCCGGGAACTCCTCCTCGCCCTCGGCCCGCTCGCCCACGTTGACGAGGACCTTGAGCCGCCCGAGCTCCCGCTCCCACACGGACAGCGCGGCGAAACTCCCGCCGAGCGCACGGCGCGCGCCATTGGCGGCTGCCCACCACGCCTCGCGCGAGCAGCGGGCCGCCGCCATGCCTTGAGCCAACGCCACCACGGCCGCGAGCCGACTGTCCTCACCCATCACTCCAGGCTAGGGAGGATTGGGGCGAACCGGTCACTTGATGCGGCGCTGGGGTGATCGTCGGCGGTGGGGTTCGGCGTCGGTGCGGCCGCCGCTGGGGGCAGCCGACGCCGTCAGCCTGCGGCCAGTCGTACCGCTGGGGCTCCGCCCCCAGACCCCCGGACCTATGCCCCACCCACCCGACTCGGTCAGCCAGGAAGTGACCCTCGCAGGCGCTCGCGCGGCGTTAGCTGCGGGCAGTCGCCCGCGCTAGCTGCGGGCAGTCGCCCGCGCTAGCTGCGGGCAGTCGCCCGCGCTAGCTGCGGGCAGTCGTGCCGCTGGGGCGGCACGGGTGGGCGCAGGCGGCACCCCGTCAGCGCCGGGCCGCGCGACCCACCTCCGCTTAGCCCCACCCCGAGTACCTTCCAGGCACGCCCCCCGACTACTCCCCCGGCCACCGCGGCGCCCGCTTCTCGTTGAACGCCGCCACCCCCTCCGCCCGATCCCCCGAAAACGCCACCGCCCGCCAAGCCGCGTCCTCGACCTCCAACCCGGCCCGCAGATCCAACCCCTGCCCCAACCGCAACGCCCGCTTCGCCGCCCGCAGCCCCACCGGCGAGTTCCCCGCGATCCGCCCCGCCAGCCCCAACGCCTCCTCCCGGTCCCGCCCCTCCTCCACCACCTGATCCACAAGCCCCAACTCCCGCGCCTCCGCAGCCTCCACCCGCCGCGCGGTATAGATCAGCTCGGCCGCCCGAGCCGCCCCCACCCGCCGCGGCAGCAACTGCGTACCGCCCCCGCCCGGAATCACCCCCACGGACACCTCCGGCAACCCCACCACCGCCGTACGGTCCGCCACGATCAGGTCACAGGCGAGCGCCAGCTCGAACCCACCCCCCAGCGCGAACCCGTGCACCGCCGCGATCGTCGGCACAGGCAGCTCCAGCACCCCGGTGTACGCCCCCCGCGCCACCGGCCGCTGCCGCACCAGCTCGGCATCGCTCAAGGAGTTGCGCTCCTTCAGGTCGGCCCCGACACAGAAGGCCCGCTCGTGCGTGGAGGTCACCACGACCACCCGCACGCTCCTGTCCCCTCCCAGCCCCGCACAGGCCGCCGCGATGGACCGGGCCATCTCCGTCGAGACGGCGTTCATGGCCTTGGGCCGATCGAGGACCAGCTCCGCGACATGCCCGGCGCCCCCGTCCCCGTGTCGCCGTACCAGCACGAACTCCCCGAACCGCTGCTCGCCCATGACACCCTCCCGGTTAACGCCGGTTAACGAACCTCGCCCCGATCATATCGACGCCCGAGACCCCGTTCGAGTGACATACCGCCCGACTCCCACCCCACCGCCCACGAGAGCGCATAACGTGCGTCCGCCACGGCGTACAGGGGGCGTGAGCGCATCGGGGAGGGGTCGAGGGAGATGACGACGGACACGCAGGAGCGGCCGGAGAGAGCGACCACGCAGGTCACGACAACCGCACGGCCCGAGTCGTACGACCCAGGAACCCGCCTCCGGAGCCCCCGCGGCCGTCACCGCAAGCCCCGCCCCCGCAAGATGCTGCTCGCCGCCGGCGGCCTGGCCATCGCGGCCGGGGTACTGAGCCTCGTACGGCTGACGCCCGACCCGAACGTCCAGAGCCTCGGCACCGCGGAGACCGAACCCAGCCCGGACCCGGACACCGGCACGGACGGCCCCGCCAACACCGCCGCCACCGCGGGAAGCACCCCCGAGGTGAGCCCGTCGACGACCTCACCGTTGGGCGGGACGGACCGGACAGCGCCCCCGGGCAGGTCCCAGGTCCCCACGCCGTACGCGACCGGCGCCCCGGGACGGCCCGCGGCCGTCCCCACGACCATCCCCCAAGCCCCGAACCCGACCGGCCACCCCGCGGGCCCCACCACCGCACCCCGGCCACCGGCCTCGACGCCCACGACCCCACGCCCCGCACCGACCCCGCCCGCGAGCCGCACCTCGCCGTCCCCGGCCCCACTGCCGGACCAGCCGGAGCAACCGGACCGACCGCACCGGCCCGACCTGTGCGTTCCGGTCATCGACGTGTGCGTGGACCCGCCGACCGCCCGCCGCGAATGACCAGAGGCACCGGCGGCGGCAGCGGCCCGGCCGCTACGCCCCGCCGTCCCGCCGAGTCAGCAGCCACGGCTCGACCACGCCCAGCCCACGCACCGGCCGCTGCCACATCGGCTGCAGCGCGAAGCGGTACGCCGGCGGCTCCTCGCCCTCCTTCTCGGCGGCGGCCACGGCCTCGGCCGCCTCCGCCTCGGAGGCGGGCGCCTCCTCGGTACGGATCAGCTCCTCCGCGAAGGCGCTGTCGATGAGGACGGCGTCGCGCGGGGCTATCGACGTCAGCCGGGAGGCGAGGTTCACGGTCGTACCGAAGACATCGCCCATTCGAGTGGTCACCGTGCCGAACGCGATGCCGACGCGCAGCTCCGGCATGGTCTCGTCGTTCGCCATGGTCTCGATGAGGCGCAGCGCGATCTCGGCGGCCACACCCGCGTCGTCGGCCGCGTACAGCACCTCGTCGCCGAGCGTCTTGATGAGCCGCCCGCCGCGCGCGGCGACCAGGTCGGCGGCGGTGGTCTCGAAGGCCTCGACGAGTTCGCCGAGCTCCTCCTCCTCCATACGGCGGGTCAGGCGCGTGAACCCGACGAGGTCGGCGAAGCCCACGGCGAGGCGCCGGTCGACCATCTCCTCGTCGTCGGCGGTCTGGACGACCCGGCCGGCCGAGGCGGCGAGCTGGCGCCGCCAGACGTAGACGAGGAACTCCTCCAGCTCGGGCAGGAGCAGCTCGATGATCGGGTACGTCACCTCGGTGCGCGTCATGCCGGGTTCCGGGGGCTCGGTCAGCCCCTCCAGGAAGGAGTCGATCTGCCATTCGGCCAGGCGGGCGGTGGTCTGCCCGGTGGACCGCGCCACCTGCACGGCCATGGCCTCGCTCAGCAGCCCCGCCTCGACGAGACCGGAGAGCCGGCGCAGTGCGAGGACGTCGGCCTCGGTGAGCGCCTTGGCCTGGCCGATGTCGGCGAAGCCCATGGCCCGCCAGAAGCGGGTGGCGAGCTCCACGGAGACGCCCGCGCTACGGGCCGCCTGGAAGGGGGTGTAGCGCCGCTCGGCGCCGAGGATGAGCTGCTCGATGCGCAGGGCGAGTGGGTCCTCGCCGGTGTCCTCGCCAGGGTCGGCGGCGTGGGGGTCCCCCCGCTCGAACGAACTCGAGAGTGGGGGAGGCTCCTCCCGGCCGTCCGCGTCCGCGCCGGAGCCCGTGTCGTCGACGGTCACGCCTGCTGCCCTTCCGATCTGTCACGGTCAGGTATCGACCGGCCTCAACTCTACGGCAGGTGTGCCGTAGCTCACTCCGCGAGTGGTCCGACGATACGAAGGTCATCCCGCCCGCAAGTGCACGATGTCCCCCGCTCCCACCGGCTCCTGTACCCCGTCTTCCGTCGCGATCACGAGTCGTCCGTCACCGTCGATCGCCACCGCCTCCCCGACGACCGACCGGTCGCCGGGCAGCTCGGCCCGCACAACCCGCCCGAGGGTCGCGCACCCGGCGGCATACGTCTCCTGCAAGCCACTCGCCGCCGGGTCGCCGCCGGCGGCCCGCCAGCGCGCGTACCAGTCCTCCAGCGACCGCAGCACCCCCCGCAGCAACGGATCCCGGTCGGTGTTCACCGCCCCGGCCAGCGCCAGCGACCCCGCCTGCGGCACCGGCAGCTCGTCCGCCCGCAGCGTCACGTTGATGCCGACCCCGACGACGACCCCGTCGTCCCCGGCCCGCTCCGCCAGGATCCCCCCGGCCTTGCGTTCCTCGCCGCCCACGGTCACCAGCAGGTCGTTCGGCCACTTGAGCGCCGTATCCACACCCGCGACCCGCGACAGCCCCGTCGCCACCGCCACCCCGGTCAGCAGCGGCAGCCAGCCCCAGCGGGCCACCGGCACCTCACTCGGATTCAGCAGCACGGAGAAGAAAAGACCCGACCGCGCCGGAGCCGTCCACTGCCGGTCCAGGCGGCCCCGCCCGGCAGTCTGCTCCTCGGCGACCAGGACCGCGCCCTCGGCCGCCTTGCCGGCATCCGCCGAGGCCACCAGGTCGCTGTTGGTGGAGCCGGTGCGCTGCACGACCTCCACCGCCGACCACAGCGAGCCCTCCCGCACCAGCGCGCGCCGCAGGGCCGCGGCGTTGAAGGGCGGACGGTCCAGGTCGGACCAACGGCTGTCGTCTGATGCGTCTCGCGGCGTCATGCAACCCACACTAGGTGTGGTAAACGCCGCACTGCCGATTGGTGGACCCCCCACTACTCTACGGATGAGTAACCGTCCCCCCTTTTTGAGCAGGCAGGGAGCCACATCCCGATGTCCGAGCCGGAAGAGCGTCACGAGATCGACATTCACACGACCGCGGGCAAGCTCGCGGACCTCCAGCGCCGCATCGAGGAGGCGACGCACGCCGGCTCCGCACGCGCCGTCGAGAAGCAGCACGCCAAGGGCAAGCTGACAGCCCGTGAGCGCATCGAACTGCTGCTCGACGAGGGCTCCTTCGTGGAACTCGACGAGTTCGCGCGGCACCGGTCCACCAACTTCGGCCTGGAGAAGAACCGCCCGTACGGGGACGGGGTCGTGACCGGGTACGGAACCGTCGACGGCCGCCCCGTCGCCCTGTTCTCCCAGGACTTCACCGTCTTCGGCGGCGCCCTCGGCGAGGTCTACGGCCAGAAGATCGTCAAGGTGATGGACTTCGCGCTGAAGACCGGCTGCCCGGTCATCGGCATCAACGACTCCGGCGGCGCCCGCATCCAGGAAGGCGTCGCCTCCCTCGGCGCCTACGGCGAGATCTTCCGCCGCAACACCCACGCCTCCGGCGTGATCCCGCAGATCAGCCTGGTCGTCGGCCCGTGCGCGGGCGGCGCGGTCTACTCCCCCGCCATCACCGACTTCACCGTCATGGTCGACCAGACCTCGCACATGTTCATCACCGGCCCGGACGTCATCAAGACGGTCACCGGCGAGGACGTCGGCTTCGAGGAGCTCGGCGGCGCCCGCACCCACAACTCCGCCTCCGGTGTGGCACACCACATGGCCGGCGACGAGAAGGACGCCATCGAGTACGTCAAGCAGCTGCTGTCGTACCTGCCGTCCAACAACCTCAGCGAACCCCCGGCGTTCCCCGAGGAGGCGGACCTCGCCCTCACCGACGAGGACCGCGAGCTGGACACGATCGTGCCGGACAGCGCGAACCAGCCGTACAACATGCACACGGTGATCGAGCACATCCTCGACGACGCCGAGTTCTTCGAGACGCAGCCGCTGTTCGCACCGAACATCGCCACCGGTTTCGGCCGGGTCGAGGGCCGCCCGGTCGGCATCGTCGCGAACCAGCCGATGCAGTTCGCCGGCTGCCTCGACATCAGGGCGAGCGAGAAGGCGGCCCGCTTCGTGCGCACCTGCGACGCCTTCAACGTCCCGGTCATCACCTTCGTGGACGTCCCCGGCTTCCTGCCCGGCGTCGACCAGGAGCACGACGGCATCATCCGCCGCGGCGCCAAGCTGATCTACGCCTACGCCGAGGCCACGGTCCCGCTCATCACCGTGATCACCCGCAAGGCCTTCGGCGGCGCCTACGACGTCATGGGCTCCAAGCACCTGGGCGCCGACCTCAACCTCGCCTGGCCCACCGCCCAGATCGCCGTCATGGGCGCCCAGGGCGCGGTCAACATCCTGCACCGCCGGACCATCGCCGAGGCGGAGGCCGCCGGAGACGGTGAGGCGACCCGGGCCCGGCTCATCCAGGAGTACGAGGACGCCCTGCTCAACCCCTACGTCGCGGCCGAGCGCGGCTACATCGACGCCGTGATCATGCCGTCCGAAACCCGCCGCCATGTCGTACGGGGCCTGCGTCAACTACGCACCAAGCGGGAATCCCTGCCTCCGAAGAAGCACGGCAACATCCCCCTCTAGCCCCACCTCGATTGATTGGGAGCCGTCATGACGATCAAGGTCGTAAGGGGCAATCCGACCCCGGAGGAGCTGGCCGCCGCCCTGGCGGTGGTCCGCGCCCGCGCCGCGGCGGCACCCCCCGAGCCGCCCGGCGCGCCCACCACCCGGGACGCCTGGTCGGACCCGTCCCGCATCGCGGCCCACCGCCTGCCGCAGCCGGGTCCGGCGTCTTGGAGCCGCACCTACTGGCCCGGGTAGGGCCCCCGGAAGTTGAGTACGCGTACTCAGGCGCCCCGCACGAAACCACCGCACGCTCGAAAGCATGCTGTGGTCCGACCCCGACGACGAGCCGCCGAAGGAACTGCGCGACATGCAGGACATGCTTCGGCGGCTGGGCGTTTTCATGGCGCTCGCCATGGTGATCGCGATGATCGTGATCGGCGTCAGATGAGGGTCGCCGATACGCTGACCGTATGACTGATCAACCGCGCCGCCGTCTCGTCCTCGCCTCCCAGTCCCCCGCCCGGCTCGGTCTGCTGCGCCAGGCCGGGCTCGACCCCGAGGTGATCGTGAGCGGCGTCGACGAGGACGCCGTCACCGCGCCGACCCCCGCCGAACTGGCCCTCGCCCTGGCCGAGGCGAAGGCCTCCGTGGTGGCGGCCAAGCCCGAGGTCAAGGGCGCTCTGGTGATCGGCTGCGACTCGGTCCTCGAGCTGGACGGCGCGGCGCTGGGCAAGCCCGCCGACGCCGAGGAGGCCACGGCCAGGTGGAAGTCCATGCGCGGCCGCGCCGGCACGCTGCAGACCGGCCACTGCGTCTACGACACGATCAGCGGCCGGTACACCTCCGCCACCGCCTCCACCGTCGTCCGCTTCGGCGATCCGACCGACGAGGAGATCGCCGCGTACGTCGCCTCGGGCGAACCTCTCTACGTCGCCGGGGCGTTCACGCTCGACGGCCGCTCGGCCCCGTTCATCGACGGCATCGACGGCGACCACGGCAACGTGATCGGCATCAGCCTGCCCCTCGTCCGTCGGCTGCTGGCGGAACTGGGCGTCGGCATCACGGAGTTGTGGGCGCCGGCGGAGGCGTGATCGGCGAGCCGCCGTCGCCCTTGGTGTCGTCCGGCGTCGCGTCGGCGGGCTCCGGCCCGCCCTGGCCGTCGTACGTCATCAGCAGCAGCACGATCAGGGCGAGCACGGCCATCATGAACAGGAACTGCGGCCAGCCCATCAGCCCCCACGCGAACGCGCCCAGCAGTCCGTGCACCACGGCCGCGCTGATCAGCAGGATGCGGCCGAGACCGGCGGGGCGGCGGCCCCGCACGGCGACCAGCAGCGCGACCAGGCCGCACAGGGCGAAGTAGAGGCCGAAGACGATCCCGCCGATCTTCGACGACGTGGACATCACATTCGGGTCGAGGCCGGCCAGGGACATGTTCTGCCGGTCGACGACGGTTCCGAGGAACCAGTTGAGCAGGGCGATGCCGAACGCCTCGGCGACGAGCACGACCGCCACGACCCACGCCACCGGTCTGCGCACCACCGGTCCCCACCCACTTCCAGAGCTTTTTCAGAGCCACCCGAGCAAGACTGCAGTTACCCGAAGTACGTTCGAGACATCGTGAACGCTACTCACGGGTAAACGCGAGGACAAGAGTCCGGCGGAGGGCAAAGAATCATTGGGCCATTCGTAGGGACTCCACAAAGAAACGGAGTGGGCCGAAGCACGCCACTACAGAGACCTTGACCACACAGGAGGGCTAGGGTTTCCGGGAGGAGTCCTGCGTACCGAGGTGCGACAAGGGATTTCGCGGGTCGAGCAAGCCTCACATCACGCTCCGTGTGGGCAAGCTCACCATTGGGGACGGGTCGAAGTGTCGTGTCGGCAGTCCCTAAACTCGGCTTGTTTCAAGGAGGGAGCCTCAATCGTGCGCAAGGTGCTCATCGCCAACCGTGGCGAAATCGCTGTCCGCGTTGCCCGGGCCTGCCGGGATGCCGGTATCGCGAGCGTGGCCGTCTACGCCGACCCGGACCGGGACGCTCTGCATGTCCGCGCTGCGGATGAGGCATTCGCCCTGGGTGGTGACACCCCGGCGACCAGCTATCTGGACATGTCGAAGGTGCTGGGCGCCGCGCGTGAGTCGGGTGCGGACGCCATCCATCCGGGTTACGGCTTCCTCTCGGAGAACGCCGAGTTCGCGCAGGCGGTCCTGGACGCGGGCCTGATCTGGATCGGCCCGCCGCCGCAGGCCATCCGCGACCTCGGCGACAAGGTCGCCGCCCGGCACATCGCCCAGCGCGCCGGCGCACCCCTGGTGGCCGGCACGCCCGACCCGGTGAGCGGTGCCGACGAGGTGGTCGCCTTCGCCGAGGAGCACGGCCTGCCCATCGCGATCAAGGCCGCGTTCGGCGGTGGCGGGCGCGGGCTGAAGGTGGCCCGCACCCTGGAAGAGGTGCCCGAGCTGTACGACTCCGCCGTCCGTGAGGCGGTGGCCGCGTTCGGGCGGGGTGAGTGCTTCGTCGAGCGCTACCTGGACAAGCCCCGGCACGTGGAGACGCAGTGCCTGGCCGACCAGCACGGCAACGTGGTCGTCGTATCGACCCGTGACTGCTCCCTGCAGCGCCGCCACCAGAAGCTGGTCGAGGAGGCGCCGGCCCCCTTCCTGTCCGCCGAGCAGAACGCCGAGCTGTACGCGGCGTCGAAGGCCATTCTCAAGGAGGCCGGCTACGTCGGCGCGGGCACGGTGGAGTTCCTCGTCGGCGTGGACGGCACGATCTCCTTCCTGGAGGTCAACACCCGCCTGCAGGTCGAGCACCCGGTCACCGAGGAGGTCACCGGCATCGACCTGGTCCGCGAGATGTTCCGCATCGCCGACGGCGAAAAACTCGGCTACGACGACCCGGTCCTGCGCGGCCACTCCTTCGAGTTCCGCATCAACGGCGAGGACCCGGGCCGCAACTTCCTCCCGGCCCCCGGCACGGTCACCACGTTCGCCCCGCCCGCCGGGCCCGGGGTGCGCCTGGACGCGGGCGTGGAGTCCGGCAGCGTGATCGGCCCGGCCTGGGACTCCCTGCTCGCCAAGCTGATCGTCACCGGCGCCACCCGGCAGCAGGCCCTGCAGCGCGCGGCCCGTGCCCTGGCCGAGTTCCAGGTCGAGGGCATGGCCACGGCCATCCCCTTCCACCGCGCGGTCGTCGAGGACCCGGCGTTCGCTCCCGAGCTCACCGGCAGCCAGGACCCGTTCACGGTCCACACCCGCTGGATCGAGACGGAGTTCGTCAACGAGATCAAGCCCTTCACCGCCCCCGCCGACATGGACACGGACGAGGAGCCGGGCCGTGAGACGGTCGTCGTCGAGGTCGGCGGCAAGCGCCTGGAGGTCTCCCTCCCGGTCTCGCTGGGCATGTCGCTGGCCCGTACCGGGCTCGCGGCGGGTGCCAAGCCCAAGCGCCGGGCGGCGAAGAAGTCCGGCCCGGCCGCCTCCGGCGACACCCTCGCCTCCCCGATGCAGGGCACCATCGTCAAGATCGCGGTCGAGGAGGGCCAGGAGGTCAAGGAGGGCGACCTGGTCGTCGTACTCGAAGCGATGAAGATGGAACAGCCGCTGAACGCGCACAAGTCCGGCACCATCAAGGGCCTGTCCGCCGACGTCGGCGCCTCCATCACGTCCGGCGCCGCGATCTGCGAGATCAAGGACTGACCACCGCTTCCACGGCATCCCGAGGCGCCCGGCGGACTGACAGCTTCAGTCCGCCGGGCGCCTCGTTTTCCGTCCCCCGAGCCGATGGCCCCACTGAGCGCGGACCGACCGCCGCGCGGCCTTCTCCTCGACCTTCGGCGGCCCGGCTCAACGCCGCCGCAGATCCGCGACCCTGGCCCGCTCTGCTCCGGGTACCTGCTCACCGAGCACGGCGGCCGTCCGCAGCCCCGGCGCGGCGCCCGGCACCTGACCCCGGCGCGGGCTCGGAAGGGGCACGTCCCGGCGCTGTTGCCGGCGCGCCGGGACCTCGTCACCCCCCGGGTTCCCGGTCGCCCCGGCCACGGCGATCTGCACCCCCTGGTCGGCGAGGGCCTGGAGCTCGGTGGCGGCACGGTCGTCGTGGGCCGGCGGATCGTCCGTCACCAGACGGGTGATGAGATCGGTCGGCACCGTCTGGAACATGGTGTCCGTGCCGAGCTTGGTGTGGTCGGCGAGGACGACGACCTCGGCGGCCGCCTGCACCAGCGCACGGTCGACGGACGCGGACAGCATGTTGGACGTGGACAGCCCGCGCTCGGCGGTGAGCCCGCTCCCGGAGAGGAAGGCCCGGGAGACCCTCAGCCCCTGAAGGGACTGTTCGGCACCACTCCCCACAAGGGCGTAGTTCGAACCGCGGAGCGTACCGCCGGTCATCACGACTTCCACCCGGTTGGCGTGGGCCAACGCCTGGGCCACCAGCAGCGAGTTGGTGACGACGGTCAGCCCGGGTACCCGCGCGAGCCGACGAGCCAGCTCCTGCGTGGTGGTCCCCGCCCCGACCACGATGGCCTCGCCCTCTTCGACGAAGCTCGCGGCGAGATCGGCGATGGCCGTCTTCTCGGCGGTCGCGAGATGTGATTTCTGCGGAAAGCCGGACTCCCGCGTAAACCCGCCCGGCAATACCGCACCGCCATGCCGGCGGTCGAGGAGTCCTTCTGCCTCCAGTGCGCGCACGTCCCGCCGTACGGTCACTTCGGAGGTCTGGACGACGCGGGCGAGCTCACGGAGCGACACGGCCCCGTTCGCTCGCACCATTTCGAGGATCAATTGGCGACGTTCTGCAGCGAACACGAAACTGACAGTAACCCCAACGACCGTCTGGTTTCAGCAGTTTGCGCCGAATAGCAGAAGTTGTTCGCACGGGAGGGCAGGAAGTGGTATAGGGCCTAATCCGGCCGCCTATGCCGCACGCATGCTCGACAACTCCCCGTGACCAGCGGGGAATCGCTTTCGGTCGTCAGCCGCCATCCCCGGTCTTACGGGTGTGCAGCTGCCGTGCCACCTCGGCGATCGACCCCGAAAGGGAGGGGTAAACGGTGAACGCGTTCGCGATCTGTTCGACCGTCAGATTGTTGTCGACGGCGATCGAGATGGGATGGATCAGTTCCGAAGCGCGCGGCGCCACGACCACACCGCCCACCACGATCCCCGTGCCCGGCCGGCAGAAGATCTTGACGAAGCCGTCCCGGATGCCCTGCATCTTCGCGCGCGGGTTGCGCAGCAGCGGCAGCTTCACGACCCGGGCGTCGATCTTGCCGCCGTCGACGTCGGCCTGGCTGTACCCGACCGTGGCGATCTCGGGATCGGTGAAGACGTTCGACGACACGGTCTTCAGGTTCAGCGGATTCACCGCGTCACCCAGGAAGTGGTACATGGCGATACGTCCCTGCATCGCCGCGACGGAAGCGAGCGCGAAGATCCCGGTCACGTCACCGGCGGCGTACACGCCAGGAGCCGTGGTCCTCGACACCTTGTCGGTCCAGATGTGCCCGGACTCCCGCAGCCGGACCCCGGCCTCCTCCAGGCCCATGCCCTCGGTGTTGGGAATGGCGCCGACGGCCATCAGACAGTGCGAGCCGGTGATGACCCGCCCGTCGGCCAGCGTGACCTCGACCCGGTCCCCGACCCGCTTGGCCGACTGCGCCCGCGAGCGCGCCAACACATTCATGCCACGCCGCCGGAAGACGTCCTCGAGCACGACTGCGGCGTCCGGGTCCTCACTCGGCAGCACGCGATCCCGCGACGACACCAGCGTGACCTTCGACCCGAGCGCCTGATAGGCCCCGGCGAACTCGGCACCGGTGACACCGGACCCGACCACGATGAGCTCCTCGGGCAGCTCGGTCAGGTCGTACACCTGGGTCCAGTTCAGAATCCGCTCGCCATCGGGCTGCGCGTCGGGCAGCTCACGGGGATGCCCGCCGGTGGCGATCAGCACGGCATCCGCGACGAGGGTCTCCTCACTCCCGTCCGCGGCCCGCACGACCACCTTCCGCGACCCGTCGAGGGCCTGCATGCCCTCGAGCCGCCCGCGCCCCCGCAGCACACGAGCCCCGGCCCGCGTCACGGACGCCGTGATGTCGTGCGACTGAGCCAGCGCAAGCCGCTTGACCCTTCGATTCACCTTCCCGAGATCAACCCCCACCACCCGGGCGGCCTGCTCCATGGGTGGAGTGTCGTCGGCGACGATGATCCCCAGTTCCTCGTACGACGAGTCGAAGGTGGTCATCACCTCGGCCGTAGCGATAAGGGTCTTCGACGGCACGCAGTCGGTGAGCACCGACGCCCCGCCCAGACCGTCGCAGTCGACGACGGTCACCTCCGCGCCGAGCTGCGCGGCCACCAGCGCCGCTTCATATCCGCCGGGTCCGCCACCGATGATCACGATCCGAGTCACGTACTCCATTGTCCCGCACGCCACCAAATGCCACTCCCCCGGGGCCCCACCCGCCCCGGCACGGACACGCACGCGACGGCTGAGACACCCGGGACCCCTGCCGTACCCTCGACGCATGTCGCTCTACGCCGCGTACGCCGGCAACCTCGACGCGCGGCTGATGACCCGCCGCGCCCCGCACTCACCACTGCGTGCGACAGGCTGGCTCAACGGCTGGCGGCTGACCTTCGGTGGCGAGCACATGGGCTGGGAGGGGGCCGTGGCCACGATCGTCGAGGACCCCGTGGCCCAGGTCTTCGTGGCGCTGTACGACATCGCGCCCCTGGACGAGGACTCCATGGACCGCTGGGAGGGCGCGGGCCTGGACATCTACCGCCGTATGCGGATCCACGTCCAGACCCTCGAGGGCCAGGAACAGGCCTGGACGTACGTCCTCAACGGCTACGAGGGAGGCCTGCCCTCGGCCCGCTACCTGGGCGAGATCGCCGACGCCGCGGAGTCGGCGGGCGCGCCGCACGACTACGTCATGGAACTGCGCAAGCGCCCCTGCTGACACCACCCCGACACGCCCCTTCGTTGGAAACGACGAGACAACGATCCCCATCTCGTGAGCTCTGTCATCTACGCGCGTAGGCCTCGACCGGCTACCCTCGTGCGCGTGAACGCATCTCTTCTTCCGGACGACATCCAGGGCGACCCCCACGCCGCCGCCGACGCCGCCGCCGCTCGCCTGCGCGAACTGACGGGCGCCGAGACCCACGACGTCGCCCTCGTGATGGGCTCCGGCTGGGCACCGGCCGTGGACGCGCTGGGCGTCCCCGACGCCGAGCTCCAGGTCACCGAGCTGCCCGGCTTCCCGCCCCCCGCGGTCGAGGGCCACGGAGGCAAGATCCGCTCGTACACCATCGGCGACAAGCGTGCCCTGGTCTTTCTGGGCCGTACGCACTACTACGAGGGCCGCGGAGTCGCCGCCGTCGCCCACGGCGTCCGCACGGCCGTCGCCACCGGCAGCAAGACGATCATCCTCACCAACGGCTGCGGCGGCCTGCGCGAGGGCATGCGCCCCGGCCAGCCGGTCCTGATCAGCGACCACATCAACCTGACGGCGGCCTCCCCCATCATCGGCGCCAACTTCGTCGACCTCACCGACCTCTACTCCCCGCGCCTGCGCGCCCTGTGCAAGGAGGTCGACCCCACCCTGGAGGAGGGCGTCTACGCCCAGTTCCCCGGCCCGCACTACGAGACGCCGGCCGAGATCCGCATGGCCCGCGTGATCGGCGCGGACCTGGTGGGCATGTCGACGGTCCTGGAGGCGATCGCCGCGCGTGAAGCGGGCGCCGAGGTGCTGGGCATCTCCCTGGTGACCAACCTCGCCGCCGGCATGACGGGCGAGCCCCTGAACCATGAGGAGGTCCTCCAGGCGGGCCGCGACAGCGCGACGCGGATGGGGTCGCTGCTGGCGCAGGTGTTGGGGCGGTTGTAAAGGGGCGTCCAGTCACCCGGCGTGGGTGCGGGCCTACGGCGAGAGGTGACCGTAGAAGCCGAGCGGTGGGACAGCCGCGTACGGCGGCAAGGGGACGTGTCGGGGGGTGTCCGCCCGCAGCGGTTGGCGCGTCAACACGGGCACCCTGGTAGGTGA